>NZ_CP159815.1:666170-999255 GCF_047722515.1 Candidatus Pelagibacter sp. Uisw_127
ATTTTTCTCTATCTAATTCTTGAACAGTTTTTGTAGATTTTTCATTTACCTTAACATCTTCAACTTCTAGTTTTTCTTCTGTTTTAGATGGAGATGCTTTTTTTGCATTTTCAATAGTTTCTTTAATTAAATTACAATAAAGGTCAATTGCTCTTCTAGCATCATCATTGCCAGGAATTGGAAAATCAATTCCATCTGGATTTGAGTTACTATCTAATATTGCACAAATTGGAATACCTAATTTAGATGCTTCTGCAATAGCTAAAGATTCATAGTTTGTATCAATAATAAAAACTAGATCTGGAACTTTTTTCATTTCAGCAATTCCACCTAGAGCTCTTTCTAATTTGTCTTTTTTGACACTCATTTTTAATAGTTCTTTTTTTGTAAAGCCTCTATTTTCAGCTACAAGGTCAGCTTCATATTTCTTCATCTTTTTAATTGAACCAGAAATAGTTCCCCAGTTAGTTAACATTCCACCTAACCATCTGTAATTTACAAAATATTGGCCAGTTTCTTTTGCTATTTCTGCAATAGCCTCTGATGCTTGTTTTTTAGTTGATACAAAAAGAATTTTACCGTTATTAGCAATAGTATTGTAGACTTTTTCTAAAGCTACATTTGTTAATTCTAATGTTTGAGTTAAATCAATAATGTGAATTGAATCTCTTTTGCCAAAGATATATTTTTTCATCTTTGGGTTCCATCTTAAAGTCTTGTGACCTAAGTGAACGCCTGCTTCTAATAATTGTTGGATAGTTAGACTTGGTATTTTCATATTTATTCCCGGTTAAGCCACCACAGTAATTTCCACTTAAGGACCGGAGGTATAAAACCACAAACTGTGTGAGTGTTAATTTAATTTAAGAGCTATTTACAAATTATTTGTAAAACAAACAAGTCTTTTTTACCTAATAATGGTAGAAATATCACTCTTTCTTAAGATATTTATGGCTTTTCTATCAATAAACCGTCTATTTTTAAGTTTAAAGCTAATATCGTTATTTTCATCTTTAATATTAATTTTTACTTCTGTTGTACCTTCTTCATTTACTAAATCAGATATTTTAGCGATGTCATTAACAGACTTAATATTGAATATAATTTCATTAACAGGTTTATTAAAAAGATCTTTAAGTGAAGCTATTTTTTGAACATTTATTCTTTTAAATCTACTTTCATCATTAGAAATAGTTTTGATTAAGGTTATAATTAAAGAATTACCCTCTATAAGAGACTCTCTATTTAATTCCAGAATATCAGAAAAAATAAAGAGCTCAAAAACACTGGATAAATCTGTAAATTTGATAACACCATATGAATTACCCTTTGCAGTTTTTCTTTCGGTAATTTTTAAAAGTGTTGCTGCAATATTTGCATCTTTTATATTATCATCCAAATTAAATTTTGCATAATCAACTATTTTGTAATCATCAAAAATTTCTTTAAACTGATTTAATGGGTGATCTGATATAAAAAAACCTACAGCCTCAAACTCTCTAGACAATCTATCTTCAAATTTCCAATCCTCAATATTAAGAACTATTTCATTATCCTGTTCTTCATCAGAGTCGAAAAGGTCAATTTGATTTGCTGCTTTATTTTCATAAATATTTTTTGTTTTAAGAATAAAATTTGGAATTGAATTAAATAATGCCTGTCTATTGTTATCTATATTATCGAAAGCCCCAGCTTTAACTAAACCTTCTAATTGTAGTTTATTAATATCTTTAGGGTTAACCCTATTTAAAAAGTCATTTATTGATTTAAATTCACCATTTTCTTTTCTTTCTTTAACAACGTTTGATATGGCTTCATAGCCTACACTCTTAATGCCACCTAACGCATAATAGAAGTTATTTTCATCAAATTGAAAATCTGCAAAACATTTATTAATATCTGGGCGTACAACTTTAATATCAATTCTCTTAAGTTCTTCATGAAATTCTCCAAGTTTATTTTGATTTGATAAATCCATTGTCATGGATGCTGCAAAAAATTCCATTGGATAATAAGTTTTTAAAAAAGCAGTTTGATATGAGATTATTGCATAAGCTGCAGCGTGACTTTTATTAAAACCATATTCAGCAAATGGTTCAATCTTTAAAAATATACCTGCAGCAACATCTTTGCTAATTCCTTTTTTAAGAGCACCAGCAATAAAACCTTGTTTTTGCTTTTCTAGTTCTGCTCTCTTCTTTTTACCCATAGCTCTTCTTAAAATATCAGCTTCACCCGCTGTAAACCCAGAGAGTTTTTGAGCAATTTGCATCACTTGTTCTTGATAAATAATAACACCGTATGTTGGTTTAAGGATATCCTCTAGCAATGGATGTAAGTAATCTGGTGTTTGTCTACCATGCTTACAGTCGTTATAAACTGGTATGTTGCTCATAGGTCCTGGACGATAAAGAGCAACTAATGCAATGATGTCTTCAATATGATTAGGTTTCATCTGTAATAACGCTTCACGCATCCCAGCACTCTCCACCTGGAATAATCCAACTGTATGGCCAGAAGACAATAGGTCAAAAACTTTTTTATCTTCAAAATCAATGTCTTCAATTTTAAAGTCTTTAACTTTCTTATTAATTAATTTTTGAGTTCTATTAATTACAGTTAAAGTTTTTAAACCTAAAAAATCAAACTTAATTAAACCAGCATTTTCTGCTGAATACATGTCAAATTGTGTAGATGGTAGTAATAAATCAGCCGATGCATCTTTGTATAAAGGGACAACATCTGTTAATTTTCTATCTGCAATTACGACACCGGCAGCATGAGTTGCTACATTTCTATTCAAGCCTTCTAGTTTTAAAGAAAGATCAGTTAATTTTTTTACACGAGGATCTTCTTTAACTAATTTTTGAAGTCGTGGCTCACTATTAATACATTCAGCTAAACTTTGTGGTCTTGAAGGATCAAATGGTATCATTTTTGAAATACTATCAACAAAACCATATGGCAAACCTAGTACTCTACCAACATCTCTAATAACCATTCTTGCTTTTAATTTACCAAAAGTGATTATGTGTGCAACACTGTCTTTATATTTAGTTGTTAAATACTTGAAAACAAGATCTCTTTTTTCCTCACAGAAATCTATATCAAAGTCAGGCATCGATACACGATCAGGGTTTAAAAATCTTTCAAATATCAAATTAAATTTTATTGGGTCTACATCTGTAATAGACAAGCACCAGGCAACAAGTGAACCTGCTCCAGACCCTCTGCCAGGTCCTACTGGAATATCGTTATTCTTAGCCCACTTAATATAATCAGAGACAATTAAGAAATAACTGGGATATTTCATTTCAATAATGATTTTTAGTTCATGATCTAATCTGTCTTTATATTTTAAAAATTTATCATTATTATGTAAATTATTTTGTTCAATCTTAAAAACTTTTATAAATTTTTCTTTCAGCCCATCCAATGAATCTTTTTTAAGTATTTCATCGGCACTACCACCTTTTTCAGAGCTGATATTTGGCAATACTGGTTTAGAAAATTGTGGTCTAAAATTACATTTGAATGGCAAGTTCAAATTATTCTCTAAGGCCTCAGGAAGATCTGAGAACAATTCTGACATTTCTTCATTAGACTTAAAGTAATGTTGATTGCTGTACTTAGTTCTATTTTTTTCATTAACGTAGGTTTTAGAGCCAATGCAAGTTAATGCATCATGAGCTTCGTGCATGTCAGATGTTAAATAATAAACTTCATTAGTGGCAATAATTGGTATTTTAATTTTTAAAGATTGTTCTAAATTAAATTTTTCAAAAGCAATTTCATTTTGATCACCGTGCCTTTGAATTTCTAAGTAAAAGTTATCATTAAATTTTGATGATAAATTCTTATATAGTTTTGATATTTCATCTAAACGACCTTTTTCAAATAATTTACCAAATAAACCTTGAATAGTTCCAGAAAGTAAGGACACACCTTCCGTATCTATTAAAAGTTCCTTAATATCTAAATGAGGGTCAGATAAAGCATCATTTTCAAGGTAAGATCTTGAGGAGAGCTCTATGATTCTCTTATATCCATTTTCGTTAAGAGCTATCAAGGGTAATAGTCCTGTCGTATCTTCAAATCTAAAATAAATTTGAGTACCAATAATTGGTTGTGTACCAACCTTAGAAATATTTTCAGCAAACTCCAGTGCACCACATAAATTGGATGTATCTGAAAGACCCAGACAAGGTATTTTTTTTTCTTTACAGAAATCTTTTAAATTATCAATTTTGATAGCTCCTTCACAGATTGAATACTGTGTGTGAATCTTTAAATGATTAAAGTTTTGATTACTTAATTCTGGCATTGATAGTCCTTATATTACCATCAATCATTTCTAATTTGCAATCAGCCATATTTGCAAAAAATCTATTATGAGTTGCATAGATTATTAATCTATTTTTATTTTTCAAATTATACAAAACATTAAAAACATCTTTGGCGGTATTGTGATCTAAACTGCCAGTAGGCTCATCTGCTAATATAATTTCAGGCTCATTAATGAGTGCTCTAGCCATTGCAATTCTTTGCATCTCACCCCCTGATAATTCCGAAGGAAAATGTGACTCACGTGATGAAAGACCCATTGTTTTTATAACTTTTTTAGCTCGAATGATTGAATTCCTTTTGTCATTGGTTAAAGCTAGACCAGCTAAATAAACATTTTCTAATGCAGTAAAATCTGGAAGTAAATTATTTTGTTGATAGATAATCCCAATTTTACTTGATCTAATTTTATCATTTTTTGAATTATCGTTAAAGTTAACTGGTGTATTACCAACTAACAAAGAACCAGTAGTAGGTTTATCTATCATTGATAAAACATTTAATAACGTAGATTTTCCCGATCCGGATGGACCAACTACAGAATAAATCTTACCTTTTACAAAAGAATAATTTATTTTTTTTAAAACATTTATTTTTCTATTGTTAGAAAAAGATTTTGAAATGTTCTTTAATGATATCAAATTATTCATACTTAAGTCCTTTAACTGGGTCTAATTTTGAAGCTTTTATTGCAGGAAAAATTGAAACAATAATTGTTATAAAGATCGAACAAAGGGAAATAATAAAAATTGAAGTCGGGTTGATTTCTGAAGGCATTGTGCTTAAAAAATAAATCTCCTCAGGAAACAAACTAATATTAAATGTGTTGCTTAAAAACTCTCTCAAGTTTTCTATATACAAAGAAAACATTACACCTAAAAAAATTCCAAAGAAAGTTGCTGTAGTTCCAATAATAACTCCGACAAGAAAAAATATCTTAACAATGGATTTATTTAGGACGCCGATTGACTTTAATATAGCTATATCTCTTGTTTTATTTTTTACCAGAATTGTAAGCCCAGAAATAATATTAAAAGCAGCCACTATAATAATCAAAGATAAGATTATAAACATTACATTTCTTTCAACCTTTAACGCAGAAAACAATGAACTATTCATATCAGCCCAACTATATACAAATTCATTTTTGAATATTTTTTGAATTTTATTTTTTTCTTCTTTAATATTTGATGGGTTGTTCAAATAAATTTCTAGGTTACGCTTTTCTTTTTTAAGATTAAAAAAATTTTCCAATGTGTCTAAATTTATGAAAGCTATGTTGGCATCAAAATCGGCTAAACCGCTATCAAAAATTGAACTAATAATAAAAGTTTCTTGTCTAGGTAAGCTTCCTATAATCGTTTCTATGCCTACTGGAGACATAATTGATACTTTATCACCCACACCAAGATCTAAATTAAAACTTAATTCTTTACCTATTGATATCGAATTCTTTGTTAATTGACTTGATTTATCAATTAAGTTACCTTTTTTCACAACATCAAGTTTTAAAAAGTTTTCACTGCTGTAACCTCTTAAAATTAGGCCTTTGGTGTAGTCTTTACTAATGACAATTGCTTCACCAGAATTACTAAGTATTAATTCTTCTGAAATTAATTTCAAATTTTTATTATTTAATTGTTCTAGACTAATAGGGCTCTCATATGGCTTAACGGTAACATGAGCATTAAATCCTACAATCTTATTAATTAACTCAGTTCTAAAGCCATTCATAACAGACATCACAATAATTAACACTGCAACTCCTAAGCTAATTCCGATAAATGAAAAAATAGATATTATATTTAAAAAACCGTCTTTTTTTCTGGTTTTTAGATATCTAAGTGTAATTTCTTTTTCTAATGCAGAAATCAATTTTTTAATTTTTGTTCAGTTAAAATTTGAGTTATTTGATCTATGGTTAAACTTTTGGGATTTTTTCCAATTTCTTTAAATTCTAATAAATCACCATCTGATTTTTTTCCTAAAATTATTTGATAAGGCACACCTATCAAATTAAATTTTTTAATTTTAGATGAAAGATTTTCATCCATATCATCAATAATTGTATCAATATTTTTAATTTCAAAATGCTTAAAAAGTTTTTTTGCTTTGTCTAATGCCGATGTGTCATTTTTATTAATCATGGGTATTATGGCAAGTTCGTATGGTGCCACAGAGAATGGCCATTTCATTATTTCTTCTTTTTCATCATATTTTGCTTCTATAATTGCACCAACTAGTCTTGATACACCAATTCCATACGATCCCATTTTAACAAAATCTTTTTTACCACCCGGAAGATCTACTGCTGCATTTAAAGCTTTTGAATATTTATCTCCAAAATAAAAAATATGACCTACTTCAATACCTTTGGTAATTAGTCTATTTTCTTCAGACACTTCTTTTTCGAATTCGTCTTTATTAAATTTTTCATCAGCAACTGAATAATACTGTTCATATTTTTTTCTTAGATCTTCTAAGGATTTTCTATCCATGATTGAACCTTTACTATCTAAATCAAAAATTCTTTTATCAGTAAAAATTTTACTTTCACCAGTATCTGCTAAAATAATAAATTCATGAGAAAGGTTTCCACCAATAGGTCCTGTATCAGCAGCCATTGGTATTGCTGAAAGTTCCAATCTTTTAAATGTTTTTAAGTATGAGAAAAAGAATTTATTATACGAGAAAGTTGCATCTTCATCGTTTACATCAAAAGAATATGCATCCTTCATGTAAAATTCCCTACCTCTCATAATTCCAAATCTTGGTCTAACTTCGTCTCTAAATTTCCATTGTATGTGGTACAGTAATTGAGGTAATGATTTATAAGATTTAACACTTGATCTAAATATGTCTGTTACTAGCTCTTCGTTGGTTGGGCCATAAAGCATCTCCCTACCTTGTCTATCTTTAATGCGAAGCATTTCATCTCCATAGTCGTCGTAACGACCACTTTCTTTCCAAATATCACTAGGTTGAATAGTTGGCATAAGTATTTCTTGAGCACCAATTTTGTTCTGCTCTTCTCTAACTATTTGTTCAATTTTTTTCATTACCTTAAAACCCAATGGTAACCAAGAATAAATACCCGCGGAAGATTGCTTAATCATTCCTACTCTAAGCATTAATTGATGTGATTTAATTTTTGCTTCTGATGGGTTATTTTTTAGTATTGGTATGAATGATTTTGAAATGTACATTTTTAGCTAATTATATATCTTAAGTTTAAATATTCATATTTTATCAGTAAATAAATTATCACGAAAATAACAGTTGTAATACCAGTACAATAAATAAATTTTTTTAACATTTTAGGATTTTCTGGAGAACCAGCGTCTTCACCTTCAATTTTAACAGATTTTAGTCTATTTACATCAATTGGAAGAATTGTAAAAAAAACTATCCACCAAATTATAATATAAATTATAGCAAGGCCTGTTACGCTCATCTAGATTCTTACAAGATTGATATTTATAAATGGTCTTTTACCAGTCAATTCTTTAGCGCATTTTCTACAAGTAATTTTTAAAGCATCAATTAAATTGTATTCTTGTTTTTTACTTTTTGTAGAAAAGGTTCTAGTGGTTTTTTCTATTGCTTCATCTAATTCATAGATGAATTCATCAACATCATAAACAGGCAACCCTCTAAAGGTTAATACGGGTTTTTTGTGAATATTACCCTTTGCAGTAATTAAAATTGTAACCTCCATATATCCATTAGCGGCTATATTTTTTCTATCTTTGATTGATTGAGCGTTTTCTTCAACACTCATATTTCCATCTAAATAAAGTCTACCACTTGGAGCTTTATCAAAAACATGTGGTTTACCTGGAGCTAATTTTACAATATCACCGTTTTCTACTTGAACCGGGTGTGGGACTTTCATTTCGTGTGCGAATTTCATATGTTCAATCATGTGTCTATGTTCTCCATGTACAGGGACTGCACATTGAGGTTTGACCCAATCATACATTTCTCTTAGATCATCTCTATTTGGGTGGCCAGAAACATGAACAAATTCACTTTCCTCTGAAATAACTTCAATACCATCCCTAACTAGTTGATTTTGAAGTTTGTATAATTTTTTTTCATTACCTGGAATAATTTTAGATGAAAAAATAACAGCATCATCTTTTTCGATGAATACATCTGGATGAGTATAACTTGAAATTCTCATAAGTGCTGCCATAGGCTCACCTTGACTACCAGTACAAAGGTAAACTATTTTTTCCCTAGCAATTTTTTTTGCTTCACGTGCATCTATAGGTTCAATAACATTTTTTAAATAACCGCATTGCCTTGCTGCTTTAAATATTCTATGCATGGATCTTCCAACTAGAGATATTTGTCTACCAGTTTTTTCTGCACAATAGAAAGCTGTTTCCATGCGTGCAACATTTGATGCAAAAGAAGCCATAACAATTCTTTTTTTAAGGCTACCCATAATATTTAATAAACTTTTTCTAACATCTAATTCTGAACCAGCTTTTCCCATACTAAATACATTTGTTGAATCACAAACCATAGCAAGGACACCTTCTTTACCAATTTCTTTAAGTCTGTCGGAATTAATTTTTTCACCAATCAATGGTTCTGGGTCAATCTTCCAATCTCCCGTATGCAATATTACACCAGCTGGAGTTTCAATTCTAAGACCGTTAGGTTCAAGAATTGAGTGAGTTAACGTGATGTACTCTATTTTAAAAGGATCTAAATCTACTGTTCCATTTAATTGAACTATTTTTAGATAATTAGTTGCATCAATATTCTTTTCTTTAAGTTTTTCTTTTATTAAAACTGCAGTAAATGGAGTTGCATAAATTTTACATTTTAATTGAGGCCAAAGATGTGCAATTGCTCCTATGTGATCTTCATGTGCATGTGTTAAAATAATTCCTAAAAGGTCTTCTTTTTTATCCACAATAAATCCAGGGTCAGGGTAAATCAGATCAATTCCTGGTAAGGTATCATCAGCAAATGTAACCCCTATGTCAACCATGATCCATTTATGTTCACCTGGTTTTCCGTAGGCAAACAAGTTCATATTCATGCCGATTTCTCCTGAGCCTCCTAAAGGGCAAAATAATAGTTCATCTTTCATATTTATTTAATTAAAGTAGTGGCTCTGATTAGGCCGTTAATTGTAATGTCTTTATTTAATGTAACTTTCGTTTTTGTTGAATTTTTGAATAAATTAGAAAATCCTCCAGTAATTATTATTTTAAAGGACATCTTGGTCTCTTTCTTAATTAAATTAACAATATTGTCAATTAAACCCTCATAACCCCAAAAAAAGCCTGCTCTAACTGCACTAATAGTATTTAAACCAACAACTTTGTTCGTTTTTTTTAAACTAATCTTTGGAATTTGCGTTGCCTTATCCGACAACGTATCAAGTGAAAGCTTAACGCCAGGTGCAATAACACCGCCATGATAGGTATTTTTAATCAAAACATCAAATGTTGTAGCAGTCCCAAAATCTAAAATTATAAAATTATCTTTATTATTAATAACGCTAATAGCGTTTGCCAATCTATCTGAACCAATTTGTTTATAGTTAACCTTAATCTTAATCAATTTATTTAACTTAAGTTTCTTAAGTTCTGTACATTTAATTTTATAAGTTTTATTAAAAAAACTCTTAATTTCATTGAATGATTTTGGAACAACACTACAAAATAAACATTTATCAATTACTTTATCTTTTAAACTTAAACTAGATAAAGATTTTTTAAGCAAAGGATAATTTATCTTTTTTGTTATCAAAGTAACTCTTTTAATAATTATATTTTTAGAGTTTACCAAACAAATTTTAGTTTCTGTATTTCCTATATCACCAACAATAATCATTTTAAATTTCTATCAAAGTTTTTTATATTAAATTTAGGAAACATTGGAATAAAAGTTTCATAAATTTTTTTTAGTTTTAAAGCTGCATTATTAGGGGAAATTTTTACACCAGTTAAATCAAAAAGATTTGTAGTCAAATAACCTTTAATAGAAGGACTCTTAATCAAATTTATACCTATGCCAACTATAATAAATGTTTTGTCTGATTTAGACAATGTTTCCTGTAATATACCTGAAATTTTCATATTATTTATTAATAAATCATTCGGCTTTTTAACCATAATTTTATCTTTATAAAAATTAGATAATAATTTTTTTACCAAAAGACAGTTTATTTTTGTCAAATTATTCAATGATAATTGAACCATGTTAACTTGGAAAAAAATACTAACAAATAAATTTCCCTTGAATGAGATCCATTTTTTCCCATATCGACCTCTTCCTCTTTTCTGTTTCTCAGCGATTACAATTCCTGATTTATTATTAGTGTTTTTAATTATCTGAAATGCTCTATCGTTTGTACTCTTTATGATTTTAAAATTAAACTTTTTTAACTTCATTAAATTATATTAATTCTAGATACAATTTCCACCAATTTGCTAGGAAAAATAAAGTACAAAAGAATTAACAATGTTGAAAGTGTTAAAGATATTTTTAACCAAACACTATGATCAGTGTCATATTTTTCTTTTTCTTCGTCAAAATAAATAACTTTAATTATTCTTAGATAATAAAAGGCAGCAATCACGGTTGATAATAAACCGACAATTGCTAGAAAATACATTGATTGCTCAATTACAGATTTAAATACATAAAATTTAGCAAAAAAACCCGCCAACGGTGGAATGCCCGCTAATGAAAAGAGTATAATAAGTAATGATAATGATAAAACCGGATGGTTTTTTGATAGTCCAGATAAGTCATCAATAGTTTCAAAGTATTGATCATTTCGTTTCATCATAAGCAAGCAACTGAATAAGCCAAAATTCATTACTAAGTAGATAGAAATATAAACTATAGATGATTGAATACCCTCATTAGTTCCAACAGAAAGTCCTGCTAAAGCATAACCAATATGACCAATAGAGCTATACGCAACTAATCTTTTTAAATTACCCTGCCCAATTGCTGCAACAGCTCCAAATATCATTGAGGCAATTGATAAAAAAATTATGATAGGTTGCCATTGATCGATCATATTAAAAAATGGGACATATAAGAATCTAATAAAGACAGTTAAAGCCGCAACCTTAGGAACTATAGCAAAAAATAATGTTACAGATGTTGGTGATCCTTCATAAACATCAGGTGCCCACATATGAAATGGTACAGCAGATATTTTAAATGCCAATCCGACTAAGATAAAAACTATCCCAAATGTTAGTCCATAATGAGTAGAATCCATTGAATTACCAATAATATTAAAATTAGTTGATCCAGAAAACCCATAAATTAAAGAACAACCATAAAGTAACAAACCAGAAGAAAGTGCACTTAATACAAAATATTTAAGACCTGATTCAGATGATTTTAATTGATCCCTATTAAATGATGCCAAAACATACAAGGCTAATGACTGTAATTCAAGACCAATATAAAAAACCATAAGATCATTAGAGCTAATCATAACCATCATTCCTAAAATTGAACAAAGGATTAAAATTGGATATTCTATTAGAAAAATTTTAGATATTTTTAAATATTTTGTTGAAATTAATAAAACAAAAGCTCCACCTATAATTGTAAGAATTTTCATTAAAGATGAGAGGCTGTCAATTACATAGCTATTTCCAAATAAGGTTACAGCTCTATCAAGAGGATTATTTAATATTAAAATTCCAGTAATCAGTAAAAGCCCTATTGAAAGATTGTGAATTAAATTTGAGCTATTTTTTTTAAAAACACCCAGAATTAATAAAAACATTATCGATAAAGAGATAAAGATTTCAGGAGAAATAAAATTCAAATTAATCATTACTTTTGTACCTCAGGACCAAACATATTTAAGTTAAAATTATACATTTCAATTAAGTCATTTACCGATACTTCAATCGTATTAATAAGTGGTTCTGGGTAAAAACCAAAGAATAATACTGGTATAGCTAAACTCCATAAAATAAATTTTTCTGAATTATCTAAATCTGGTATTTTTAGAAGATCTTTGTTTATTAATTTTCCAAAAATCACCCTTCTATATAGCCATAACATATATGCAGCCCCAAAAATTACACCCAAACTAGCAATAACTGCTACTAAAAAATTATCCTTGAATGCACCCATTAAAATTAAAAATTCTCCTATAAAACCACTAGTGCCAGGAAGCCCTAAAGCAGCCAAAGTAAATAACATAAATAAAATTGAATATTTAGGCATCACTGAAACTAGACCACCATAAGTTTTAATTAACCTTGAGTGCATACGATCATAAACTACACCCACACATAAAAATAATGCAGCTGAAACAAGCCCATGACTAATCATTTGAATTATACTTCCTTCAATACCCTGCTGAGTAATTGTAAAAATTCCTAAAGTTACAAACCCCATATGGGCCACAGAAGAATATGCTATTAGTTTTTTCATATCTTCTTGCATTAAGGCAACTAGAGACGCGTAAATAATTGCAATTAAACTTAATGAATACACTAAAGGAGTAAATATTTCTGAGGCTACAGGAAATAAGCCTAATGAGAATCTAATAAAACCATATCCTGCCATTTTTAATAGAATTGCAGCAAGAAGAACCGAACCAGCAGTTGGTGCTTCTACGTGAGCATCGGGCAACCAAGTATGAACAGGCCACATAGGTGTTTTAACAGCAAAAGAGCTAAAAAAAGCAAGCCACAATAAGTTTTGATATTTTGTATCTATACCTAATTCATAAAGTTGAACTATATCGGTTGTGCCAGCAATCCAATAAATTGAAATTATTGCAACCAACATTAGAACAGACCCAAGCAATGTGTATAAAAAAAATTTAAAAGCAGAATAAACTCTTCTTGCTCCACCCCAAATTCCAATAATCAAAAACATAGGAATTAATCCAGCTTCAAAGAATAAGTAAAATACCACTAAATCAAGTGAACAAAAAACCCCTATCATTAAACTTTCCATCACTAATATCGCAATAAGAAAATCTCTCAATCTATTTTTAATTGTATTGTTAACTGATATTATACAAAGAGGAGTTATAAGAGTTGTTAAAATAATAAATAGAATTGATATTCCATCTATACCCACTTTATAATTAACAAACCCCTTTAACCATTCTTTATTTTCAACAAATTGAAAGCTAGATGTTGAAGGGTCAAATAAATACCATAAATAAATTGAGATTAAAAAGTTAACAAAAGAAGTAAATAAAGCAACGTATTTACCTGTATTTGAATTTTTATCTTTTGAAAACAATAAAAATAAAGCTCCAATAGTTGGTAAAAGAATTAGAGAAGATAAAATTGGAAAATTCATTAGTATAAAATTAAAAAAGTTAATAACGCAGAAAGACCTATCAATATCATGAAGGCATATTGATAAATAAATCCACTTTGAAATTTACTAGCTCTTAATGATAGGTTTTTGATTAATAGAGAAAGACCATCAGGTCCAAATTTATCAATAATTTTTACATCTATTATTTTCCAAAAAAATAATCCTATTTTTTTGGAAGATTGAATAAATATAAAGTCATATAATTCATCAAAGTACCATTTGTTAACTAAAAAATTATGTAGAGGTTTGTTAGATTGAGCAAATTGATTTGGTAATTCTTTATTTTTTACAAATAAATAGTAGGCAATAGGAATGGATAAAAGGACAAGTATGGGCGTGATTAAGATAACCAATAAAGGTGGGTGATCTGTGCTTAGTGGTGTTATAAACTTAATAGACTCTCCCCAAAAATGATTTTCTTCTCCATGACCAATAAATAAATCTTTAAACAAAAAACCTGCAAAAATTGCACCAATTGCTAGTACAATCAAAGGTATAAGCATCACCATAGGGGACTCGTGCATTTCTTCAATTTTCAATTTTTGATTATTATAAGTTCCATGAAATGTTTTAAAAATTAATCTCCACGAATATATCGAGGTAAGTAATGCTGTTAAAATACCAACACCAGCAGCATAATAACCTACCGTATTACCTCTGAGATAGGCAAATTCTATAATTGCATCTTTTGAGTAAAAGCCAGAAAGAAAAGGGAAACCTGTAAGAGCTAGCGTTCCAATAATCATCAAAATCCAAGTATAAGGTAACTTTTTATGCACTCCCCCCATTTGATTAATATCTTGTTCATCTTTAAATGAATGAATTACAGATCCTGACCCCAAGAAAAGTAAAGCCTTAAAAAATGCATGAGTGAATAGATGAAACATTGCAACATTGTAAGCACCAACACCAACTGCAAAAAACATATAACCTAACTGACTACATGTTGAGTAAGCAATAATTTTTTTTATATCTGTTTGAACTAAAGCTACAGTTGCAGCAAAAAAAGCAGTTGTCATTCCAACTACTGTAATAATATTTAAAGTTAAAGGGGAATATTCAAAAATTGGGGAGCATCTAACAACCAAAAATACGCCTGCAGTAACCATAGTAGCTGCATGTATTAATGCTGACACAGGTGTAGGACCTTCCATAGCGTCAGGAAGCCATGTGTGTAAAAGAATTTGTGCTGATTTACCCATGGCTCCAATAAATAAAAGGATACAAATTAAATCAATGGCTTTGATGTGCATTCCTAAAAATAATAATTCTTTGTCAATAATTTGTGGAATTTGTTGAAATACCTCGGAGTAATTGACGGTACCAAATAGATAAAAAATTAAAAATATTCCTAGGGCAAATCCAAAATCACCTACTCTATTAACTACGAAAGCTTTTATAGCCGCTGCATTTGCTGAATCTTTTTTATACCAAAAGCCAATTAAAAAGTAAGAACAAAGGCCTACGCCCTCCCATCCAAAAAATAATTGAAGAAAATTATCGGATGTAACCAACGTTAACATTGCAAACGTAAAAAGAGAAAGATATGCCATAAATCTTGGTTTATGAGGATCGTGAGACATATAACCAATAGAGTAAATATGAACTAGTGAAGAAACTAAAGTTACAACAACAAGCATTACTGAAGATAACGCGTCCACTTTAATAGACCAATTTACATCAAGTGTTCCTGAATTAATCCAAGTAGCAATAACCACATTACTCTCATAGCCACTGACAATAACTTGATAAAATAAAGTCAAAGATAGTAGTGCTGAAATTGAAACAAAAACACTGGTTATGATCTCTGAATTTCTGTCACCTATAAATTTACCAAAAAAACCAGATATAATAGATGCTAGCAGTGGAAGAAATAATAATGCAAATTCCATATTATCCTTTCAAACTATTTATTTTTTCAACATCAATTGATGATGAGTTACGGTAATAAACCACTATTATTGCTAAACCTATGGCAGCTTCTGCAGCAGCTACAGTTAATATAAAGAGCGTAAAAATTTGCCCCGTTATGTCATTCAAAAATATAGAGAAAGCCACTAAATTAATATTCACTGCTAATAGAATAAGCTCAATACTCATTAATATTACTATGATATTTTTTCTATTTAAAAATATACCCACTATACCAATGGTAAATATTATCGCTCCTAAAGTAAGGTAGTGACCCAAGCCTACATCAATCATCAGACTTAACCCCTTGATTGCTAGGAACATCTATCAATTCAACACCATCTGTTTTTTCTCTAGATATTTGACTAAAATAACTTTGTTTTTTGACACCAGATCTCTTTCTGAAGGTAAGAACAATAGCCCCTATCATTGCAACTAATAAAATCATTCCACTTAATTGAAAGATATGAATGTAGTCAGTATATAAAACATAACCAATAGCATGAGTATTACTAATGCTACTATTTATATTTAATGACATAGATGAAACAAGATCTGGCTTGTATTTCCATCCACCAATAACAATAATTAATTCAAAAAATATAATGGTACTGATGATTAATCCAACAGGAAGATGCTTTGAGCTCTCTCTAGCACTAAACCATTGGTTTTTTTGTTGAGCGACATTTAACATCATTACAACAAACAAGAATAAAACTGCTACCGCTCCAACATAAATAATTAACATTATCATGCCAAGAAATTCTGCACCTATCATTATAAATAAACAAGAAATACTAATAAAATCTAAAATTAAAAAAAAGACAGAATGAACAGTGTTTTTAGAAACTGTAACCATTATCGCAGAAATAATTGCTATTAATGAAAAGATGTAAAAAAAAATGGCATGTGCTAACATAATTATTATCTATAAGGTTTATCTGCTTTAATATTAGCAGCTAAAATATTTTCCCATCTATCACCATTATCCAAAAGTTTTTCTTTATTGTAATAAAGTTCTTCTCTTGTTTCTGTTGAAAATTCAAAATTTGGTCCTTGAACTATTGCATCCACAGGGCAAGATTCTTCACAAAGACCACAATAAATACACTTCATCATATCAATATCATATCGGGTAGTTTTTCTACTACCATCCTCTCTCTCTGAAGATTCGATTGTAATTGCTTGAGCTGGGCATACAGCTTCGCATAATTTACAAGCAATACATCTTTCTTCACCATCAGGGTATCTTCTTAAGGCGTGTTCACCTCTAAATCTTGGACTAATTTTTCCTTTTTCAAAAGGATAATTAATTGTTTTTTTAGATTTAAAAAGTTCTCTTAAAGCAATAGTAAGACCTCCTAGAAAATCTAACATTAAAATTGTTTTAAATATTCTTGAAATTTTCATAATTAATTAATTGGTAGTAGGTTAAAGTAAAATAGGTAACTTGATGTAAGAACTACCCATGTTAAAGCTAAAGGTAGAAAAATTTTCCAACCGAGTCTCATCAACTGATCATATCTATATCTTGGTACAATAGCTTTTACCAACGCAAATAGTATAAAAAGAAATAAAATTTTAAAGATTAACCAGATAGCACCTGGAATTAAAGTGAATGGATAAATTTCAATTGGAGACAACCATCCACCTAAAAAAAGAATTGCTCCCATGGCACACATAAGAAGAATATTTGCATACTCACCCAACCAAAACATTGCATACATCATTCCAGAATATTCAGTTTGATATCCTGCAACGAGCTCTGCTTCTGCCTCTGGTAAGTCAAATGGTGGTCTATTTGTTTCTGCCAACGCTGAAATAAAAAAAATTACAAACATTGGAAATAATGGAATTACAAACCATAGATCTTCTTGAGCCATAACTATATCGTTTAAGTTTAACGAACCAACACAAAGCAAAACATTAATTATAATAACGCCAATTGAAACTTCGTAAGATACCATTTGAGCTGCTGATCGAATTGCACCGAGAAAAGGATATTTTGAATTTGAAGCCCAACCACCCATAATAATTCCATAAACACCTAAAGATGAAACTGCAAATAAATAAAGAATACCCACGTTGATATCAGCTAATACTTGAGTTGCACTAAAAGGAATAACTGCCCAAGAGATTAACGCCAAAGTCATGGTAACAATTGGTGCTAATATAAATATTACTTTATTGGAGCTTGATGGGATAATAACTTCTTTAAACATGTATTTTAATGCATCAGCCAAAGATTGAAGTAAACCAAAAGGTCCAACAACATTAGGTCCTTGTCTTTTTTGAACGAAGGCCCAAATACGACGATCAAGCCAAACAACCATTGCAACAGAAACAAGAACTGGAACTAACAAAAATAAGATTTTATATGTCTCTGAAAAAATTATACTTAAATAATTCATTTTATTAACCTTCAGTACCTGTTAATTTTAAATTTGTTTTAGCACTCTTACATTCAAACATGGTTTTTGAAGCTCTTGCTATAGCATTGGAGTAATAATAATCTTCATTATTAACTTTTAAAATCTCTTGCTTAAATTCTAAATTCTCAACATTAGAAGATTTAATAGATTTATTTTTTTCAATATATAAATTAATTTGATTAAGCAAACTGCTATCCAACTCGTCTTTGTCATTAAATAATTTTCTATGATTCATTGCTTCTGCTAATTCATTAATTATCAACCAGTCTTCCTTAGCTTCTTCTGGTGGATAAGAGGCCTTATAGGCTTTTTGCATTTTACCTTCTAAGTTTGTAAAGTAACCATTTTGCTCTGTGTATGCAGCACCTGGAAGTATAATATCTGCAATCTCTGCTCCTTTATCTCCATGACTTCCTTGATAAATTATAAATTCATTCTTCTTTTCAAATTTAAGATTATCTACTCCTAAAAGATAAACAATTTCAAACTTATGATTTTCTAAATCTTTTAGTACTTCGTTTGAGCCATCTACTGTTTTATATAAACCTAAATCAAAGCTACCGACTGTAGATGCATTTTCTGAAATTATATTTAAAGAATTCCATTCATCTGATATCTTATTATTTTTTTCTAAAAAAGATTTAACAGATTCAAAAATATATTTTGCAGATTTAGTTTTTAGGGATGACTGACCAAAGATAATTAAAGGTTTTTTGGCTTCTTTAATTAAGCTTGATACTTCATGATTATCTTCTGTAATTTTTTTAATATTTTCAATATCACCATTTAAAGATTCGTATGGATAAGTCAGATCACCAATTTCATTTAAAGAGATTATTTTTGTTTTATTTTGTAAATATGCTTTTCTGATACGCGCATTTAAAATTGTTGCCTCATACCTTGGATTGCTTCCTATAAGTAAAATAAAATCTGCTTCTTCTATGCCGTTAATTGTTGAATTGAATAAATAGTTTTCTCTTTTTTTGGGATTCAAATATGTGTGATCACTTCTTGATTCAACATTATAGGAATCTAGTGTTTTATTAAAAAACTCTTTGAATATATAAAGTGTTTCCATATTAACCAAATCACCAGACATTCCACATATTTTATCTTTATCAGTATTTTTAAATTTAGACTTAATTATATTAAAAACTTCTTTCCATGATGCTTTCTCGAATTTACCATTATATTTTATAAAAGGTGTATCTAGGCGTTGATTTAACAAGCCATCACAAGCATATCTTGTTTTATCTGAAATCCATTCTTCGTTAATATCTTCATTAATTCTTGGTAAAATTCTTTTGACTTCCCAGCCATATGTATCAACTCTTATATTTGAACCAATAGCATCCATCACATCAATAGATTCAGTCTTCTTTAATTCCCAAGGTCTAGCCTCAAATACATAGGGTTTTGATGTCAAGGCACCAACGGGACATAAATCTACTACATTAGCTGATAGTTCTGATTGCATAGATTGTTCAAGATATGTTGTAATTTCCATATCTTCACCTCTGCCTATCGCTCCAATCTCTGTTACACCGGCAACCTCTGTAGCAAACCTAACACATCTCGTACAATGTATACATCTGGTCATTTGTGTTTTAATTAAAGGTCCCATATTTTTTTCAGAAACATCTCTTTTATTTTCTTTGTATCTAGATTTATCAACACCATAAAACATAGATTGATCCTGCAAATCACATTCGCCCCCCTGATCACAAACAGGACAATCCAATGGATGATTAGCCAACAAAAATTCCATTACACCTTTTCTTGCTTTTTCAACAAACTCAGTATTTGTTTTAATATTCATTCCCTCTGCTGCTGGCATAGCACATGAGGCTACAGGTTTAGGGGATTTTTCTAATTCCACTAAACACATTCTACAATTACCTGCTATTGATAATTTTTCATGATAACAAAATCTTGGGATTTCAACACCAGCTTTTTCACAAGCTTGAAGCACAGTTAGGCCCTCTTCAACCTCTATATCAATTTCATTAACTTTTAATTTAAGCATCTTTTTTATTTAATAAATGTTGATCAACTAAGTAAGGAATGTTTTTTCCTTTATCAAAAGTTGGATTAAAATTATTTCTTTTTTCAATTTCTTTTTTAAAATGTCTTAATAAACCTTGTACAGGCCATGAAGAACCTTCGCCAAATGCACAGATAGTATGTCCTGCAATTTGAGTAGTAACATCTGCCAACATATCAACTTCATCTCTTGAGGCTTCACCTTTAGCCATTCTTTCAAGCATTCTCCACATCCAACCTGTACCTTCTCTACAAGGTGTGCATTGACCACAACTTTCGTGTTTATAAAATCTAGCAATTCTTGCCATACATTTAATGATGTCTTGATCTTTATTAATAACAACTATACCTGCAGTTCCTAATCCACTTTTTTCTGCCATTAGTGAATCAAAATCCATTGTTAAAGTTTCACAAGTTTTTTGTGGTATTAAAGGCATTGATGAACCACCAGGTATTACAGCTTGTAGGTTTTCCCATCCTCCAATAACACCTCCAGCATGAACTTCAATTAGTTCTTTAAGAGATATACTCATTTCTTCTTCAACATTACATGGATTGTTAACATTGCCGGATATACAAAAAATTTTTGTTCCTGTGTTCTTTGCTTTACCTAAAGATGCAAACCACTTACCACCTCTTCTTAATATAGTTGGGATAACCGCTATAGTTTCAACATTGTTAATTATAGTTGGGCATCCATAAAGACCAATTAAAGCTGGGAAAGGTGGTTTCAATCTTGGCTGACCCTTTTTACCCTCTATACTCTCAAGTAAAGCAGTTTCTTCTCCACATATATATGCTCCTGCTCCATAGTGGATATAAATATCTAAATCCCAACCTGTTTCAGATGCATTTTTTCCTATTAAATTTTTTTCATAAGCCTCATCAATTGCTGACTGAAGTTTTTCTCCATCTATAAAGTATTCTCCTCTTATATAGATATAACAAACATGTGCTTGAACAGCATAAGCAGCAATTAAACATCCTTCAATTAGTTTATGAGGTTCAAATCTTAAAATATCTCTATCTTTACATGTGCCTGGTTCTGACTCATCTCCGTTTATCACTAGGTAATGAGGTCTTGAACCTAACTCTTTTGGTGCAAAAGACCACTTTAAGCCAGTTGGGAATCCAGCTCCCCCTCTGCCTCTTAGCTCTGAAGCTTTAACTTCATTTATTATCCACTCCCTACCCTTTTGGATTAAGTCTTTAGTATTTGTCCAGTCTCCTCTTTTTTTTGAAGACTCGACGTCTGAGCCCCTGTCGTTATATAAATTCTGAAATATTCTATCTTCGTCTTTAAGCATTTTTTAAATCCATAAGTGTTTTTCTATTATTTTCAGGTTCATTGTTTACACGACCTCTATATGATCCTGGCTCAGGTGACTCACCAGTTAGAATCTTACCTAAAATTTTTAATGTTTTTTCTTTATCTAAATCTTCGTAGTAATTATCATTAATCTGCATCATAGGTGCGTTAACACATGCACCTAAACACTCAACTTCCATCCAAGAACAGCTTTGATTTTTTGATAATTCATTTTCATTTTCAGAAATTTTTTCCTTACAAGCTTCAACAAGTTTATATGCACCTCTAATCATGCATGGAGTTGTTGTGCAAACTTGTATAAAATGCTTACCTACAGGAGCTAGATTATACATAGTGTAGAATGTTGCAACTTCGTAAACCTTTATATAAGGCATGTCTAAATATTTACCAATATATTTCATGGCTTCTAGTGGAATCCAATTACTGTTTTGTTTTTGTGCTATATAAAGTAAAGCCATTACGGCACTCTGTTGTTTATCTTTTGGGTATTTTGCAACAATTGCTTTAGCTGATTCTAATGAGACAGAATTGAACTCAAAATTCTTGGGCTGTTCTTTTGAAGGTCTTCTTAAACTCATTATCTGTCCACCTCTCCAAAAACTATATCTAGTGAGCCTAATACAGCAGGTACATCTGCAAGCATATGACCTTTAATTAAATAATCCATTGCAGCTAAGTGAGAAAAACCTGGAGCTCTTATTTTGCATTTATATGGTTTGCTAGAACCATCAGATATTAAATAAACACCAAACTCACCCTTAGGAGCTTCAACAGCAGTATAAATTTCATCTTTATCTACACGATAACCCTCGGTAAATAGTTTAAAATGATGAATTAGAGCTTCCATAGATTGTTTAAGGTCTTTTTTTGGTGGAGGACTAATTTTTCCATCAGATGATTTAATTGGACCTTTTGTCATTTTAGCTAAACATTGTTTAATTATAAAAACACTCTGTCTCATTTCTTCAATTCTACATAAATATCTATCGTAACAATCACCATTTTTTCCCACAGGTATTTTAAATTCTAATTTTTCATAACACTCATATGGTTGAGATTTTCTTAAATCCCAAGGAACACCTGATCCTCTAATCATAACTCCACTAAAAGAATAATCTAAAGCATCTTCTTTAGTCACAATTCCAATATCAACATTTCTTTGCTTAAATATTCTGTTGTCAGTTAGCAATGTTTCAAGATCATCTATTATTTTAGGAAAAGACTCACAAAATTTACCTATATCCTCTTCTAATCCCATTGGTAAATCTTGGTGAACTCCTCCAGCTCTAAAATAATTAGCATGCAACCTTGAACCAGAAGCTCTTTCATAGAAAGTCATTAAAGTTTCACGTTCTTCAAAGCCCCATAAAGATGGGGTTAATGCACCAACATCTAATGCTTGAGTAGTAACATTTAATATATGACTTAAAATTCTTCCGATCTCACAAAACATGACTCTTATAAATTGAGCTCTAATTGGTATTTCGATTTTTAATATTTTTTCTATCGCTAAAGCAAAGGCGTGTTCTTGGTTCATAGGAGCAACATAATCAAGTCTGTCAAAATATGGTACAGCTTGCATATATGTTTTATTCTCTATTAATTTCTCAGTACCACGATGTAACAATCCAATGTGCGGGTCTGCTTTTTCAACTACCTCACCATCTAATTCTAAAATCAATCGTAAAACACCATGAGCAGCTGGGTGTTGGGGTCCAAAATTAAGGTTTAATGTTTTATTTTTTTTTGTCATTTTCATGATCTGTTTGATTTTTAATATATTTTGTTCCCTCCCAAGGACTCTCATAATCAAAATTTCTGTAATTTTGTTCTAACTTAACAGGTTCGCTAATAACTTTTTTTTGTTCTTCACTGTATCTAACTTCAGTATGACCTGTTAAAGGAAAATCTTTTCTTAAAGGATGACCTTCAAATCCATAATCTGTAAGTATTCTTCTTAAATCAGGGTGGTCTTTAAATTTTACTCCGTACATGTCAAAAACTTCGCGTTCCATCCAGTTTGCCGCTGGATATATTGATGTTAAAGATGGGATAACTTCGTTTTCACTAATTAGATAACTTAATATAATACGTTGATTAAACTCATGACTTAGAAATAAATACACAACTTTAAAACGTTGAATATCCTCAGGGTGGTCAACTACAGTTATATCAATTAATTGTCTAAATTTTGTATTTTCATTACTCTTAATAAACAATGTAACATCTATCAAATCTTTGTTATCGATATTTATATAAAGTTGATCATGTCTAATTTCAGTTTTTTTAATCCTAGTGGAAAGTTCTGAGTTAATTTTTTTTTCGAGATCAGTTAAGTTAATCATGATAGTTACCTGTCAAAAGATCCTTTATTTCTAATTTTTTTTTGCAGCTGCATGATGCCATAAAGTAATGCTTCGGCTGATGGTGGGCATCCTGGAACATAAATATCAACCGGAACAATTTTATCACAGCCACGAACAACAGAATAAGAGTAATGGTAATAGCCACCACCATTAGCACAGCTACCCATTGATATCACATATCTTGGTTCCGGCATTTGATCATAAACTTTTCTTAAAGCTGGTGCCATTTTATTTGTTAAAGTTCCAGCAACAATCATGACATCTGACTGCCTAGGTGAGCCTCGAGGTGCGGCACCAAATCTTTCCAAATCATATCTAGGCATTGCAGTTTGCATCATCTCAACAGCACAACATGCTAAACCAAAAGTCATCCAGTGTAGCGATCCAGCTCTTGACCAGTTAATGAGGTTATCAAGTGACGTTGTTATAAAACCATTTTTACTAAAATCCTCAGAAAGTTTTTTAAATTCTTCTGGTATTTCTGTATTTTTATCTTCTAAATTCATATTTTAAATATTACTCCCAATCAAGGGCACCTTTTCTCCACTCATAAATAAAACCAATTGTTAATATAAATAGAAAAATCATCATTGAGGAAAAACCTAATAAACCAATATTTCCAAGAGAGATTGCCCATGGAAATAGGAAAGCTATTTCCAAATCAAAAATTATAAAAAGGATTGCCACTAAATAAAACCTTACGTCAAATTCTATTCTAGAATCTTCAAAAGGTTCAAATCCACATTCATAGGCTGATAACTTTTCAGGGTCAGGATGTTTTGGAGAAAGTATTAAATTTATAACAACAAAAGCACAACTCAAACCAAGAGCTATAATTAAAAATAAAATTATTGGCAGATAATCTTTTAAAAATTCTGAAAACATGAAATCTATATAGCACTTTTTATATCATGTTGAAGTGCTCTTACGTCACAATATATGAGATTTTTACATAAAAAATAAAGGAAAGTGGCGGGAGTGAAGGGACTCGAACCCTCGACCTATCGCGTGACAGGCGATCGCTCTAACCAACTGAGCTACACCCCCACTTTGTGTTGTTTTGGTGGGCAGTAAAGGACTCGAACCTTTGACCCCCTCGGTGTAAACGAGATGCTCTACCAACTGAGCTAACCGCCCATAACCAAAATACAGTGTTTTATATCTTTTAGTACACTAACGTCAAGTTCAATTAAACTTTGAAAACAGCTAAAAAATATTTTTTTAAATTAAAAATGATAAAACATTGGTGCTAGTTTTTAATATTTAATTTATTAAAATTATAATATGAATAAGCTTATTTAATTCTAATTTATGAAAAATAAAATATATTTAATTTTTTTTTCTTTTTTTATAAGCTTTCTATTCATAGAAATAATTATCAGAATTTTTATACCACAAGATATTTCAGAACCTTGGAGAGTTTATTTAGATGATGGTTTACTTTTAAATAAAAATAATGGCGTTGCAAAACACTCTTTTAAAAAAGCTAATAGAACAACAGAGTATTCTTTTGGAAAATATCACAATAGAAAATATAATTTAACTATATCTGAAGATAAAATATTATTTTTAGGAGATTCATTTACATTTGGCTGGTTACTTCAAGATGAAGACACATATGTATATAAACTAGGAGAAAAATTTTCAAAATACGAATTAATTAATTCAGCAGCCGGGGGTAACGGAACTGCTGATCAATTACGTTATTTTGAAAAATTTTGCAATAAAATTAAACCTAGATATACTTTTATATTAATCAATGCTTATGACATCGAAAGGTCAAAAATTTCAAATTTATATTCTCTTGATAAAGAAAATAACTTAATTAATGGAAAAAATAATATTCCAAAAATAAGTTATTTTGTTGATAATAATTATTTATACAAATTTCTTATTTCAAATTTTCATACAGTTAACTTTTTAAGAAAAATATATGTGTCAATAAATAATATTTTATCTAATAAAAAACCACTTATTGGAGATAAAGTAAATAATAAAAGCAACAAATTCTTTGAGGTAGATAAAATTGAGAATTTATCTAACAAGAAATATATTCTAGAAAAAAAATTATTTAAAAGATTTAAAGACTTTTCTTTGGAATGTGGAACTGACATTCATTTAATAAACTTAGCTTGGGAGAATAGGGAAAAAAATTTAACAGATACTGATAAATTTTTAAAAGATAGTAGTGAATTTTTTAAACAAATAAATATAAATTACATAGATTTGTATGACAAAATGAAAGCAAAACATAAAAATCAAAAAACTTATCAAATAGAAGTAGATGGGCATCCTAATGAAAAAGCAAATAATCTTTATTTTGAAAATTTACATGATGTGCTTAAAAAAATTATAAAAAAATAAGATTAAATTTAATTGAAATTTTTATTATAATTTTACTGATTCCTGACTAGTACTAATTTGGCGTTAAAAATATGTTCTAATTTACTTAGAATAAAACAATTAAAAAAATATTAGTTAGAATTTTATAATAGGCTAAATTCTTGAATATAATTAAGTATTAACAATAACTAGAAATTTTTTTTGTCTAAGATTTTGAAATTAGAAATGGAAACATAATACGTGAAATTATTATAAAAAATTTATTAGAAAGAGTTGGTTATTATGTTAAAGAATTAGATTGTTACACTTTGTCAAAAATTCTTTTTTTTTAGGCACAAAATAAAAATTTCTAGATGATAGAAAATTTTTTTTATTTTGTTTTCCAATAAGAATTTTGTGTTTTTTTAAATTTTTTAAAGTTATTTCCTTAAAATTATTATTATACACATCAAAAATGTAAGCTTTATAACCATTTAAGCATTTATAGATTTTTTTTATATTTTGATCATTATACTCTATTAAAAAAATTGGTTTATTTTTTAAAATTGTTTTTTTCATGCCCTTTAAAGCTTCATGTTCATAACCTTCAATATCCATTTTAATAAAATCAATTTTTTTATTAATTTTTAAATCATCAAGTTTTTTTATAATGATTAGTGATTTTCTTAGGATCATTTTTTTTTTATATTTTTCACTAATAACGCCAACACTATCTAAAATATATTTCTTACTAAAGCTGCTCATAAAATGTAAGCTACTATTACCGACATATGGTGTTACAAGCTCTAAAACTGAATTTTTATTTCCAAGTCCAAAATTAAATATCTTTACATTTAAAAATTTTTTTGAAAGTGGATTTAAATATGTATTATAGAGGTATTTATTAGGCTCATAAATATAAACTGAATTTTTAAATCCTAATTTTTTAAAGCCTCTCGTTGATAATCCATTATTTCCACCAATATCTAAAAAAATATTTTTTTTATTACTTTTAAGCAGCAATTTCATTCCATAATAATCTTTTTCATGAGGGAGTAAAAAAGTGAAATATAAAATTCTATTATAAATAAATAAGTTTAAATGTGGATTTTTTTCAATTAGGCGAACAATTATATATTTTAGTTTTTTAATAAATTTAATTAAATGATCCATTTTGTAAGTTTTTTAATTATATTAATATAACATATTATAAAAATGAACAATTTAGATATTTCAATATTACTATTGTAACTAAATTAAAAAACGTAATTTTCACTCTCAATCATTAGTGCCAAAGAATTTCTAAAGAGAAACAAATTAAAGACTGAAGTTTTACCATCTAATAGCTATAATACTGATAAATCGGTAAAAAATTGATAATGTAAATTGGTAATTATTGAATACTGGCTTGAGATTTATCATTAGATTGAGAAATTTTCTCAACTTCAACCCACTCAACTCTTTTTAATTCTTGGGTTAAAGCTATTTTTAACACTTCATCAGCATGCTCAACTGGAGTAATTTTTATATCATCAATAATCTTCTTGGGCATATCAACAAGGTCTTTTTCATTTTCTTTAGGAATTATAACTTGCTTTATGCCAGCTCTATGTGCTGCTAATAGTTTTTCTTTTAATCCGCCGATTGGTAATACTTGACCTGTTAATGTCACCTCACCGGTCATAGCAACGTCTCTTCTTACGGGGATATTGGTAATTGCAGAAACTATTGAAGTGACCATTCCAATACCTGCTGAAGGGCCATCTTTAGGTGTTGCTCCCTCTGGAACGTGAATATGAAAATCTTTTTTTTCAAATAATGGTGGAATAATTCCATAGTCTAAACTTTTAGATCTAATAAATGATTTTGCAGCCTTAATAGATTCTTGCATTACTTCACCAAGTTTTCCAGTAATTTGCATTCTACCCTTGCCAGGCATAATGACAGTTTCAATCTTTAAGATTTCACCACCATACTCCGTCCAAGCCAAACCTGTAACTACTCCAATTTTATCTTCACTTTCAAGTTCACCAAATTTAAACTTCTGTATTCCAAGATAGTCCGATAAATTTTTTAAATCAATTTTAACTTCTTTCTCTTCACCTGTTACAACTTTTTTAACAACTTTTCTCGCAACTTTTGAAATTTCTCTTTCTAAATTTCTGACACCAGATTCTTTTGTGTAGCTTCTAATAATTTCTTTAATAATATCTGCAGACAGTGTCATTTCTTTTTCTTTAACACCATTGTCTTTAATTTGTTTTGGTAAAAGATAATTATTTGCAATATTAATTTTTTCATCCTCTGTATACCCAGCTAGTCTGATCACTTCCATTCTATCTAATAATGGTGGTAATATATTCAATGTATTAGCCGTTGTTACAAACATAACATCAGATAAGTCATAATCTACTTCCAGATAGTGATCATTAAACGTTGAGTTTTGTTCTGGGTCTAACGCCTCTAATAAAGCAGAGGATGGATCACCTCTATAATCGTTTCCAATTTTATCTATTTCATCAAGAAGAATTAAAGGATTTTTTGTTCCAGCTTTCTTCATCATTTGAATAATTTTTCCAGGTAAAGATCCAATATAGGTTCTTCTATGGCCTCTAATCTCTGCTTCATCACGCATACCACCAACAGAAACTCTTACAAACTCTCTGTTTGTAGCTTTTGCAATTGATTTACCTAAAGATGTTTTTCCAACACCTGGGGGGCCAACTAAACATAGAATTGGACCTTTAATTTTTTCCATTCTTTTTTGAACAGCTAAAAATTCTATAATTCTTTCTTTTACTTTCTCTAAACCAAAATGATCTGCGTCTAATACTGCTAGTGCTTTTGTAAGATCAATAGCAACTTCACTTTTCTTAAACCAGGGAAGATCAATCATCCAATCTAAGTAGTTTCTGATGACTGTGGCTTCTGCTGACATAGGGCTCATATTTTTTAATTTTTTAAGCTCTGCCATACATTTTTTTTCAACATCTTTTGGCATTTTAGATTTTATTATTGCTTTATTCAGGCTTGATGTTTCATCTTTACCATCTTCAATCTCGCCTAATTCTTTTTGAATAGCCTTAAGCTGCTCATTTAAATAATATTCTCTTTGGGTTTTTTCCATTTGAGTTTTAACTCTGCCTCTAATTCTTTTTTCAACTCCAATAATACTAGTTTCATTTTCCATAATCTTAATTATAGAATTAAGTCTTTTTTTAACGTCAATTGTTTCAAAAATTTGCTGTTTTTCTGAAATAGTTGCTGTTAGGTGAGAGGCAATATTGTCAGCTATGTGAGATGCGTCAACTAACTTTTTTATATTATTGATTGTTTCACTTGAAATTTTTTTATTAATCGATGTTAGTTTTTCAAGTCTTCTAACAGCTGTCATTGCCAATGGAATTAAGTCCTCATCTTTTGTGACTATATCGTGCTGATGAGCATATTCACAAATAATGAACTTATCATTATCTTTAAAATCTAAAATTTTAACTCTTTTACTTCCTTCTACTAAGACTTTAACTGTACCATCTGGTAATTTTAATAACTGTAAAATATTTCCTTCACAACCATACATAAATACATCTGCTTTTTTTGGATCATCTACTTCTGAGTTTTTTTGTGTAACAAGAACTATTTTTTTGTCTTTTTTCATTACCTCATTTAAGGCTGAGATAGACTTGTCTCTTCCAACAAATAATGGAATTACCATATTGGGAAATACAACAATATCTCTAAGGGGTAATAAAGGTCTTAAAATTTTAACGTCCATCACTTAAATATGGATATTAAACATAATATTGCAATAGCTATTAATCAGTTATTAACACTAAATTAAGCCGCAGATGTTTTATCTGGCTTTATTTTGCTATTATTTTTTGAGTGAACTAAAATTGGCTGAGTCAACCCTTTGGCCGCACCCGCATCAACAATGACTTCTCCAATATTATCTTGGCTTGGTAGATCATACATAGTTTTTAATAAAATATTTTCTAAAATAGATCTAAGTCCTCTTGCACCAGTTTTTTTATTAATTGCTTTGTGTGCAATTTCTTTAAGAGCATTATCTTTGAAGGTTAACTTGGCTCCATCTAATTTAAATAACTCTTGATACTGTTTGATTAAAGAATTCTTTGGTTCTTGTAATATTTTAACTAAAGATTTTTCATCAAGATCTTCTAATGTTGCTATCATAGGTAATCTTCCAATAAACTCAGGTATCAATCCATATTTTAATAAATCTTCGGGCTCCAAACTTTTCATCCATTCACCTGTTTTTTTGTCATCTGTTTTTTTAACATTGGCTCCAAAGCCAATAGAGGTGCCTTTATCTCTTTGAGAAATTATTTTATCCAAACCAGCAAATGCTCCACCACAAATAAATAAAATATTTGTTGTATCTACTTGTAAAAATTCTTGTTGCGGATGTTTTCTTCCCCCTTGAGGTGGGACGCTTGCAACAGTTCCTTCCATGATTTTTAATAATGCTTGTTGTACACCTTCCCCAGAAACGTCTCTAGTAATTGATGGATTTTCAGACTTTCTGCTAATCTTGTCAACTTCATCGATGTAAACAATTCCTCTTTGAGCTTTTTCAACATTATAATCTGCAGCTTGTAATAGTTTTAAAATAATATTTTCAACATCCTCTCCAACATAACCTGCTTCAGTTAGTGTTGTAGCATCTGCCATCGTAAAAGGAACATCTAGAATTCTAGCTAATGTTTGAGCTAATAAAGTTTTACCACAGCCTGTTGGACCAACTAAAAGAATGTTAGATTTAGAAAGCTCAACAGTCTTACTGGTTTTACTTTCGTAGTTAAGTCTTTTATAATGATTGTGTACCGCTACAGATAAAACCTTTTTAGCATGCGGTTGACCTATAACGTAATCATCTAATACTGCACAAATTTCTTTTGGTGGTGGTAATCCATCTTGATGTTTAACAAAAGTATCTTTACTTTCTTCCTTAATAATATCCATGCAAAGCTCAACACACTCATCACAAATGAATACTGTAGGCCCAGCAATTAATTTTCTGACTTCATGTTGGCTCTTGCCACAAAATGAACAGTAAAGAATATTTTTATTATTAGTAGTCATAAATTTTATAAACGAATCAATTAAATTACTCTAATATAGAAGAGTCATACTAATCAAGTGTATGTTTAATCCAGCTCAAGATATTGTGGGTTAAGATCTATTTTCTACCACTTCATCTATTAAACCAAAGTCTTTTGCCACATCTGGAGTCATGAAATTATCTCTCTCTAGTGCTTTTTTAACATCATCGACTGATTTATCGGTATGCCTTGAATAAATTTCATTAAGTCTTTTTTTTAAAGCCAGAACTTCATTAGCATGTATTTCTATATCTGTTGCTTGACCTTGAAATCCAGCTGATGGTTGATGAACCATTATTCTAGAATTAGGTAATGAAAATCTTTTACCCTTTTTACCAGCAGCTAATAAAAAAGACCCCATTGAAGCTGCTTGGCCAATACACAAAGTTGAAACATCAGGCTTAATATATTGCATTGTATCATAAATACCTAGACCTGCTGTAACCAATCCACCTGGGCTATTTATATATAAATTAATTTCTTTTTTTGGATCCTCAGATTCTAAAAATAAAAGCTGAGCTGTAACTAAAGATGCGACATTATCATTAATCGGACCAACCAAAAAAATTATTCTTTCTTTTAAAAGTCTTGAATAGATATCATAAGCTCTTTCACCCTTGTTGGATTGCTCCACTACCATAGGGACTAAATTGTTCATTTGTTCTGAAAAATTTATTGTCATAAGTTGATTCTTTTAACTTATACAACTTGTGATTACTTTTTGCTAACTTTTTTTTTTGAAGTTTCTTTAGGTTTTTCAGCTTTTGACTTAGATGCATCTTTTTTAGCAACTGCTTTTTTTTCTTGTGGATGGTCATGACTGTGGTCATGGTCTTGTTTTTGGTGTTCCTTTAAAATTTTTTCAGCTTCTTCTTTGGATATTTCTTTCTTATTAGGCTTTGCCTTTGTTTTAATTGCATCAATAATTTTTTCTTCATAAACGGTTCCTCTTAAACTTTGTAGTGCAGATGGATTTTTTTGATAAAAATCCATAACCATTTTTTCTTGTCCCGGCATCATTCTAAGTTGTTTTTGAACTTCAGCTTGAACTTCTTGTTCTGTAACTTTTATTTTATTCTGTTCTCCAAATTCATTCAAAATTAATCCAACTTTAATTCTTTTTTTTGCCACATCTTCAAAATTTTTTCTACTTTTTTTAATATCCTCTTCGCTCATACCTTGAGCTAGTATTTTAACCTCTTCATCTACTAGGTTGCTTGGAATTTCATCAACTTTAAAGTTTTCAATTTCTTTTAAAATTTGAGTTTTAGCTAATTTATCTAAAGAATTTTTATATTCGTCGTTAATTTGTTTTGAAACTAATAATTTTAGATCAGTAAGATCTTTTGCTCCTAAATTTTTTGCAAAATCATCATTAATTTTTACAGTTTCAGATTTTTTTACAGCTAAAATTTTACAAACAAATTTAGCTTTTTTATTTACAAATTCTTTTTGTGGATAATTTTCAGGTAGCACAGCTTCTACTAACTTTTCTTCATTTTTTTTAACTCCCACTAATTGCTTATCAAATCCTTTAATAAATAAATCTTTTCCAAGAATTAATTGTGTATTTTTTCCTTCACCACCAGTAAAATCTTTTCCATCAATTGTAGCTTTGTAATCAAATACAACAGAATTTCCATCAACAGCATTAGCTTCATCAGCAACATCTATGAAATTATTTTGACTTTTTGCTATTTCTTTAATTCTTTTATCAGTCTCACTTGCGTCTATTTTAACTGTATATTCATCAAATTTTATATTCTCTACTGACTTAAGCTCTACTTTTGGTAGTTCAGTTATAGACATTACGTATTCTAAATCTTTATCTTCACCATAAGTTTTAAGGTCAAGCTTGGGTTGTCCCGCTGGTTTAATTTTACTATCCTCTAAAGCTTTAACAGATGTATCTTTAAGAACCTTATCCAGGACTTCACTAAAAATTGCTTGGCCAAATTGTCTTTTAAGAATTTCTTTTGGAACTTTTCCTGGTCTGAAACCTTTTAAATTAACAGTCTTTTTAATTTCCGCATATTTTTCATCCATATAAGTGTTCATAGTTTTTTTATCTATGAAAACTTTAACTTCTTTATTTAAGCCTTTTATATTTTCTACTGTTACTTTCATAATTTTATAACTTCCTGGTAGGCGAAAAAGGACTCGAACCTTCACATCTTTCAATACTGGTTCCTAAGACCAGCGCGTCTACCAATTCCGCCATTCGCCCACAATTCTTGTGGCTTTATATATTATTGATATCATTTGTCCAATGACATTAATTATGAAATATATTAATAATCAATTATATTTACTGATATTTTAAAAAAATGATTATTTCACCCTGTATAAGCATATGCAAAACAGATCCACAAACAGGCTACTGTTATGGATGTGGGAGAAGTAATGAAGAAAAAAAATTATGGAAATTAGAAAATACCTCTAACCAGTGGAAAAATGATAATTTAACAGGTATTCAAAAAAGACTGACTGGTTGGCAACTAGAGAGTTTTAAAGATTCATACAAACATAAAATAGAAAGTGGTATTTCTCTTTTTAAAAAAAGTTTAAATAATGACTAAATCTACAATAGCTATATTGGTTTACATATTGGGAGTAATCTTTGGTGCTTTGGTTTTGGATGTATGGAGTGCTGAGACTGGACCTAAGGCCTTTATAGGAATTGCTTGGACTGCAATTTTACTAGTTGCACTTCTATACGCTGATAAATATGAAAAAAAATAATTTTAAAATTACTTTTTTATTTTTTTCATTAATTTTTATTAATTTTCAAACAATAGTTTTTTCAGAGATTATGCTTTTAACAGGTTGCAAAAATCTAAATGATGGTTTTATTAAAAATGAATACATTTTAGATTTTGAAAAGTCTTTAATGACAAGAAATTATGTTTATGACACTAAAACATATAAAAAACATAGAATAACTGATTTGAGTATAAAAAAAGAGAATACTTTAGAGAAATTCTTATACATGGATAAAGATTTAATTTTTACAGATAAAGTTGGTTATCCACAGTTTTATACTCAACTAGTTTTTGAAAAAAATAACCCCATGATTAACATTAAAACAGTAATTAATGGTGAAGAAGCTATTTCAAAAATATCTACTTGTAGTAAAGTAGAAATTTATGAGAAAGAAAGTTAAGATTTTTTATTTGTAACGCTAGCTTTATTAGGTTTATTAATAAAGTTTAATTTTTTTGATCCAAACTTAGTATCTGTAATATTGCTTCGATGTTTTGCAAAAGCTTGCTTTTGTGCTAACTTCATTGCTTTTTTTGATGACATATACTTATTCTATATTTTTTTATAATAAAATATAGTTTTAATTAATTGAAGTCTTTTGTCTAGCAAGAATATTAAAGTCTTTATCTGCAACAACAATTTCACCCGACAAAACAGATATGTTTAAAATTTCTAAAATTACAACATAATGTGTTACAAATATTAAGTTACTTTTACCATTCCATTTTTTTATATATTCTTTTAATTCTTTGATTTGTTTGTCTTTGTTGTCAGCAAATTTTTTACTAAAAAATGAATTTAAAAAACTTTTAGTTTCATAATTTTTAAAGGCATATTTGGCTGTTTGCTTACATCTGCACCATTCACTAGATAATATTTTATCAATCATTATATCTTTTTTTAAAAAAAAATTTCCTATTCTCTTTGATTGCTCAATACCTTCCTCATTTAAGTTTCTTTGCGATGCACAATTTGATATTTCAAAATTATCCGGATCTCCTCCACCTGGAGCATAAGCATGTCTTATAAATATTAATTTCCCACCTTTGTTTAATATGTTCTGCACATTATTCTCTGAATTAGCTTTTAATGACGTATTGAAAGATATAAGTAAGAATATAATAATTTTAATTAGCTTCATTGATGAACATTAAATTTAAAAAACTGAATAATACAATAATTAAATGTAAAAAATGCCCTAGGTTAATAAAATTAAGTAAAAAAATTTCAAGTATAAGAAGAAGACAAAATATATCAGAGGTTTACTGGGGAAAACCAGTTACTGGCTTTGGAGACTTAAATGCAAAATTAATGATTATTGGTCTTGCGCCAGCAGCTCACGGTGGAACAAGAACTGGCAGAGCATTTACTGGTGACAAGTCTGGTGATTTTCTATTTAAATGCCTACATAAGACGGGTATATCCAACTTACCCACATCCATACATAGTAGAGATGGTTTGAAACTTAATAGTGCCTATATTACTAATATTTTAAAATGTGTGCCACCTGATGACAAGCCACTAAATATAGAGCTAAGCAACTGCTCAAATTATTTTGATAATGAGATTCAAAATTTAAAAAGCTTAAAAGTTATAATAACCTTAGGAAAAATTGCATTCGATAATTGTATAAAATTTTATAAAAAAAATTATACCATTGATAAAAAATTAATATTTATGCATGGTGCTAAATACAACCTACCAGATGGAAAAATTTTAATTCCTTGCTATCACCCTAGCCCACGAAATGTAAATACAAAAGTGCTTGATGCAAAAAAAATGATAAGTCTACTTAGAGCAGCTAAGAAAATACTCTAATGATTGAGTGTGTCACAAAAATAAGGTTTAAAATCTTGAAATAAATTATCTGGAATTTTTATTGGTTTTCCAAAATTGTTTACAAACACTAAATGAACCTGCGCTTCTGTAATTATCTCCTCTCCTCTTGAAATAATCTGATTCATAAAAAATGATGTTTTGGTAGTTGATTTTACCCAAGATCTTATACTTAATTCATCTTCTAGTAATGCTGATATTTTATAATTAATATTACACGACTTAACTATTATTTGTGCTCCAAAATCTTCTTTAATTTTTTTATTATTAAACCCCAATACTAATAAAGCCTCTGTTCGTGCTCTTTCTAGAAAATTTAAATAATTTGCATAATAAACAACTCCACCTGCATCGGTGTCCTCATAATAAACTTTAACTTTGTGAAAAAAACTTTTGTGCACAATTACACATTATCAAAAAAATAATTATTTAACAGTAAACTGGGATATAATAATATTAATGAAAGTTTATATAATATGGTTAATTGGAGTTGTTTTATGGAATTTTGGTGTACCTGGTGCCGCACCTATAGAAGATGTTTTGGTTGCCATACTTTTATCTTTTTTAAGCATTGGGCTTAAAAAAATCCTTAAGTAATTCTTTATTTTGCTGAAAAGTAAATATCTTGGTAATAAGATATAGCGTTTAATTTAGAGTTGTCGGTATCTGTCATTATCGCAACTCCGGATATATCTGAAACCGTTATCCCATGTAGCCTCATAAAATCCTCCTTAACATTAGCTTTAACAGTCACCCAGTTATTTAGATTATTTTTTGTTGAAGATAATACATAATCAATTGACTTTTTTGTGTAGGGGCTAGGCCAATTTTCCCCAATGTCATTATTGCTTGAAAATACATAATTTATAGCTCTATTAGATAAGGGTGTGGACCCAGTTTTTTTTATGACAAATACTCTGGCCGCATAATCATGGCCTTTTTTACTATTTTCTACTATTCCAGATAAATCCTTTTCGACTTTCCACGTAATATTGATAAAGGGTGTTTTTAATAAATCAATTTTAACTTCCTTACCTAAGCCTGAGCCTTTACCTTCGGCTTCTGCTTTAATAAAGTTGCCATTTTCATCAGAACCTAGGCTCCATGTTGTTTCACCTTTAACCTTTTTAACCTGTAATGTTTCAAGTTCATCTTCAGTAAAATTAAAAACAGTAACTTTTTCAGCTATAACGCTATTTGAAATCATGAATGAGATTAGTAAAGTTGTTAGAAAAAATTTTTTCATAAAGAAATGATATACCTAATATTTTTTAAAAAACAACATTTGAACATACTTTAAACAAGCTAAGATCACCATTACTCAATAAATAGGTAGTATGAAATCAATTTCGATATTTGTACTATTAATTTATTGGTCAATAATTTTACTAGCACCAGTCATTTCTAAAGAAAATAAAACTGATATTGAGATACTTAAAACTACAATTAGTAAGTAGATCTACCGCCACTAATATCAAATACAGCAGCTGTTGAAAATGAGTTATCCCCAGATGAAAGCCAACAAATAAGGGATGTGAATTCTTTTATTTCTAAAAATCTACCTCTTGGAACCTTTGATAACATTCTCGCTACATGTTCTTTTGACATCTGGTCTAAAATTCTTGTTTTGGCCCCAGCAGGCGTAACAGCATTGACAGCAATGTTTTTATCAGCCAATTCTTTTCCTAAAGATTTGGTTAGTCCAATAACACCAGCTTTAGCTGAACTATAAGCGCTTGCATTAGCATTTCCATCTTTTCCAGCTACAGAAGCAACGTTAACAATTCTACCATAATCATTTTTAATCATATAAGGCACCACGCACTTACAGCAATTAAAAGTGCCTATTAAGTTAATTTGAACAATTTTATTCCACTCATCAACATCATAATTCCAAAGTGATGATGTTGAGCCAGTAATTCCAGCATTATTGATTAAAATATCAATGTTTGAAGATTTTGCTATTTTATCTACAGTTTCTTTAACATTTTTAAAATTAGACACATCAACAACATTATATGAAAGGTTTGGGTTATCTAATTGTTTAACAGCTTTTTTTAATTCATCTTCGTCAATGTCCCAAATAATAGCTTTTGAACCAGAGTTTAAAAAGCGTTTAGCGATATCAAGGCCAAACCCTTGGGCTCCACCTGTAATAATTGCTGTTTTATTTTTTAAATCAAATTGATGCATAAAACTATTTACTAACTAGTAAGTAATATATTAATGAAGAGATAAAAGCTCCAATCATCCAAGAGTAGGAATGAAAATACATTAAACTTTCATTCCAAATTGTTGAAGCAGCAAAAATAAAACCTAAAACTAAGGAGTAGATAGCTTTAATGTGCCAGCCATTAGAGTAAAAATACAAACCATTCTTTTTTAGAGAAAAAATATTCTTATTATCTAAATTAGTTTTTTTAACTAAATAATAATCAACAACCATAATGCCAAATAGAGGTCCAAAAAATGCTCCACAAGTGTCCACAAAAGCTAAAATTCCAATTTGGCTCAATAGTGGTAACCAAAAAATACCAATAATAAAACCTAAAAGAGCAATAATAACTGCTGAAGTTTTTAAATTAAGTTTAGTGGGCATAAGGTTTAGCAATGTATTTTGTGTTGGCACATAATTAGCAATTAAGTTTGTAGATGCTGATGAAAAAATTATAAAAAATAAAACTATTATAGTTAATTTTGTATTATCAATTTTTCCAATGATGTCTGTTGGGTTTGTTAATATTCTTTCCATATTTTCTAAATTTTTATTTAAAAAAATATCTGCACCAATAACAATAAAGACAGCAAAAAAAGAAAATAATAACAAGTTTAGAATTAAACTTAAATTGCCTTTTTTTAATTCATTTTCATTTTTTACATACCTACTAAAATCACCATAATTTACAATTACGATTGAGAAGAATGCAAAAACTGTACCTGCAACTGTAATTAATGGAGCTAAATTACCTTTATCAAAAATATTATTAATTGAAAAAATGTCTGCAAATGCTGTGGAAGTAACTTTAACGTCATAAAGAAATACTACTAAAAAAAATATTAACATTCCCGAATATACAGTTACAGCTGAAAATCTTATAATAAATCTATTAAATTGATGGCTTTTACTAAACAAGAAGGCTTGCAAAATAATGGTAATGACAAATGATACCCAATCAATAATGTTTAATCCTAAAAGAAAAATTAAAAAAATATCATAATCTAAAATAGTGCTATCAAAAGAAAAAATAGAGATTCTTATTAAAAAACTAAATAATCTCGATAAAAAATAAGTTTGAATACCAAACATGAAAATACCAACCAGGCCTCTAAAGAGACCAACATATTTTGCTCCTTTAATTCCTAGGGAGCTTCTTAAGATTACTGAAAAAGGTAGGCCATATTTTTGTGATGGTTTTCCAATAAGATTAGCAAAAAAATAGATAAAAAATGAGGCTATTAGTGTTCCAAATAAAACAACGAAAACATTTAACTCATAAACCAAATAAAGTGATGCTATAAGAGAAAATCCAATTACACTTTGAATATTATTACCCCAAAAGCAAAATAGATCTTTCCAATCCCAGTTTTTATCATTAGGATTAACAGAAACTAGTTCCCAGTTAATTAAACTATTTTTTGATTTATTTTGATTCACACTTTAGATAATAAACTAATAAAATCTACTGTCCATATAGATAGGTTGGAAGCCATAAAGCAATCTGTGGAAATGCTATAATTAAAATTAAGCCAATAACTTGAATAACCATAAACTGCATCATCCCGTGGTAAATATCTTTAAGATCCCATTCTGGAACTACACCTTTTAAAAAATAAGCAGATAGAGCAACAGGTGGTGAGAGCCAGGCGGTCTGGAGATTTACAGCAACAAGAATTGCAAACCAGGTTAAGTTAAATCCAAGTGCCTCAACTAAGGGTAATATAATTGGCACTATAATCATAACAATTGGTACCCATTCTAAAGGCCATCCTAAAAGAAAAATCATAACCATAATCATTGCAAGGATTAAATATCTATTCATTTCTAAACCTAACAAGAAATCAGTTAATAACATTGGTGTTCCTAATCTTGAAAATACCGCTCCAAAGAAGTTTGATGCTGCGACTAAAACCATTATTAATGCAGAAATTTCTAAAGTTTTAACTAAAGCTTCTTGTAATCTTCCAAATGTTAATTTTCTGTAAGCAAGAGCTAATAATAATGAGCCCATTGCACCACAACCAGCAGCCTCTGTCGGTGTGGCAAAACCAAACAAAATACTTCCAAGTGAAGCAAATACTAATGCTGCAGGTGGAACTAATCCAATAAAGAATTCTTTCCAAACAGCTGTCATACTAGTTGCCCTTAACTCAACAGGTAGAACCGGTCCTAAACTTGGATCAATCCAACATCTAATAGTTGTGTATGCTGCATAAAGTGTTGCTAACATAATTCCTGGAATAATTGCTGCAGCAAATAAATCTGTAACGGGTATTTCCATAATAGGTCCCATTACCACAAGCATAATACTTGGTGGAATTAGTATACCCAAGGTTCCACCCGCTGTAATTGTTCCTGCAGCTAATCGAACATTATAACCTGATTTGTTCATAGATTTTGCAGCCATAATTCCTAAAATTGTCACTGATGCACCAACAATTCCTGTAGCTGCTGCAAAAATAACTGAAACAAATAATACAGCGTAGTATAAAGAGCCTCTTACTTTAGCTAGCATTAATTGAAATGCTGAAAATAACCTTTCCATTAACCCAGCTTGCTCCATCATAATTCCCATAAAAACAAAGAGCGGTACAGCTGCAAGTGTTTGTTCTGTCATGACCATTGAAAACTGTAAGGTCATCAAATAAAATACTAATTTACCAAATCCTAGATATCCAAAGAAGAATCCTAAAAATATTAAAGTAAATGAAATTGGAAAACCTACAAATATAGAAAACAACATTACACCAATAAGGATAAAGCCTAAGATAGCTGGGTCCATGAATTCTGCTAACATTAGTTTTCTCCCCCTGGCCACTTACCTTTAGTGGCTGCCCAATAACTTTTAAATAATTCTGAAATTCCCTGAATAATTAAAAATACTATTCCTAACCATAAACATGATTTAATTGGCCACATAAATGGCATCCAAGCAGTGTCCATGCCCTTCTCACCTCTCATAATAGATTCTTGTAAGAAAATCGTCGACATGTACAAAAATACACTTAGTCCTGGAAAATAAAATACAAGATATAACCAAAAATCAATTTTACCTTGAGTTTTAGTTTTAAAATTTCTGTACAAAAAATCTGCTCTTATATGAACACCTTTTGATAGGGCATAACCTGCTCCCAACATAAATAAAGCTCCATATAAAAACCTGCTAATATCATACGCCCACATTGTAGGAGCATTAAAAATTTTACGAGCTAAAACTTCATAAACCATAGCAAAAGTTAAAGGTATTACGAGCCAGCAAACTATATTACCTACCCATTTATTAGCTAAATCAATTTTTGTAATAGTTAATGCCATCCATTTAGGCATATTTTTTGGCATTGGTCCTGAACCACCTCTTCTTTCAGCGATCATCTCATCTGAAATATCAAGCTTCATAGGCTTGATTAATTTTTTAGGATTTTTTGAATTGTGGTTTCTTGGCATAATTAAATTCTCTAAAAAAAATGAAGCGGACTGTTAAGCCCGCTTCAGTTATAATTATTTATATCTAAATACTACTTTAATGTTTCTGCGTGAGCCATTCCTAGCTTAGCATTTGACATTTGAGATCCAGACCAAAAAGGTACAGCTATGTCAGCAAAGTCTTTTTGAGACTGCCATACTTTAGCAAAGAATGGGTTCTTAGCCGCATTTTTTTCTAAAGCTGCTTTTGCTGCAGCCATATACGCTGGGAAATAGTCAGCAGGAGTATCATGTAAAATAACACCATGCTTCGTAGTCAACGTATGTAAAGCTTTTCCATTTTCATATATTCTGTAACTCATTGATTTTGATAAAGATGCATTCGCAGCAACTTCTAAAGCTTTTTTCTCTAAAGCAGACATCTTTTTGTATTTAGAGCCTGTAATATAGAAATCAGCATTTACTACTACTTGGTGAAGACCTTGTAGATAGTAATGTTTTAGAACTTTCTGGAAACCGAATACCATGTCCGGCTTAGGACAACACCATTCAGCAGCATCAATTGTTCCTGCTTCAAGAGCTGGTAAAATATCTCCACCACCCATTGCAACAGAAGCTACACCAATGTCTTTATAAGTTTGGCCAGGAATTCCCGGAGGAGTTCTGAACTTGTACTTTCTAAAGTCGGCCATGCTATTAATTGGCTCTTTGAACCAACCTAAAGCTTCAGGTCCTACTGGTTGTAACATAAATCCTTTGATGTCTCTTCCCATTTCAGTCCATAGTTGGTCGTAAAGTTCTTTACCACCACCATATTGGAACCAAGATAAGAATGCGATATTATCAATACCAACACCTGCACCTGCTACTGGCGAACCAAATAACATAGCTGCTGGGTGATCGCCTGACCAATAGTGAGTCCAAGCAAAACCACAATCGATTAATCCTTTATCAACGGCATCTAAAGTTTCTTTAACACCAACCACTGATCCTGCTGGCATAATTTCGAACTTAAGAGATCCACCGGTTAGTTCAGTAACTGTATCAGTGAAGTCTTTCAACATCACTACTTCATCAGCTTTTGCACTAATTACGGTTTGACACTTAAGAGTTTGTGCAGAAGCTCCTGTAACTGTCATGACAGTTAGAAGAAGAGATCCTACAAATAATGATATGATTTTTTTCATATTAATTTCCCTCTCTGTTGTTTTTTAAAGAGTGAACAATGTATTAAAATAAAATCTAAAACAAGTATTAATATACAGAGATATTTACCTCCAAATCATTGCAAATAGTGGTATTTTTATTTTTTGGGATTATAAACATTCTTATCTAATGGAAAATTTTGATTATATAATATTAGGAGCTGGATCAGCAGGGTGCGTGCTAGCAAATAGATTATCAGAAAATCCTAATCATAAAGTTCTTTTAATTGAAGCTGGTGGAAACGATTCCTACCCATGGATTCATATTCCAGTTGGGTATTATAAAACAATGCATAATCCAAAAACGGATTGGTGTTATAAAACAGAGCCTGATGAAACGATGGAAAACAGATCTATACCCTACCCTAGAGGAAAAACTCTTGGTGGAAGCTCCTCTATAAACGGACTACTTTATATAAGAGGGCAAGAGCAAGATTATGATATTTGGAGGCAATTGGGAAATAAGGGTTGGAGCTGGAATGATGTTTTGCCTTATTTTTTAAAAGCTGAAAATCAAGAGCGAGGCCAAAGTCAATTTCATGGTGTTGGTGGACCATTATCTGTTTCAGACCAAAGAATAAAATTACCTATATTAGATGCTTTCATGAATGCAGCTCAAGAAATTGGTATTCCTAAAGTGAATGATTTTAACAAGGGTGATAATTTTGGATGTGGTTACTTTCAAGTAACAGAACAGAATGGCTTAAGATGTAGCACAGCTGTAGGGTATTTAAATCCAATTAAGAATAGAAAAAATTTAAAGATTGAAACAAAGTGTCATGTTGAAAAGGTAAATTTTGAAAATAAAAAAGCTGTCAGTGTTTCTTACTGGAAAAATAATCAATCTTTTACAACTAAAGCAAACAAGGAAATAATTTTAAGTGCTGGTTCAATTGGTTCTGCACAAATTCTTCAAACTTCTGGTATTGGTAATGGTGAAAAATTATCTAAACTTGGAATTGATGTTGTAAAAAACTCTATTGGTGTAGGTAAGAACTTACAAGACCATTTAATGTTTAGACCTGTTTATAAAGTTAAAAATATTAAAACTTTGAATAAAAAGATTAACAGTCTAATTGGTAAATTAATGATTGGAATGGAATATGTTTTTTTAAGAAGTGGTCCAATGACTATGGGTGCTAGTCAACTTTGTGGATTTGCAAAAAGTGACTCATCTAAAGAAACTCCTAATTTACAATTTCATGTTCAACCAATTAGTACAGATAAATTGGGTGGTTCAAATTTACATGATTTTGCTGCATTTACCCCTACTGTTGCAAACATCAGACCGACGAGTAAAGGTGAAATTAATATTATAAGTAAAGACAGTAGAGAAAATCCAAAGATTAAGATGAATTATCTTTCAAGTGATGAGGATCGGATAGTAGCTGCTAAAGGTTTAAGATTAATTAGAAAAATTGTTTTAGAAAGCAATGAATTTAAACAATATGAACCTGAAGAATTTAGACCTGGTGCCAATATTCAAGATGACGAAGAGCTAGTGAAAGCTGCAAGTAATTATGCACAAACAATATTTCATCCAGTTGGAACATGTAAAATGGGTCAAGACGATATGGCTGTTGTTGATGATCAACTAAAAGTTCATGGAATAAAAAATTTAAGAGTGATTGATGCTTCTATAATGCCCAATATCACCTCTGGTAATACTAATGCACCTACAATAATGATTGCAGAAAAAGGTGCTGATATGATACTAAGCAACTGATGTTTGCAGAATTATTTGGACCTGAGCAGCTTGTAATCTTAGGTCAAATTATATTTATAGATTTAGTCTTAGCAGGAGATAATGCCATTATTATTGGAATGGTAGCTTCGAAATTTCCAATGGAACAAAGAAAAAAAGTAATTTTTTGGGGGATAGGTGGTGCGGTAATTTTAAGAATTATCTTAACCATGCTAACTGCTTATTTATTACAAATAACAGGGTTAAGACTGATAGGAGGATTGCTTCTCCTTTATATAGTCTACAAACTCTACACAGATGTAATCAAAGGTCAGCCTGGTGACGAAGATATTAAAGTAGATAATTCAAGTTTCATGAAAGCTATATGGACAGTTTTACTTGCTGATTTTACAATGAGTTTGGATAATGTCTTAGGTGTAGCTGGTGCTGCTGGCGATCACTATGTATTACTAATATTTGGTTTAGCTTTATCAATAATCCTTATGGCAACAGCTGCTACTGTAATATCAAGATGGATTAATGAATATAAATGGATAGCTTGGATTGGTTTAGTTGCTATACTGGTTGTTGCAATCGAATTAATCTATACAGATTTAAAATTGTTTATTTAAATGTACTTACAAAAAATAAATCTTAAAAACAAATATGCATTAGTTACAGGTGCTGGCAAGGGATTAGGAAGAGCCTGCTCTATTGCTCTTGCTGAAGCTGGAGCAACAATTATTGCATTAAGTAGAACTCAATCAGATCTTGATAAACTTGAAAAAGAAATAAAAAAGATAAAAGGTAAAGTTATCAAAGTTAATTGTGATGTAATGAATTACAAAGATTTAAAAGAAAATTTAGATAAGATTAAAATCGTTGATATTTTAGTTAATAATGCTGGTACAAATATCCCAGAACCTTTTGAAAAAATTAAGCAAGAAAGTATGAACTACTTAGTAGATTTAAACCTAAAAGCTGCTTTTAATGTGGCTCAATTAGTTGTTAAAAAAATGTTAAAAAATAAAAAAAGAGGTGGATCAATTATTAATATGTCCTCTCAACTTGGTCATGTTGGAATGGCGGGTAGAAATGTTTATAATATGACAAAATTTGGAATTGAAGGTTTAACTAAAGGTATGGGTGTTGAGCTTGCAAAAAATAATATTAGAGTAAATACAGTAGCCCCTACTTTTGTTGCAACACCAATGGTTAAAAAATTTTTTAAAAATAAAGAATTTAAAAAACTAGCTTTAGATAATATTCCTATGGGAAAGTTAGCAACAGAAAGTGATGTCGCAACAAGTGTTTGTTTTTTAGCTTCTTCTGCATCATCAATGGTTACGGCCACATCAATCTTAGTAGACGGTGGATGGACTGCAAAGTAATATATAGATTACTTTTATTAGTAGCATTATTTTTTTCAACTCAATCTTTTGCAGTAGAATTTCAGGGAAAATTTACTCAAGGACATTTCATTATTGGAAAAACTAAACCTGGTACATCAATTTTAATAGATAAAAAAAAAATTAAAGTGTCAAGGGATGGTTATTTTGCATTTGGGATTGAAAAAGATAGAAAATTTGACATTACAATCACTGAAAACAATAACAAAATTGTTAAAACAATAAAAAAGAGAAAATACAATATTCAAAAAATTGATGGCTTACCTAAAAAAAAGGTTACGCCACCTGAAGAATTTTACGTAAGAATTAAAAAAGAAAATAAATTAATAGCCGATGCGAGAGAGATTGAAAGTGACTTACAGTTTTTTAAAGAAAAATTTATTATTCCTGTTGATGATGCAATAATTACTGGTGTTTATGGCAGTCAAAGAATTTTAAATGGCATACCCAAATGGCCTCACTATGGTTTGGATTTTGCCCAAAAAAAAGGTACTCCTGTTAAAGCAATGAATAATGGTATTGTTACTCTAGCTGAAAAAGACTTATTTTATACTGGTGCAACTTTAATTTTTGATCATGGTCATGGAATTTCAACTCTCTACATGCATATGGATGAAATTTTTGTAAATGTAGGTGATCATGTTAAAAAAGGAGATATCATCGCAACTGTTGGTTCATCAGGTAGATCAACTGGGCCTCATCTTGATGTAAGACTTAATTGGTTTGGTACTAGACTAGATCCTGCAACTATACTAAACATTCAATAATGAAAAAAACCTTATTAGAAAAAACAGCAGATAAATTAGTTAATGCATTTGTTAACAATAAAATAATTGCACCCATTCCTACAAAATTTACAAAGACATTAAATGAAGCTCAAAAGTTAAGAAAATTATGTGAGAGTAAAGTTAAAGATCCAATAATTGGATTTAAAGCTGCAGGAACAGGTATATCTGTCATGAAAAAACTTAAAGAAAAGAAGCCCTTCTATGCTGCAATCTTTAAAAAGAATTTTATAAAAAGTGGAAAAAAAGTAAAAATTAATAAGTCTACTTTAGGTGTAGAGCTTGAAGTTTGTTACCTGATTAAGAGAAACTTTTTCTCATCAAAAGGATCAATTACCATGAAAAATGTAACAAAACATATTTCTCACATGGCTCCTTGCATTGAGGTTATCGGTTATAGACAAAAGAAAAAAGGCATAACTAGTTTTGGTGATTTATGTAGTGATTTTGGTGCTAATGTTAAGTTTTTGATTGGACAAAAGAAAAAATACAAAAGAATTAATATTGAAAACTTAAAGACAAATATTGCTAATAAAAAAATTGGACAAAGTGTCGATGGAAATACAAACACAGTTTACATAAACCCATTAAACTCACTTAGATTTGTGTTGAATGAATTGAAAAAAGATAAAGTAAATCTTGATAAAGATTTTTATGTATTCACAGGATCAACTGTTGGTGTTGTGCCCATCTTAGGTAAGGGTCTTTATACTGGTAAAGTAACTCAACTTGGTTCAGCTAAAGCAATTATTCACTAAATTTTAGAATATCATTTAACAAAAGCCTTAATAATTAACAATAATTTGGGTTTGTTTTAATATGAACCAATAAAAGTTTAAGCTTACTTGTGCTTAATATTTTAAAAAGTTATAGTTTTTATTATGGCACTTCATTTTAGCAAACAAGAATTCGAAAAAAGAAAACTAGCAACATTAAAGTCTATGAAAGAGCAAAACCTTGATGCTCTTTTAATGTTTAGGCAAGAGTCTATGTTTTGGCTTACAGGATATGACACCTTTGGCTATGTTTTTTTTCAAATGTTATTATTAGACCAAAAAGGAAATGTTATTCTTCTAACAAGAGCGCCAGATTTAAGACAGGCACAAAACACATCCAATATTGAAGATATAAGAATTTGGGTAGATAAAGACCAGTCTAATCCGACAGATGATCTTAAAATCATCTTAAATGAACTAAATTTAAAAGATAAAAAAATTGGAATTGAATATGAAGCTTACGGTATGACGGGTCGTAACGCTTTAAGACTAAATAAGTCACTAGAAGGTTATTGTGAAGTAGAAGATCAATCAGAACTAATTACTAAACATAGGGTTATTAAATCTCAAGAAGAAATTGTTTATGTAAAAAAAGCTGCAGAGCTTGCCGATCATGCTCTTAATGAAGCATGGAAATATGCGAAAGCTGGAGCTAGTGAGGCAAAGATTCTAGCTGAAATGCAAAGAGTAGTTTTAGAGGGTGGTGGTGATTATCCAGCAAATGAATATATTATAGGCTCAGGACACAATGCATTACTATGTAGATATCAATCTGAGAAAAGAATTCTATCTGAAACTGATCAGCTAACTATTGAATGGGCTGGAACTTATAAGCATTATCACTCTGCAATGTTTAGAACAATTCCCATTGGTAAAGCTGATCCAAAACATATTAAGATGCACGAAGCTTGTGTTGGAGCTTTAAACAATTGTGCAAAAACTTTAATACCAGGAAAAACTGCTGGAGATGTATTTGATATACATGCTAAAACTTTTGATAATCTTGGATACAATAAAGCAAGAATGAATGCTTGTGGTTATTCATTAGCGGCAACCTTCTCTCCCAATTGGATGGACTGGCCAATGTTATACACAGGTAATCCTTATGTAATTACTCCTGGTAATGTCTTCTTCATGCACATGATATTGATGGATTCAGACAACAATTTAGCCATGAATTTAGGAGAAACCTACCTTGTGACAGAGAATGGTAATGAGAGACTTGGTAAGCAAAAACTGGATTTAGTAGTCTTATAGGCTAGATTTTAGATTAAATTATACTGATATTCTGTAACTTTATAATCTGATTTGATTAATGAATTGTTATTCTGTGCATTATTCTATTACCTTTAAATGGAGTTGCTTGATGAAGCATAGATCTATTATCCCAAATTGCTAATTGGTTTTTTTCCCACTCTAATGAATATTGAAATTTTTTCTTAATTTGATGTTTTGATAAAAATTTCTTTAATTTTAATTGATCTTTAATTATTGGTTTAAAGCCCATGAAATGTCCTGGGCTACAATAAATTGTATAATTTAAGTTTATTTTTTTAAAAATTTTATGAACTGAGATTAACTCTTTAATTTTTTTTCCTTTTTCTTTAACTCTTTCTTTAGTGGTAATTGATATTGGACCTTCTGATGAGTAAACACCTTTGACTAATTTTAATTTCTTTTTAATGTTTGTTGGTAAATTTCTAAAAGCCAAATATTGAGAACAAAACTCGGTATTAGCAACACCTTTTTTTGGAACAAGTTTAGAAAACAACATGGTAAACCTTGGTGGTTTATTTGTGTAAATTGAGTCTGTATGAAATTGTTCACCAAAACTAGGTCCTTTATCTGAAGATTTTCTTTGAACAACTGTAATTTGAGGATATTTTTTACTTAAACCTTTTAGCCTTGGATAATTTGCTAATTTACCAAAATTTTTTGCAAACTTAACATAAGAGCTTGATCTTAATTTTTGTTTTTTGAAATATATAACACCATATCTATTAAGTGCTGATTTTATTTTTTTAAAATCTAGATTTGAAAGTTTTATTATATCACAAATGATTTCAGCTCCAATATTTTTTTTATTTGGAATTATTTTAATCATTTTATTTAATTATAAATTATCTAATACAGCTTGCGCACATTCAAGTGTATTACTTTTTCCACTCAAATCTTTTGTTCTATTTTTTTTATCTAATAATGTTTTTTCTATTGAAGACATGATTGTATTAGCCGCTTCTTTCTCACCAAGATAATCTAACATTAAAGCACCAGACCAAATTTGCCCTATAGGATTTGCTATACCTTTGCCTGCAATATCAGGTGCTGAACCATGAACGGGTTCAAATAAAGATGGAAATTTTTTCTCAGGATTTATATTTGCTGATGGAGCAATACCAATAGTACCAGTACAAGCTGGCCCTAAATCAGATAAAATATCTCCAAATAAATTTGATGCTACAACAACATCAAACCATTCAGGGTTTAAAACAAATCTTGCAACTAAAATATCAATATGAAATTGATCAGTTTCGATATCAGTGTAATCTTTTTTATTAGCATTAAATCTTTCATCCCAGTATGGCATTGTAATTGAAATACCATTTGATTTTGTTGCGCTAGTTAATTTTTTTCTTTTACGTGATTTTGCTATTTCAAAAGCATATTTTTGGACTCTATCAATACCATGCTTGGACATTATTGTTTCTTGAAGAGCTATTTCTCGTTCTGTTCCCTCGTACATTCTACCACCGACAGATGAATATTCTCCTTCTGTATTTTCTCTAACAATAATCATATCAATATCACCAGGTTTTTTGTCTGCTAATGGCGATTTAACTCCTGGAAATAATTTTACTGGTCTTAAATTAATGTATTGATCAAATTCTCTTCTAAATTTTAATAATGAACCCCATAAAGTTATGTGATCCGGATATCGCTCTGGCATACCGACGGCACCAAAGAAAATGGCATCATGTTTTTCAATTTTTTCCTTCCAATCATCTGGAAGCATTTTTCCATGTTTCTCGTAGTAATCACACGATGAAAAATCAAATTCATCAATTATTAATTTAAATTGATGTTGTTCTGAAATTTTTTTTAAAACTTTTTGTGCTACTGGGACAACTTCTTTTCCAATTCCGTCTCCTGCTATTGATGCAATATTGTATGTTTTCATAAAATAATTTTATTAACCTTTTATATTAAATTGTACTGATAATCTCTAGCTTCAATTACCTCTTTAGGTAAATTTAACTCAACATCATCAATTTTTATAACCTCATCTTTATTTATGTCTTTTTTTAACACAGCGTTATCAGTAAGACCTAACGGTAATATGTTTTCTTGTTTAGATTTATTAGAAGTAATTAGTTTTCCTCTAGCACAAAAACCACCCTCACCATCTAATCGATCTCCTATTTTTAAATCTTTTTTTGCATAAGCTGCTACATCCGCATTGTAATTTATAGTTTGCCCTGTTGCTTTTTGATCAAGTGCAATTGCATATATTGATTGAGCAAGTTCTAAGCCAATATAATGATATGGTCTCCATATAGCTGAATAACTACCAGACGAGTCGGTCACCATTCCATAATCTTTAAAACAATTTTTGACGTATTGGTTTTGAGCTTTAATTACTATGTAAACTCCCCATCTGAGATCATTTGGAATATCTTTATGATTTAAATCAATACTTGATATGACCTCAACTTGACCTTCATAATCAATTAATCCCCCTTCTTCTTTTGGAATTAATTTTTTAGCAATATCATACACTCCAACTGGTGGAAAAGTTAATCCATTACTTGGACATTTTAAGTTTGATGCATTACTGACTGCACACATTTCAATTGCAGATTTATCACCACAAAGAAAGCTATTAAACATTTTAGGGTTCATGCCAGATTCAATTTCAGCACGTTCTTTACTTAAACCATAGTGACCCCAAACCGTATCAGGTGTTGAGTATTCAAAATCTGGATGGTACTTGGTTCCTTTTCCTGCACAAACAACAGAAAAACCATTTAACTGTGCCCATTCAATTTGCTCCATAATTAATGAAGGCTGATCTCCATAGGCCATTGAACAAATAACATTATTTTCTTTTGCAAGATCAGCAAGGTATTTTCCACAAGTAACATCAGCTTCAACATTTACTAATATAATGTGTCTCTTGTTTTTTATAATTTTAATTGCATGAATTGTTCCAATGATCGGATTTCCAGTAGCTTCTATAAAAACTTCAACGTCTCTATCTATTGCCTCATCTAAAGAAGTTACAAAATTTATTTTATCAACTGTCTCAGTACTTAAACCGCTCTTAAGACAGTTCTTTTTTGCATTATCAATATTAATATCAACGATAGTATCAATAGTGATTTTTTGTAATTGATTATATTGAGCAAGAAACATGCTAACAAATTTTCCGCATCCAATGAAGACAACTCTTATTGGCTTTTCTCTAGATTGTAGTTTTGAATTTAAAAACATATCTTAGTTTGGTTAATTAATTTGATTAAATCTATTCTATTAAAGTTTAACTATTTTAGTATTTTCAATTTTATTTTCAAAAAAATCTATAATGTTTTGAGCTGTTTCAACAGCCATACTTTCTAGACCTTCTTTAGTAAACGTTGCAGAATGTGGGCTCAACACTACTTTTTTATTTGTAATTAATGGGTTCGTTAATTCAGGTGGCTCTTTTTCAAAAACATCTATTCCAGCAAACGCTATGATATTATTATCAAGGGCATTGTTTAAATCCTCTTCATTAACAACCCCACCTCTTGCAGCATTAATTATGATTGAACTCTTTTTCATAAGTTTCATTTCTTTTAGAGTTATAAAATTTTTAGTTTCATCATTTAAAGGTAAGCTTAATGATAAAATATCAGCTTTTTTTAAACCTTCTTCAAGGGATGCAATTTTTACTCCTCCAAAAGATGCTATAGTCACATCATCAACATAAGGATCAAAAACTAAAACCTTCATATCAAAACCAAGGCATTTTTTAATTAGTTTTTTTCCAATTCTACCAAAGCCAGCAATAAGAACTGTTTTATCAAATAGTTCAAAATTTTGTTCAATATTCAAATGTATTGCTTTAACAAAATCTCCATTTCTAACCATGGTGTCAAATATGCTAACACCTTTATAAATATTCATAATCATAAACATTATATGTTCTGCCGGAGAAGTGGATGTTGAATTGTGTGCCACAAGTAAAGTAATTCCTTTTTCTTTTAAACATTTGGTGTCAACACTATCATAACCAACGCCATGTCTTGCAATAACCTTGAGCTTGTCACATTTACTTAAAATTTCTCTATCAATTTTACCTCTTCTAAGGGTAATCCCATCAAACTCAGGTAATTTTAATAAAAGATTTTCTCTAGATAGGTCAGTTACAATTTCACAGTCAAAATCTTTGTAACTTTTTAAAAGGTTAATACCTTTATCCTTCATGGTATCGATGATGCCAATTTTATACATATTTTTCTTTCTATTTTAAGCTCTAAACCAGAGACCTTCTGGAAGTGGTACTAATAATAAATTTTTAAACCCAAAGTATAAAAGTAGAATGAATATACTACCTAATAACATATAAAATATTATCTTCTTTATAGAAATACTTTGACCTGCATTAATTAAAATAAGCAAATTAAATGAAATTAAACTCGTTAAAATAAATCCAGTTCTTTCTAAAAAATATATCCAAGCAAAAAATGTTACAATTAATAAAGGAATTTTAATAAATGAAACCTTTTCATTAATGACTTTAATTTCTAATTTAAAAGAGCGAAATATTAAAATTACAGATAATATTAGTAATGCAGTTGTTATTGCATATGGAAAAACTGAACCAAAGGGGCTTAAAGTACTTGCTTCATAAAAAAGAAGTAGAGATAAGAAAATAAGACAAATACCAGAGATAAAGGATGTTTTATCTTTAACAAATTTAAGCATTTTTTCTCCTATTATAAATTCTTTTTAAAGTGGGAAGAAATAAGCCCATTATAATAAAAAACACCAATGCAATTGAGATAGGTCTTGCAAAATAATTTGCAAAAATATTTTCTTGAGCGCTGCCTATTATATAGGCTTGAACAAATCCTTGTTCAGCAATCTGCCCAAGTACCAGCCCTAAGACGATTGGTGATGCTTTAAATCCTGCTCTATTTAATATCCAGCCAATTAAACCAAAAAAAAACATGAAATAGACATTTAGAATATTATTTTGAATTGAGTAACTGCCAATAATTGTTAGAAAAATTATGATTGGAATTAATATTTCTCTAGGTATTTTGATTATAGATTTGTATGCGTATCTTCCCATTAACAATCCTAATGGCAACATCATAATGGTTGCTAAAAGCAAACCAAATATAAAAGTGTACACAATTGAAGATTGCTGAGTAAACAAAGTATCCCCTGTTCTTATTCCTTGAACTAATAATGCTCCTAAAATTACTGCATCGGGTGGAGTGCCTGGTATACCAAGACATAGTGTTGGAATAAAACCACCACCAACTGTTGCATTATTTGCCGTCTCTGATGCAATTAAACCTTCTGGTTCACCTTTACCAAAATTATCTTTATTTTTTGAACTTCTTTTTGCTTCACCATATGAAACTATACTTGCAATACTTCCTCCAGCACCTGGAAGGATACCAATAAAAGTTCCAATGATTGCTCCTCTTAATGCTTCAAATTTTTTACGGTACATTATTAAAAAAGATTCTTTTAATCTTAAACTTTTAGGTGTTGTGTTTTCACTTAAATGCTTTCCTTTCATGCTAGTTAAATCCAAAATAACCGGAATACAAAAAAGTCCAATCATTGCACTAACAATTTCTATTCCACTATTTAAAAAACTGATATTCCAAGTCATTCTCATATCACCACCAATAACTGCGACACCAATCATAGACATTAATAAACCAAGGCAAGCTCCAATTAATGATTTGATATTATCTCCTTCTGCTAACGTTGAAATTAAGGTTAAGCCTAAAATTGCTAACCAAAAATATTCTGTGGGACCAAATTTTAGAGAAATGCTTGCTAAGGGTGGCGCAAATAACGCAAGACATATAACCCCTACTATTCCACCTACAAATGATGACATACAGCTTATCGACATAGCTAAATCACCATTACCACTTTTGGCCATAGGATATCCATCAAATGTAGTTGCAACAGCTGAAGGTGTGCCTGGTGTATTAATTAAGATTGCAGACCATGAACCTCCAAAAATGGCTCCTGTATAAATCGCTCCTAGGACGATTAATCCAGAAGAAGGTTCGAGTGCGAATGTAAAAGGTACTAAAATAGCAACCGCCATGGTTGCTGAAAGTCCTGGCAAAGCACCAATAATGATGCCCGCCAAAACTCCTGAAAATGCTAAGCCTAAATTAAGTAGGCTTAACGATGACAAAAAATCTGTAAAAATATTTGTCATTCAAAGACTTAATTATTTAATTAAACCAAGTTCTTTTGCGATAGCTTTGTTGGCTTTCATTTGTTTTTTCATAAACTTTTTCATTTCTTTATGACCAATGTTGACAACTACAAAAGCATTATCTTCCATTTGTTTGATGAAGGCTGGATCAGCATTAATTTTCATAATACGATCAGACCACTCTTTAACTGTTGCTTTAGAGGCAGATTTAGGAAGTGCGTAACCTCTATATGCTCCAGAAACAATGTTATATCCTAACTCTTTAAAAGTAGGAACATCTGGAAAAGCTGGTAATCTTTCTTCCGATGCTACAGCAAGCATTCTAACTTTAGAACCTTGTTTAGCTGCAACAGTTGAATAGCCAGCTTCAGCCACAACTACTTTACCTAATAATGCTTGAACAGCAGCACCCGTACCTTTGAAAGGAACGTAAGTAGTTTTAACTTTTGCTTTTTTATTTAAAGAAATAGTTAAAAGATGATTTGCTGAATATGTTCCAGATCCACTAAAAGTTAATTGTCCTGGATTTTTTTTAGCAAAGCTCATTAACTCTTCTAATGTTTTGTAAGGGCTTGATGCTTCTACTAAAATTGCATCAGGTGTGTAATGAAAAAAAGAGAAAACATTTACATCTTCTGTTTTGTAACCAGCTTTTTCACCTTTAGCAATCGGTTGCATAATGATATGTGGAAGGTTTACACCCATAATAACACTACCATCACTTTTTTCTGAGTTTAAAGAAGACCAACCTACTGATCCGCCGCCACCTGGTTTGTACTGAACAACAATATCATCATTGTAAATGTCTTTATAATAAGGTTGTTGCATTCTAGCCGTAACATCAGATTCACCACCTGGGCCGAATGGAATTATGTTCGTAACTCCTGCGTTCGCAGCACTTAAACTAATAGTTATAAGTGAAAGAACAGCAAAAAATTTACTAATATAAGATTTTAATTTCATTAGATATTTCCTCTTGTTTGTTAATTTAAGCTAGAAAACTATTTATTTTTAATCTTACTGTCAACGTGCATGTGCGCAGAAATGACTAATATTTTTAAGTTTTAAATCTTGATATCAGTAGTATTTAAACATAAAAATTTTAAATTTACCCTATAACTAAGAAAAATGAAAATTATTGATATTCAAGAAAAAACCTTCTCGATCAGTTCAGACATCAAAAATGCTTATATCAGTTTTGCAAAAATGGATTGTAGTGTTGTTGCAATAAAAACTGATGTCAAAATAAACGGTGAAAATGTTGTTGGGTATGGTTTTCATTCAAATGGAAGATATGCAGTCAGTGAACTCTTAACAAAAAGATTTATACCTAGATTAAATGAAGCTAATGAAAAAGGCTTATTAAACAACGAAGGTAACAATTTTAGTCCAGAAAAAATTTCAAAAGTTTTAATGCAAAATGAAAAACCAGGTGGTCATGGAGAAAGAAGTACGGCTGTAGGAACTTTAGATATGGCGATATGGGATATAGTTTCAAAAATAGAACAAGTTCCACTGTATGAATACTTAGCTAAAAAATACGGTAATGGAGAATTCACTAACAAAATTTTTGTATATGCTGCTGGTGGCTATTACTACCCAGGAAAAGATATTCCATTACTTCTTGATGAAATGAAAGGTTATTTAGATTTGGGATTTACAACGGTTAAAATGAAAATAGGAGGTGCTTCTTTAAAAGATGATTTAAAAAGAATTGAAAGTGTTTTAAAGTTAGTTGGGGATGGTAAAAATTTATGTGTTGATGCAAATGGTAGATTTGATCTAAAAACAGCAATTGAATATGGAGCAGCAATAGAACCTTATAATCTTAAATGGTACGAAGAAGCAGGAGATCCCCTAGATTTTCAATTAAATTCTGAACTATCAAAAACTTATAAAAATGGATTAGCTACTGGTGAAAATTTATTTTCAATGCAAGATTCTAGAAATTTAATTCGTTATGGTGGAATGCGTAAAGATATTGATTGGTTACAATTTGATTGTTCCTTAAGTTATGGATTAGTTGAATATCTAAAAACATTAAAAATGATGAAAGAAAATAATTGGAGCTCAACAAGAGTAATACCTCATGGTGGACATCAAATTTCTTGTAATATTGCAGCAGGATTAAATTTAGGTGGAAATGAAATTTATCCCAGTTTATTTCAGCCTTTTGGTGGATTTCCAGATTCTTCTTTAGTTGAAAATAGTCACGTAACCTTTCCAAAATTTATTGGGATGGGTTATGAAAAAAAAGAAAAATTAAATACTTTGTTTAAAAAACTATTTAATTAAAATTTTATTTTTTTATAAAACTGATGATACTTTTTGTAAGTGTATCACTTACAATTAAAGTTCCTTTTTCATTTGGGTGCATACCGTCATCCTGATTAAGATCAGGTTTTAAAGCCACACCTTCTAATAAAAAAGGTATTAAATTTAGATCATATTTTTTAGCTAAATTTGGATAAATATTATCAAACCTTTTTTTATAACTAATTCCATGAGTTGTTGGAGCAATCATTCCTGCTAAAATTATTTCTATATTTTTTAGTTTTGCTATTTGAATAATTTTTTCTAAATTTTTTTCGGTCTCAATGGGACTTATTCCTCTTAACATATCGTTAGCACCTAATCCTAAGATCATTAAATCAATATCAGGTTGAGATAAAGACCACTCTACACGGTTTAATCCACCAGCAGATGTGCTCCCAGATACGCTTCCATCAATAACCTCAAGATTATAACTACTATCATTAAGATTGTTTTGAAGAACAATGGCTAAATGTTTTTCCTGTGGAAGACCATAGCCAGCCATTAAGCTATCACCAAATAGGATAACATTTTCTATAGCATTGACGTTTATGCTCACTAGACAGAAGGCTATAATTTTAATAATAAATCTTTTAATCATGGACAGTCTTCTTAAGCTAAAAAACGTTAATCTTAAATACCAAACTGCTAATGATACTATTAAGGTTTTAAAGAATGTTAATTTAGAGACTAAAAAAAATGAGTCTATTTCAATAGTAGGAGAAAGTGGCTCAGGAAAAACAAGCTTAATCATGCTTGCTGGGGGATTAGAGAAAGTAACCTCTGGTAAGATATTTTTTGAAGATCAAGAAATATCTAAGATGAGTGAAGATGAAGTTTCTAAAATTAGAAGAAAGAACATAGGTATAGTTTTTCAATCTTTCTATCTTATTCCAAATTACACTGCTGTTGAAAATGTTGCTTTAACCTTAGAGTTAAATAATTTAAAAAACCCTAACGAACGAGCCAAAGAGTTATTGGATCGATTTGGGTTAAAAAATAGATTTAATAATTTACCAAGTCAACTTTCAGGTGGTGAACAACAGCGTGTAGCAATTGCAAGAGCTATAGCTATGAAGCCAAAGCTAATTTTAGCAGATGAGCCTACGGGAAATTTAGACAGTGAAAATTCACAGATGATTGCAGATATTTTGTTTAAATATATTAAGGAAGAAAAATCATCTTTAATTATGGTCACCCATGATCCAAAACTTGCAAATAAAGCAAAAAGAAAAATCAAAATCAAAGATGGAAAAATTGTCTAAGCTTTCAGAGTACAAGTTAACTTTGATATATGCCTTAAGAGACTTGAGTAGAAATTATAAAAAAATTTCTAGTATTATTTTAACACTTTTTATCAGTTTATTTATCTTAAGTTCAATTTTCACAATTGAAGATAGTTTAAACAAAGAATTAGATAATAATTCAAGAGCACTTTTAGGTGGAGATATTGAAATTGATTACAATCGTAATGTTGGCAACTTAGAGTTAATTAACCAGGTTAAAGAATTTGCCACCGTTTCACAAATGGTTGAGTTTAGTACCATGATCTCAACTACTAATAAGACTAAAAATAAATCAATTTTTTCTAGAATTAAAACAGTAGATCAAAATTATCCTTTATTTGGCGAAGTGGGTTATGAGCCGAGTGGTGCATTTGAAAAATTACAAACTACAGAAAATACAATCCTTGTTAATGAAAATATTTTCAAAAATCTTAATTTAAAAATAAATGATAAAATCAAAGTTCAAGACAAACTCTTTACCGTAATTGGTATTGTAAAATCGGTACCTGATATTGGGGGTGCTTTTGTATTTGGTGATTTTGCTTTAGCTGGCAAACAAACATTAGAATTACTAAAACTTAACAACCTAGGCAGCTTTTTAAACTATGAATATAAAGTAAGATTTAATGAGGGAGATAATCCAAAAGCTTTATCTAAAAAAATTGAGCAATTATTCAAAGATGAAAAAAAGGTTATAATTAAATATCACGAAAAATCTGACGGTCCTTTAAAGAGAATAATTGATAATTTCTCTCAGTTTTTATCTCTTGTATCAATTAGCGCAATGTTGATTGCTGGAATTGGGATTGCTAACACCCTACTTTCATTCATTAATCAGAATAATATGTCTATAGCAGTTAAGAAGTCTTTGGGCTTTTTCTCAAAGGATATAAAAATAGTTTACTATCTACAATTACTCATTCTATTATTCATAATATCTACTGCCGCCTACTCTTTTAGTTTCTTTCTAGTCCCTATTGTTGATGTTTATTTATCAGCTGGTCTTGGGTTAAATATTGAAGGTAGTTTTTCTATTCTTAATTATTTCAAAGTTTTTTCAGTAGGTTTATTAGTATTAATAATATTTTCTATACCAACTATTAACGCAATTGATCAAGTTAAGGCATCAAACTTGTTTAGAAATGTATTTCAAAACCTACAATTTTATTATTCAAAGAAATCAATTGTTTTAAGTCTATTTTTATTATCAATTTTAATTTCATTATTTACTATCGGTTCAGCTCAACCCATTTATAGCTTGGGTTATTTTGGAGCTTTCTTTGTTTGTCTATTAGTCTTCTATTTATTATCAAACTTGATTATTAAATTATTTAAAGGTTTTAAAGAGCACCCAAATATTTCAATTAAAGTATCTGTTAAAAATATCACTCAAACTAAAAGTATTACTCCTATAACTATTATGTCCTTAGGTTTAGGAGTCACCTTATTGTTAACTTTAGCTTTTGTAGGATCAAATTTTAAAAGAGAAATTGCAAAATCTATACCTGAACTTGCTCCTGATTATTTTTTTATTGGTATTCAAAGCGATGAAAGACAAATATTTGAAGATTTAATTTTTGATATGGATAAACAAGCTAACCTTGAAATTGTACCCATGGTTTCAACGGGTATTCTAAAAATTAATGGAATAGATCCAAATACTTATATCGATTCAAGTAATGATAGCCACTGGGTGATTAGAAATGACAGAAGGTCTTCTTGGGCTGATAAAGTTTTAAAAGATAATCCAATTATAGAAGGCAAATGGTGGGATTTAGATAGACCTGATAAACTTCAAATTTCACTTGATAGCAAAATTGCTAAAGATTTTAATATTAAAATTGGTGATGTTTTTACTCTCAATATTTATGGTCGTGAAATTGAAGGTGAGATTGTAAACTTCAGGTTAGTAGACTACAGAGATTTTACTATTAACTTTGCAATGTTATTAAACCCTCAATTTGCAAAAAATATCCCTCACGAATACTTGGCCACTTCAAAGTTTAAAAATTTAGAGAATTTTGATGAAACTGCTTTACTAGATAAAATGCCTAGTCTTTCCATTATAAAAATTACTGATTACTTAGAAAAAGTAACAGATCTATTAAACAAAGTATTTATTGCTGTAACTGTTATTTCGGCAATTACTATAGTCATTGGTTTAATTGTAATATCAAGCGCAATTATAGTTCAAGGTAAAATTAAAGAATTTCAAAACTTAATATTCAAAATTCTAGGTTTTTCCAAGGTCGAGGTTGTGCTCTCTTCAATTATTGAATTTTTTATTATATTCACATCTATAATTCTAATAGCTCTTTTTTTTGCGGTCATAGGTTCGCAATTTATCATCGAAAATATTTTTCAAATTACATGGAAGTTTGATTTAGTAATATTTTTACAGGTAACTATTGGAATAGGACTAGCTACATTAATCTTAATTATGATTACTAATTTTAAGTATTTAAGCCCTAAAGTTTATCCACTTATAAGAAATCAATAATTAAACATCAGATCGAGATCTAAATCTTTCAAATATTAATCTTGTTTTAACTCCAATATTTAAAAATGGCTGTGGTGGAAGCCAAGTAGGTTTACTTCTAGATTCTATTATATTAATTTCATCACTATTTTCATTGCTTGCTTTAATTGCTATCTGTTCACCAAATAAAGTTCCAACTCCAATACCAGAGCCATTATAACAACCTGCTACAAAGACGTTGTTATCAATTTTATCAAAAATTTGTGAACTATTTCTTGTTCTAGATACAATCCCGGACCAACTAGATTCAATAATATCATCTGATAAACTTGGAAATCTTTTTTTAATTCCAAGTTTTTGATTAAAAGATCTTTTATCTAAATCTGATTTAGACATTTTAAAAGGGCTATGAACTTCAGCAGTGTTTCTAATTAAAATTCTTTTGTCTTTTGTCATTCTAATAGTTGCACCCATTGGTCTAACAGGTAGCACACCCCACTCTTTAGGTTCACCAATAGATTTATACTCCGTATCTGTTAATGGTCTTGTCATGCTTGCAGTTAAAGTTAAGGGGAAATTATAATTATTTTTTATACCAAGTGATTTTAAAAAACCATTAGTACAAAAAATAATCTTTTTAGTAGTTATTTTATGATTATTAAATTTACAAATAATTGTATCACTACTTTTTGACCATTCATTTAATTGAGTGTTTTCTAATAGTTCAACATTACCTGGCAAAGTGTCAACCATTGCTCTTACAAGTTTTCCTGGATGTAATAAAATTCCACCTTTAGTATAAAGTGCTAGGTTATAAAAATTTGTACCTAATCTTTTACTTAATTCAGCTTTTTCTAAGATATTACGCTCATAGTTTAGCTTTAATAAAGTTTTGCTAAAATTTTCTAATATCTTTCTATCTTTTTTATTTGATGAGGCAAAATATTTTCCACTTTCATTCAAATCACAATCAACTTGATGCTCTTTAATAAACTTTTTAACAACATTAATTCCTAATTTATAAATGTCAGTCTTCTTCTTATAATTAGAAAGTTCTTTATTGGAAGTGAAACCGTCATTAAGAGTAGTATCAACTAAATATCCTGAGTTCCTTCCGCTAGCACCCTCACCTGCTAATTGGGCATCAATAATAATAATTTTTTGATTTGGGTGAAGTTCTGATAATTTTCTAGCAGCTGATAAACCTGTATAACCAGCACCTACTATTAACCAGTCACAGGATTTATCTCTATCTAAAATTTTTATATTTGATCTTGTATCAAGGTCATTAATCCAACCACAACTAGTATCATTAATAATGTTCACAATTTATGTTTAATCTAATTCAAATTCCTTGGTATAGTCTTTCTTTAATGATGAGTTTTGATCTTTTTTATCCAAATAACAATTACCAATAACCAGTTTATCTAAATCTGTGCCCATAAAACAATTGAATGCGTCTAATGGAGTGTTAACAATTGGTTCTCCTCTAACATTAAAAGACGTATTTACAAGAATAGGACAATTTGTTTTCTCTTTAAATATTTCAATTAATCTAAAATATTTTTCATTTGTTTCTTTATGAACAGTTTGTATTCTCGCAGAATAATCAACATGGGTAACTGCTGGTATTTTTGATCTTTTTACATTTAATTTATCAATACCAAATAATTTATTTTGTTCTTCAGTCATTACAATAGTTTTATCATTGTTAATATTTGAAACCATTAACATGTATGGGCTATCTACATTAGTATCAAACCACTCTGATAAATCTTCTTTTAATATTGATGGTGCGAATGGACGAAAGCTTTCTCTATATTTAACTTTTAAATTTAAGTTTTTTTGCATTTTTTCTGATCTTGGGTCACCTAGAATAGACCTTGCACCTAGTGCTCGAGGTCCAAATTCCATTCTTCCTTGAAACCAACCAACAGCTTCTTCTTTTGATAAATCTGTAGCAGTTTTATCTAATAACTCTTGATCTTTAAAAATTTCATATTTAGCACCAGCTTTATTAAGCTGTTCTTCGATTTCTTTTTGTGTATATTCTGGTCCTAGGTAAGATCCCTGCATACTGTCATTCAGATCAACTTTTCTATGGTTATTTTGCTCAATGTACCACAAAGCTAAAGCAGCACCTAAGGATCCACCAGCATCGCCTGCAGCAGGCTGAACCCAAATATTATCAAATATTTTTTCTTTCAATATCTTTCCATTAGCAACACAATTAAGAGCAACGCCACCAGCTAAACATAGGTTGGGTATATTAAATTCTTCTTTTAAAGATTTAGCAATTTTAATCATTATATCTTCTGTTACTTTCTGAATGGATGCAGCAATATCCATATGAAATTGTGTTAGTTTTTCATGTTTAGCATCTCTAACTTTTTGACCAAATAAGTTATCAAATTTTTGATTAGTCATTGTTAGACCAGTTGCATAATTAAAGTATGATTGATCTAGATGAAATGATCCATCTTCTTTTACATCAATTAAATTATTCTTAATTATATCTTCATAAATTGGAGTACCATAAGGAGCTAAGCCCATAAGTTTATATTCACCGCTATTTACTTTAAAGCCTGTATAATAAGTAAATGCCGAATAGAGTAATCCTAAAGAATGTGGAAAATGAATTTCCTTTTTAATTTTCAAGTTGTTTCCCTTGCCAATAGCGACTGTTGTAGTAGCCCACTCACCAACACCGTCAGCAGTTAAAACTATAGCCTCTTCAAATGGAGATGGAAAAAAAGCACTAGCAGCATGACTTAAATGATGATCTGAAAAATAAATTTTTTTATTGTCATTGAAATTATTATCATGCCTCTTCAATTCATTAAAAAGCATTTTTTTTTGAAAAAGTTTATCCTTTAACCAGACTGGCATTGCCATACAAAAAGATTTGAAGCCTCTTGGTGCAAAGGCAACATAAGTTTCTAATAATCTCTCAAATTTTAAAAAAGGTTTTTCAAAAAAAATAATTTGATCAACATCAATTAATTTCACTTTTGCAAAATTTAAAACAAATTCGATTGCATTAAATGGATAATTTGAATCATGTTTTTTTCTTGTAAATCTTTCTTCTTGTGCAGCAGCAATAATCTCGCCATCTACAAGAATAGTTGCAGCACTGTCATGATAAAATGCTGAAATGCCTAAAATAGTTTTCACTTAAAAAATTGTATAAATAAATGGAGCTACAGCTGAACCTTGACTTAAGACAATTAATCCACCAAATAATACTAAAACTAATAGAATTGGTAGTAGCCAATATTTTTTTCTAACTTTTAAAAATTCCCAAAATTCTCTTAAAAAATCCATAATTAAAATTGATTTTTCATCTTACTTTCAATTTTAGATCTTTCAATCCAATATGTTTTTTTATTACCTTTTTGCAAATTTAATAAATTCTTACCTAAAACCTTCATAATTAAAGATGTTGGTGTAACAATAGCAAAAAAAACTATACCCATGACTATTGGTGAAACAAAGCTACCTAATAGAATTCCAAATTTAAACCAAGTTTTGTTTAATGGGGTTAGAATTTTTGAATTAATTAGCCCACAAATTAAAAAAACTATAGCAATTATTAAAGACCAAATTCTAATATTTCCATCCTTAAATAAAGGAAGTATTGAGACAATTAAAAAAAATAGAAAAAAAACTATTCCAAAACTTTTATTTGTTCCAATTTTAATATTACTATTTTTCAAATTAAATCAGCGAAGGTTGCTTGATCATGTCTTCTTTTTTGATTCCTGCAACTTTAACCGGTTTTTTCATTGCATCTCTTCTGAAAGGCTCACCCAGTTCCTGATTTAGAATTACTTCAATAAATGTTGTAATTCCTTTTTTTTGATCTTCACAAGACTGTTTAATAGCAGCAGTAGTCTCTTCCATAGTACGAACTATAACCCCCTTTAAACCACAAGCATCAGCAACTTTTGCATAACTTAGTTCTGGGTCCAGTTCTGTTCCAACAAAATTATCATCAAACCACAAGGTGGTGTTTCTTTTTTCAGCCCCCCATTGATAATTTCTGAAAATTACCATTGAAATTGCTGGCCATTCTGGTCTTGCTACTGAACTCATTTCATTCATACTTATTCCAAATGCACCATCTCCTGCAAAACCAATTACAGGTGTCTCAGGACATCCAATTTTTGCTCCAAGGATAGCCGGAAAACCATAACCACAAGGACCAAATAATCCTGGTGCTAAATATTTTCTACCTTTTTCAAATGTAGGATAAGCATTTCCAATCGCACAATTATTTCCAATATCACTTGAGATAATCACATCATCAGGCATTCCTGCTTGAATACCTCTCCAAGCTTCTCTAGGAGACATTCTATCTGCATCTCTTTTTCTAGCTTCTGCATTCCAAACTGTACCCTCATCATCATCTTCATGATCTAAACTTGATAACTCTTGTAGCCATGCTGATTTAGTTTGGTGAATAGTATTTTTTCTCTCTTCTCTATTCTTGTCACCCGCTGTTGAAGAAAGCTGTGCTAAAATTTGTTGAGCTACTAATTTTGCATCTCCACAAATTCCAACTGATACTTTTTTAGTTAAACCAATTCTATCTGAGTTCATATCAACTTGAATTATACTTGCATCTTTTGGCCAATAATCCATTCCATAACCTGGTAAAGTTGAGAAAGGGTTTAATCTTGTACCAAGTGCAAGAACTACATCGGCTTTACTAATTAATTCCATTCCAGCTTTTGATCCATTATAGCCTAATGGTCCAGCCGCTAATGGATGGCTTCCAGGAAAACTATCATTATGTTGATAACCAGAACAAACTGGAGCATCTAATTTTTCAGCTAATTTTTTACAATCCTCTATAGCTCCACCAATTACAACACCTGCTCCAGATAATATTACTGGAAACTTAGCATTAGATAATAAGTCTGCTGCTTTTTTAATTGCATCAACTCCACCTGCTTGTTTTTCTAATCTTACGATTGGGGGTAGATCAATATCAATAACTTGTGTCCAATAATCTCTTGGAACATTTATTTGTGCAGGGGCAGATCCTCTGATCGCTTTTTCAATTACTCTATTTAATACTTCTGCCATTCTTGAGGGGTCTCTAACTTCTTCTTGATAGCAAACCATATCTTTAAATAAATTCATTTGTTCTACTTCTTGAAAACCACCCTGGCCCATAGTTTTATTTGCAGCTTGTGGCGAAACTAAAAGTAGTGGTGTGTGATTCCAATATGCAGTTTTAATTGGTGTAACAAGACCTGTAATCCCAGGACCATTCTGTGCAATAACCATTGACATTTTACCAGTAGACCTAGTGTAACCATCTGCAATTAATCCACCATTAGTTTCATGTGCAACATCCCAAAAAGTTATTCCGGCGTCAGGAAAGATGTCTGAAATGGGCATAAAAGCAGAACCAATTATTCCGAATGCGTGTTCAATTCCATGCATTTGTAAAACTTTTACAAAAGCTTCTTCTGTTGTCATTTTAGTCATAATAATTAGGCCTTCCTGCTTAAGTTGTTAAAAAAATCTATAAATAATTTGTTAATTTGAAAGATTAATATATAAGAATTAAAAAATTTCAAACAAACAAATCGACACAATTATGGCTACAGACATTATTATACATGACGAAAAAGACAACGTAGGAGTTGTCGTTATTGATAAAATCACTTCTAACCAAGATTGCGCTTGCTGGATTATGGAAAATGATAAGACGGTTCAAATTCAATCAGTAGATGAAATTCAATTAGGGCATAAAATTGCAATGGTTGACCTTAATGAGGGTGATACTATTTTAAAATATGGTCATGATATTGGAAAAGTAGTTAAATCAATCAAAAAAGGTGAACACGTTCATGTTCACAATGTAAAAACGAAGAAGTGGTAAAAAATATGGAAATTCCAAAAAGTTTTTTAGGTTATAAAAGAGAAAATGACAGAGTTGGTACTAGAAATCATGTAATTATCTTGCCTGTAGATGATATCTCAAATGCCTGTGCTGAAGCTGTAGCAAATAATATTAAAGGTACGATAGCCCTTCCTCACTCTTATGGAAGACTTCAATTTGGTGCTGATTTAGATTTACACTTTAGAACAATGATTGGGACTGGAAAAAACCCTAACGTTGCTGCTGTAATTGTTATTGGAATTGAACCTAAATGGACAAAAAGAATTGTTGATGAGATTGCTAAAACTGGGAAACCAGTTGAAGGATTTCACATTGAAAGAACTGGTGACATTGGAACAATTATGAAGGCTTCTAAAAAAGCTCAAGAATTTGCAATGTGGGCTTCAGAAAAACAAAGAGAAGAATGTCCATTAAGTGATTTGTGGATTTCTGTTAAATGTGGTGAATCTGATACAACATCAGGTCTTGCTGCTAACCCTACTGTTGGAAACTTAATGGACAAGTTAGAGCCATTAGGAGTGCATTTATGCTTTGGTGAAACGTCAGAACTTACAGGTGCTGAAAAAGTTTGCGCAGCAAGAGGTGCTACACCTGAAGCTTCTGAAAAATTTATGAAAACTTGGAGTGATTATAATGACTTCATCCTTAAAGAAGCGACAGATGATCTTTCAGATAGTCAACCAACAGCAGGTAATATCGCTGGTGGTCTTACAACTATTGAAGAAAAAGCATTTGGAAACTTTCAGAAAATTGGAAATTGTAAATTTATTGATGTATTGGGCCCTGGAGAAGAACCAACTAAAGGAAGGGGTTTATACTTTATGGATACTTCATCTGCAGCAGCTGAGTGTATTACACTTCAAGCAGCAGCTGGATTTAACATTCATTTATTTCCAACTGGTCAAGGTAATATAGTCGGTAACCCTATTGAGCCAGTTGTTAAATTAACTGCCAATCCTTTAACTGTAAAAGGTATGGGTGAACATATTGATTGTGATGTATCTAAAATATTGTCACGTGAGATGAATATGTCTGAAGCTGGCGATGAATTAATCAAATCAATGATTAGAGTTGCCAACGGTAGATTAACTTGTGCTGAAGCTTTAGGTCATAAAGAGTTTGTTATGACTAAGCTTTATAGAAGTGCTTAGCTTTTAGGGTTCTTTGCTCTGGAAATATGAATTCTCAAAAAATTATTAAAGTTATTCCTGGTGTAATACTTGCTTTAGTCTTCTGTTTATTTTCACAAGGAATAAATAATGTTATTGGCATAGAATTATTTGAAACTAACAAAAGCCCAATTTCAACAGTAATGATTGCAATATTACTTGGAATTATTATGGGAAATGCATTCACACCAAGACCAGGTATGATGATTGGTTTAGATTTTACCCAAAAATATATTTTAAAATTAGGAATAATTTTTTTAGGAATAAGATTAAGCTTTGAAGAGTTTTTAAAATTTGGAACAATTGCTATTCCCTTAATCATTATATGTATATTAAGTGTTCTTATTCTAATTAAACTATTAATTAAAAAAGTTCCTATCTCTTCTAAAATGTCTTATTTGATAGCAATTGGGACAAGCGTTTGTGGTGCAACAGCGATTGTAGCAGTAGCACCAGTTATAGAGGCAAAAAAAACTGAAGTTGCTTATGCAATAGCAAATATTACTTTATTTGGTGTTATAGCTATGCTTGTTTATCCTTATTTTGCAGAATGGTATTTTTATGGAGAACCTGTAATGGCAGGCTTATTTTTAGGAACTGCTATTCATGAAACTTCACAAGTAGCTGCTGCTGGATTAATTTATGACCAACAATTTAATAGCCCTGAAACTTTAAATGTAGCTACAGTTACAAAACTTATAAGAAATACATTTTTAGTAATCATGGTGCCATTATTTGGTTTTTTATATAGTAGGGGTAAGGTTAAAGATAAAAACTACTCAATATTCAGTATTTTCCCGTATTTTGTACTTGGTTTCATTGGGATGATTATTGTAAGAAACATTGGAGATCAAGTATTTACTATAGAAAATTCTAATTATGGATTTTGGAAAACTTTAATTAATTACATTAAAAGCTTAGCTACTGTCTTTCTTACCATGGCTATGGCTGCAGTTGGTATATCTATTAATTTGAATGAATTAAAATCGATGGGATATAAACCATTTGTTGTTGGTTTAATTGCTGCTGTGACTGTGGGTGTCGTTAGTATTGTGAGTCTTGATACTTTTCTTAAAATTTTTTTATAAGTTTATTATAAATTAAATTGGCTTACACAAATATTAATATAAGCTATTTTAAATGAAGAATATTCTTTTAACAGGTGGGGCTGGCTATATAGGTAGTCATGTAGCAAATTTACTTTTAGATAATGGATATAATGTAACTATTATTGATAGTTTAATCACAGGTAATAAAAGATTAATTCCAAAAAAAGCCAATTTTTTTATTTGTGATATTGCTGATCAAAAAGAAGTAACAAGGATTATTAATCAAAAAAAATTTGATTTAGTTATGCATTTTGCTGGGCTAATTCGTGTTGAAGAGTCCGTAAAAGAACCAGATAAATATTATGAATTTAACTATGAAAAAGCAAAAATTTTTTTAAATACCTGCTTTGAAAATGATTTAAAAAAAATAATTTTTTCATCAACCGCCTCTGTTTATGGAAACCCTGAAGGGGATACGGTTTCTGAAAATGGCCAACTTAATCCATTAAATCCCTATGCGGTGTCTAAGTTGAAATTAGAAAACTTCATAATTGAACAATCAGATAAAGAAAATATTAAATATATAATTTTAAGATACTTTAATGTGGCAGGGGCAGATGAAAAAATGAGAACAGGTTTAACTTCAAAATATTCTACACATTTAATTAAAATAGCCTCCGAGGTTGCTGTTGGTAAAAGAAATGAACTAATAATTAATGGTGATGATTATGACACAATTGATGGCACAACTGTAAGAGATTATATTCATGTTTCAGATTTAGCAGATATACATTTAATCTCTGGAAAATATTTAATAGAAAATGGTCAATCAGATATTTTTAATTGTGGCTATGGAGTTGGATTTTCTGTCAAACAAGTTATTGAAAATTATAATAAAATACTCCAAAAAAACTTAGAAACTATAATTGGTATAAGAAGACCTGGAGATAGTAAATCAATTGTTGCTAATTCAGATAAATTTTACCGAAAATTTTCGTGGGAGCCAAAATATAATGACTTACAATATATCTTAAATACTGCTTATAATTGGGAAAAAAAAATAAATAGTTAAACTAATTCAAATTTATCAGTTTATTTTTACAGGCCTAATTTTTAATTCATAAAAAAACACAAATTCTAATAACTAAGCTTTATTTAGTGAATATTTTTTTCTTAGATTTGAAAAAAATTTTCTAATAAACGCAGCTCCTACCCCTAAAGTAACTGCAAATACAATTGAAAATAATCCATATAAAATTGGCATTTCTGTGGATAATTTTTTAATGAACATTGACAGTGGATTTAAATTATTCACATCAATTTTTACTAATTCTTGAGTAGTATTTTCGGCAAAAAAAGTATCATAAGCAATTGCAATTCCAACAAGTAATAACAGAACAGCAAGCAAAGTTTTAATCCCAGTGCTATCAACAGACTCACCAAGTTTTTGTCCAACTTGAACACCAACAATAGATCCAAGAACTAACATGGTTACTAAAATTAAATCAATCGATCCATAGTTAAATGCATGTAAAAAAGTTACAATAATACTTACAAAAATAGTTACAAATAAAGATGTTCCCGGAATTAATCTTGTTGGCATACCAATTATATAAATCATTGCCGGTACCAAAATAAAGGCTCCACCAATTCCCATTATCGCTGCAATAAAACCTACGATTAAACCAATAATTATAGGTGTAAAAGCACTTTCATATAATTTTGATTTAGGAAATCGCATTTTAAATGGAAGACCATGTATCCAGTAGTGAACGTGTAATTTTTTCTTTGTTATAATTTTTTTTCTAGCTTTATCTATTTCACCTAAACCTTCAACCAACATGGCAGTTCCAATAATTGCAAGTATATACATATAAGCTAATGAAATAATGATATCAATTTTTCCAATACCTTTAAAATAAGTAAAAGTCCAAATTCCTAGTAAGGTTCCAATAGATCCACCCATGACAATCATTAAACCCATTTTATAATCAAGTGTGTTTTTTAAATAATGAGTTGTGGATCCTGAAACTGATGTTGCTAAAATATTATTAGCTTCGTTAGCAACTGCATAAGTTGGGGGAACACCTAAGAATATTAAAAAAGGTGTCATTAGAAAACCACCACCAACACCAAATAGACCTGAAAGAATTCCTACCACACCACTTAATGCAAAAATAGCAACAATGTTAACTGAGACTTCTGCAATTGGTAAAAAAACATCCATATAGTAATTTTAACTAAATATGCCTCAAATAAAACGATGTCAATAAATAGATATTTAGATGTAGAAAGTGTTTTTGTTAAGCAATTTTTTAGCTAAATGAAACAAAAGTGCCTACTAGAATTATTCCCCAGTATGCAGATAAACCAATCAATATGCCTGTTTTTAGTTTATTCTTTTTAATTTCAGTAGGTAAATTTTTTAATATGTCAGGCATTTATTCTTCTGATTACCACTGCCCAACTATTTGTCAAATAAATACTTAAAAAATAAAAAATAATTTATAGGTGAAATAAAGTCTAGGTTTAGTAGATCGTGGCTCCAAATACTTTAACGTCATCACCTTCAACACCAAGAACTAACCTTCCAAGGAACTCACCTTCAATTTCCTTGCTCTTCTGTTTAAATAGAACGGTAATGTTTTGACCTCTTCTAAGACAGCCGAATACTTCATAATCCTCTTTTAAACTCGTTAAAAGCTTATTGTTAGCCCACTGTTTTCCAAGCTCTACTTCATTTGCTCCAAATAACATTTGAGTTCCGAAGTCTTTAGTAAACCCACCATAATCTTTCATATTTGATGTCTTAACAAGGTTATCCCAAATAGGATTAGCAATTGCTATAATCTCATCATCAGATTTCTCTAAAAGATTCATAATTTAAGTTTAACTGTTTTAAGAAGCTTTTTTCTTCTCGTTCTCGTCAACTATGTGGTAAACCGGTACTTTTTCTAGTGAGAATTTACCAGTTTTTGGATCACGTCTAGAAACTGTTAAACAATGCCAATTGTCATCATCAAGCTTCATGTGATCGCCTCTGTAATAGTAACCAGGCCAACGTGTTTCTTCACGGAACATAGTGTGTTCAGTTACACATTGGGAAGTTAAAGCTCTGTGTTTTAATTCCCAAGCTCTCATAAGTTGGTGTAAATCTTCAGCACCTACTTTTTCTAGATCTTCCTCTAACCAAGCAAGCAGTTCTAAGCCTCTTTTAAGCATATTACCATTGGTCATGTAGTTGGTTGCAATACCACCAACATACTCGTCCATAATTCTTTGTAGACGTTGAAGTCCTTGAATTGGTGAAATGTAACTTGGCGAAACTGTTCCACCTGTAATCTCATTTTGAGCAACTTGATAAGTCTCAAGAGGTTTAAATATAGCCACTTTAAAGTCTTCACACTGTTTATCTGTAACTTTAATACCTTCTGCTTTTTTATCTTCAATATATTTAACAGCAGCTTTTGCAGCTAAACGACCTTCAGTAAATGATCCAGATGAAAATTTATGGGCACTTCCACCAACAGTATCACCTGCACCAAAAAGTCCATCAATAGTTAACATTCTGTTATAACCCCAGAAATATTCTGGTGGAGATAAATCTTCAGGTCCACTAACCCAAGCTCCAGAACATGTAGCATGAGAACCCATAACATAAGGTTCAGATGTAGTTAATTCAGGGTTTGTGTATTTAGGATCAATATTTTGTGAAGCCCAAACAACAGCTTGGCCAACAGTCATACCAAGGAAATTTTCCCAACCAACTGTTTCCAAGTGTGGGTCTTGAAAAGCTTCAGTAGTTACCATGTGAATTGGTCCACCACCTGCTATAGTTTCTTGAATAAACGCATGATTTCTCAAACATGTGGGAGTTGGATGGTGATCAATATATTCACCGACTAATTCTTTAGTTTGATCGTACCATTTCTTCTCATAGTTTTCACCATTAGCATTTTGAGTATATGTTTTAAGGTGTAAGAAATATGCTCCAACTGGACCATAACCATCTTTAAATCTGCACAACACAATTCTGTTTTCCATTTGTGTCATTTTTGCTCCAACAGCGATAGGTAATGCATAAGCAGAACCATTACTCCAAGGTGCGTACCAAGTTCTTCCCATTCCCTCACCAACAGCTCTTGGTTTAAAAATGTGTGATGCTCCACCTGCTGCAACAATTACAGTTTTCGCTCTAAACACATGGTAATCACCAGTTCTCATGTTAAAACCAACAGCTCCACCTACTCTATTTTCTTGAGCTTCATCCATTAAAAGATGCGTAATCATTATTCTATTATAAATTTTATCAGCTGATTTTTTTGCAGCTTCCGCAACGATTGGCTTATAACTTTCACCATGAATCATGATCTGCCACTTACCCTCTCTAAGGTAACGACCTGTTTTTTCATTTTTCATCATAGGTAGGCCCCACTCATCAAACATGTGAACTGTTGAATCAACGTGACGAGCCATGTCATAACCTAAATCTTCTCTAACCATTCCCATTAAATCATTACGAGCATATCTTACGTGATCTTCTGGTTGGTTTTCGCCCCACTGCATACCCATGTAACAGTTAATAGCATATAGACCTTGGGCAACTGCTCCACTTCTATCAATATTAGCTTTTTCAACGCAAATAATTTTCATGTCTCTTCCCCAGTGTCTAGCTTCAAAAGTAGCACCAGTTCCAGCCATACCACCACCAACAACTAGAACATCACAATCTTCGTAATGTGTTTTATGCTTAGCCATTAGTAATAAACTCCCTTTTTAAATGTATCTTTGGGTACAGATGGTAACTTACCATCAATGTTTAAACCATTAGGTTCAGTATAAAGCATTTGAGAATTAATCTCTCCTTCATCAGGTTTTTCACCTTCTGCTAATTTTGGAATAAATTTTCCCCAAGGTTTCGTTGTGATTGGAGATACAAAGTCCTTTGTAGTTCCATTTCTAAATTTAATTTTCCAAGAGATGGTTCCTTTTTCCTCTTCGCGTCTAACTCTAACACTGTGACCCATTGGAGCAAAGTCTGCATAACCACGAACATCGATTGCATGGTTAGGGCAAGCTTTTACACAAGAATAGCATTCCCAACAAAAATTTGGTTCAATGTTTACTGCTCTTCTAATATTTTCATCAATGTGCATGATATCTGATGGACAAATATCTACACAGTGACCACATCCATCACATCTCGTCATATATACAAAAGTTGACATATTATATTACCTCTTTCTTTTTAATAGTGTTTGGGTTGCTCTCTTTTAATTCCTAGTCCAAATTGCTTTGGTGCATCAGCAAATGGTGGAAGATTATCTCTTGAACCATCAGCCTCAGCTAAATTCTTTTGAATAGCTGCGCCCGGCTTGTAAATCATGTGTGCAAATTTTGACCAATATACGCCACCAAATAAAGCTATGTTTGATAAAATATATAAAGTTAAAAATACTTTATCATCCCATCTATTTTCTAAATTTAAAGATTGAGTGTAAGACCATGCTAAACCGAATGTTGCACATGCTAGTAAGGTTAATACAAATAAGTCTGCTTTAATAATTCTATACCAGGGATGAGCTTCTGCTAGTACATCAACTCTTAAAAATAACCAAAACCAATATCCACCAACACATGTCATTATTGCCCCAACATGCCACATCATTGACCAAAAATTAGGTGTAACCGATTCGCTTGATGTGTAGCTAAAAATTAGGACAACTGTAGCAACCCAAAATAAAATAGTGCCGTACATTCCTAAAACGTGTGCCACTCTTCTTTTACCAGCACCTAGCTCAGAAGTGGTGGCAATATCGTGAACTATTGTTTTTGCAATAATAGCTGTAGTTTCTCCAGCACCCAATTCTCTAGTTGCTGATAGTTTTGCTTTTTTTGCATTATTAAAAAAATATGTAATATTTTTATGATGAATCATTTGAATTACAGTGCCTATGACAATTAAAGAAAGCATAGTTATAACGAAACCCTGTAAAAATACCGAAGGTATGGTTTCGGCTAGTACAGCGAATGGATTATTGGTCATTATATTATTACCCTTTAAAAACTTAATTAATTTTGATGTTTCTAATATAGTTAAAATGATAGATCAACCGTTATATGGACTGCATTTTTATGCATTTAAGAATACAACTTATACTTTACGCTTATAATGTTGTTTTAGAGGAATAACTGATCTTACACCGCCTTGTGGGTTTTCAACATCCCCTTCTCTTCTTGGTATTAAGTGAATATGACAATGTAAAACCGATTGTCCTGCAATTTTACCTGCGTTTGTGCCTATATTAAAACCTTTAACTGATGGGTCTTTTAATAAAATTTTATCTTTTATTTTTTTTATAAGATCATTACAGGCAATAACTTCATCGTTAGTTAATTCAAAATAATCTTTAACATGGCGCTTTGGAATAATTAAACAGTGCAATTCAGAAATAGGATAAGTATCATAACTTGCATAGGCTAAAGTGTTTTCATCAGCCAGGCCACTCTCTTTAATACTACAAAATAAACATGGATTATTAGGATCTCTCATAGTTAAGCTCTACCTATAAACTGGACACTTTGAAATTTCTTTTTTATAAAAATTAGAAAGTATTTTATAATATTTCAAACCCTTTCTTTTCCAATTAATTTCTTTGATGGTTTCAACAGAAGTAACTGCTTTTCCAGAACCAATAAGTAAAATTTCATCATAATCAATTAAAGAACTAATTAAAATTTCTTTATTAATAATTTTAATTAATTTTTTTTTAAAAAAATTATAAGTAACACCTTTATAAATATTTCTAGAAGGAGAGTATATTTTGCTACCTTTTATAAAAAACATGTTTGAAGTTCCACTTTCTAGTATTTTTTTTTTAAAACATAAACCCACGTCAGAAGTGGTACTATCCATCTTAGATAAATGTTTTAATATTAATTTGTATTTTAAATTTTTAAGCTCAGGGTCAATTCTTTTGTGATTTATCAATTTTAAATTAAATTTTAACTTGGGTGTTTTTCTGTCTCTTAGAGAAACAGAGATTATCTTCATATTTATAGCAACTCTAAGGAGATGATTGTAAGATTTACTCTTATCAATATTCAATCTAATTAATTTAAGAATATCTTTTTCAATATTGACTCTATCTAATTTGTAAATTTTTAATGATTTAATTAAATTTTTAATATGTTTTTTAAAAAAAAGGATTTTAGCAGGTTTTCCAAAAATCCGCATAGTAGTGAACACACCTTTATCCCCCCAAAGATCTTTAAAATTAATTTCTTTGAGTGTTTTATGCTGATAAGATTTTTTTAATAAGTAAGTTACCATTTTCAGTTAAAAAAGATTCTGGATGAAATTGAAAGCCATATACTTTTTCTTTATTGTTTTCTATTGCCATTGCTACATTCGAAATAGCACATCTCATCGTAATTTCAAAATTTTTTGCAGCAAATGGCTCTTTTAATTTTAACGAATGATATCTTCCAACATTAAAATTACGATTTTTTTTAAATAATGAATTATTGCTGGTAACCTTTATTTGAGATTGATATCCGTGGTATATTTTTTTTTGTTCAACTATTTCTCCTTTTTCACAATACAAAATCTGCTGAAAACCAAGACATATACCGATAATCTTCTTTTTTCCTTTATACTTTTTATAAATACTTGAGGTAATTGTGTAATTTTTTGGAGAGCCAGGACCAGGTGAAAAAACTATTACATCAGCTTTAGTAAGTTTTTTTTGATCAATCTTATTATAATTATCACATTCTACATCATCAAAATTTGAAAATTGATGAACTACATTTTGTGTAAATGAGTCATTATGATCAATTATATAAATCATTTGTAAAGATCAATTAAAGCTTTAGCCTTTATATAGTTTTCATTAAACTCATGTTTTGCATTACTATCAATTACAACACCAGATGCGACTGAGATTTCTGATTGGTTTTGATAGTTCAAAATAGATCTAATGATTATATTAAATCTCATATCACCATTAAATTTTATATAACCAAAACTGCCAGTATAAATATTTCGATTTTCTTTCTCTTGATTGTTAAGCAAATTAAGAGTGCTAATTTTAGGGCACCCTATTACAGATCCACCAGGCATCATTGCCTTTACGATATCTAATGAAGAAACTTTGTCTTTTAATTTACCCCCTATTAAACTCACATAATGATAAAGGTCTTTATATTCTTCTACTGTTTTCTTTTTAAGAATCTTAACGGTTCCCGGTTTGCAAATTTTGGATAAATCACTTCTTTCCATGTCTACGATCATATTGTGTTCTTTAGTTTCTTTTATATTTTTCTTAAAGAAAGCTAGGGCTTTTTGCTTATTAAAGTTTTTAGATTTTTTTAATGTTCCCGCTATTGGCTTGGTGGTTATAAAATTACCTTTTTTAGTGATTAAATTCTCTGGTGAACAGCTAATTATTGAATAATTTCTATCTTTAATCATAAATGCTTCTGGAGCCATATTACTTTTTACAAGTCTACAAAAAAAATCTAGAGCATCAATTTGAGAGCTATTTTTATATTTTGTGCAAATTTTTATTTGATAAGTTTCACCAGCTTTAATTCTTTTTTTAAATTTATTAAAAATTTTTTCATAAGATCTATTATTTAAATTAATCTTAAAAACTTTGTTAGATTTAATAATTTTTAACGGCTTATAATTTAGCTCTTTAGAAAATTTTATTTTTGTTTCGGGTTTGTAAAAAATACCCTTGGGAAACTTTAATACTTTTTGTTTTTTTATTTTAACACCTATTAAATTATTTAAAATTTCATAACCAAAAAAGCCAATAAATAGATCTGTTTCTTTATTTTTAGACCTTAACTTAATGCTTTTATTAATAAATTTTTCGATATTTTGATTTGTTAAAATAATTTTTTGTGAAAAATCTTTATATAAATCAAACCCTTTACCTGACTTGTAGATAATAAAAGGTTTATTCGTATTATTTAAATCTTCTAGATAATTTTTCTTAATCAATTTGTTACTCTGTTTTTAATCTTAAAACTGCCTCTTCTTTTATTGGTAAGTGTATTATTGCCGCAAAAATAGAAAGTGCAATTGCTAAATACCACGCATAGTCATACGACCCATATAAATCATGAAATAAACCTCCTAGATACGCACCTAGGAAAGAGCCTATTTGATGACTTAAAAAAACAATACCATACAAAAGTCCCAAATATTTAGTCCCAAACATTTGGGCAACTATTCCACTTGTTGCTGGCACGGTAGCTAACCATAAGAAACCGAATGTAGCGCCAAAAATAAATGAACTAATATTGCTTGGTGGTAAAAATATAAAGAAGCAAATCGAAATTCCTCTTAAAAAATAAAGTGCGCTTAAAATAATTTTTTTACTCATCTTTGTTGATAGGTAACCGGATGTTAAAGAACCAAATATATTAAACAAACCAATTAATGATAAAATTGCAGCTGCAGTCCACCCTTCTAGACCTCTATCAGCAATATAAACCGGTACATGGGTACCAACCAAAGTAATATGAAAACCACATACAAAAAAACCACCAGTTAAAAATAGGTAGCTTTTATTTTTAAAAGCTTCATTTAATGCACTCATTGTACTTTGGTCGTTAGGCTTTTCAATTGATTGGGTCAATGAAGGAGATCTAACAAAAAAAGACATGACAAATCCTAGAAATAAAACCAACATAAATAAAAACAAAGTATTAACCCAGCCATTACTTACCAGCGAATAATTGGTGTATAGAGGTGAAATAAAATAACCAAATGAACCAACGGCAGTTACTATACTCATAGCTATAGTTCTATTTGATAGTGGGAAGTGTTTTCCAACAATCGACATTGGAATGCTTATAGCGGTACCTCCCAATCCAATACCAACAAGGATTCCTAAATCAATTTGAAAAAAGAGACCTGTGTTAGGTCCAGAGTATAGGAAATAAATACCCAAAATATAAAAAATAAAAGCTAAACCAATTGCTTTATGCCCACCATATTTATCAGCAATTACACCAAATATAGGTCCCGATAATCCCCACATTAACATTTGAATACCAATCGCTAACCCAGACTGTGTAATGCTAACATTAAGATCATTTTTAAAATCCATGAAAAATAAACCAAATGTTTGTCTTACACCAAGTGAAATAAGAACAACCCCGCACGCGGTAATTAAAGTTATTAGAGCAGTGTTATTTTTTATAAATTTTTCTGAACTCACTTAATAAATTTAAGTGATTTTTTTAAATCTTCAATGAGGTCTTTTGGATCCTCTAAACCTATGTGTAATCTTACTAAATGTTCGTCATTAGCTAATTTTAAATACTGTCTATTACCTTGTTCTCTCTTATCTTGATATAAAGCTAGGCTCTCAAAGCCTCCCCAACTATAACCGTAACCAAATAACTTCAAAGAGTTAACAAATTTAATTACTGAGTTTTTATTTTTTGATTTTATCATAATTCCCATTAATCCTGATGCACCAGAATAGTATTTTTTCCACATTCTAAAATTCAATGAATCTTTTTTATAAGGATATAAAAGTTTTATTTTTTGATATTTTGATAAAAACTCAGATATTTTTTTTGCATTTTTTTCATGCTTATCTAATCTGATATCTAAAGTTCTCAGACCTCTTGTTATTAAATAGGCATCATCTGGGCCAAGTCTTAAGCCTGTTATTCTATTAGCTTTCTCAACTTGTTTAAATACTTTCTTGTTAACAGCTAAAGTTCCACCCATAACATCTGAATGACCTGAATAGTATTTGGTTGCTGAAACTATAGACATATCAAAGCCTAATTTAATAGGTTTTAGAAAATATGGGGTTCCCCAAGTATTATCTATTGCTGTTAAAACTTTATTTTTTTTTGCAATCGATACTATCTTTCCTAAATCTTGAAAATCAAAAGTATTACTTCCTGGATTTTCTACAAAGATTAATTTTGTTTTTTTAGTAATACTTTTTTCTAAAGTTTTTAAGTCATGTGGATTATAAAAAGTAGATTTTATATTAAATTCTTTTAAGAAATCTTGAGTTAAGGATCTGGTTGGTGAATAAGTTGGATCAGCTACAATTATTTCATCACCTGGTCGTAACACACTAAAAATTGATAAAAAAACTGCTCCAAAACCTGTTGGGGTTAAAAAAACATGATAGGCTTCTTCTATTTCCTTTAATATTTGTGAAAGAATATGAGTTGTAGATGTGCCTTGTCTGCCATAATCAAAATGGCCTCCTGTTGGGTCTTTTTTTGCTTTATCTTGCATTTTTCTAATATCTTGCATTGATTTGAAGATAATAGTTGAGGCTCGCACTATTGGTGGGTTAACTGACTGATTATGGTAATCTTTTGCCGTATGTTTGATAAAAGTCTTGAATGTTTTGCTCATAAAAAATTTGATAAGTTAATAGGACAATGCTATATCACTCCGATAACGTCAATAAAATTAAAAATAGGATAATATGGGTTACCCAAAAAAGCATAGAGGTCGAAGAAAACAGGGCTCTAAAAAAAGAAGAGCTAAAAGAAAAGCTAAGAACAAATAACTTATCAATCTGATCTTCTAGACCAATTTAATTCTAGTAAATATTAGTTTTTTACCCATCCGCCACCAAGAACTTTATAGCCATTACTATTTTTTGAGTAAAAAACACATGCTTGTCCTGGTGCTATTCCATGCTCTTCTTCTAACAAATCTACATTTGCTGTAGTACTGGTAATATCTATTTTAGCCTTAATTAATCTTCCAGTGGATCTTACTTTCACAAATAATTCTTTTTCAAAATCATTTTGATCATTGGTTATAATATTTAAATCTTTTAAATTTATTTTAGTTTTAACTAAGTGTTCTTTAGCTCCAACAATAATTTCATTTTTATCTGCAATTATTTTTACTACATACAATGGATTTTTATCTGAAATTCCAATTCCTTTTCGTTGACCAATTGTATAATTAATAATTCCGTCATGAACACCTATCACTTCACCCTCCATGTTCTTTATGTTTCCTTTACTAAAAGAGTTCGGTCTAAATTTTTCTATAACAGAAGCATAATCACCATTGGGTACAAAGCATATATCTTGGCTATCAGGTTTATCGGCAACATTAAGATCAAGCTCTCTTGCAATATTTCTTGTTTCGTCTTTAAGAAGATTACCTAACGGAAACCTCAAAAAATTTAATTGATCTTTTGTAGTGTTGAATAAAAAATAACTTTGATCTCTATTTAAATCTATTCCCCGGTACATATCGGTATTATTTTCTTTAGTAATACTTTTGACATAATGACCTGTAACTAAAGCATCTGCTTTTAATCTTTTTGCTTCTTCAAATAAATCTGTAAATTTAACTGTTTTATTGCACTGAACACAAGGTATCGGTGTTTCACCGTTTAAATAACTATCTATAAAATTATCAATGACACCTTCTTTAAATTTATCTTGGTAATAAAGAATTTTATGTTCTATCTTTAATTTATCAGCTACTCTTTTAGCATCCATAATGTCTTGGCCTGCACAACACTGTTTTGAAGACGCTGTTTCTTTATTGTCATTATAAAGTTTTAAAGTTATGCCTATAACGTTGTAACCTTCATTCTTCATCATGGCTGCAACAGTTGAGGAATCTACCCCACCAGACATCGCAACAACAATTAATGTATCTTTTGGTTCTTTGGCTATTCCAATTGAATTCAATTTAATCATATTTCATGATATTTATTAGTATATTAGATATAAGTAAATTAAATGATTTTAGATTATGAACCAGGTGACAAAGTCACTAATAAAAAGAATAAAGATTGGGGTATTGGACAAGTTCAATCAATAATTAACGGCAAAGTTACAGTTAATTTTGAAAATGTTGGAAAAAAAGTAATTAACTCACAAATAATTAGGTTAGAAAAGATTTATAAATGAATATTGAAGAAACTAAAAAAATAACGCTTTCCTTAATAGATACTTTTAATCAAGCAAGTCAGGTGGCTTTGGATTTAAGAAAAGTTGGATTAATAAATGAAATTAAGTCAGACAATACCCCAGTAAGTAATGGTGATATTGAAGTTAATAAAATTTTAACAAATAAAATCCAAGAAATAACACCAAATATACCAATTGTTTCAGAGGAAAGTACCAATCACAAAGATGATATTAATTTAAGAAATTTTTGGTTAATTGATCCGATAGATGGGACGAGAGAGTATATAAATAATAGGGACGAATTCACATTAAATGCAGCTTTGATATTAGATAAAAAACCAACAATAGGAATTATTGCAGCTCCAGCAAAAGAAAGAATTTTTTATTCTTATGGCATGTCTAATAGTTATGAGCTTATTGATGCTCATGAGATATCTTTAATAGATAAAAAAAAGGATTATGAAGAAGTAACTGCTGTGAGTTATTCGAACGAACTAAAACCAGAAATTATAGAAATTCATAAAAAAAATAAAATTACCTCTTTCCAAAAAATGAAGAGTTCATTAAAATTTTGTGTTATAGCCGCTGGTGAGTTTGATATGTATGTGGCAGAACCAAGAGCTTGTGAGTGGGATATAGCAGCTGGGCACGCCATATTAGAACATGCTGGTGGGAAAATAACAGATTTTGATGGTGATGAAATTATATATGGTAAGCCTGAATTTAAAAACCTAAGTTTAATTTTAAAAAATAAAAATATACTCTAATGGATGAGCGTCTAAGAATAATCTTAATTATAATAGTTTCAGTTTCAATATTTGGTCTTTTAGTTTTTGTTTTTGTTAAAAACTATATAAAAAACATAGTTACTCATTTAGCAAAAGAAGAAGAGGAAGAAAAAAAATTAAAGTAGTTTAATAATTTTTAAATACTCAGTCTGATCAATATCCATTATTCTTTTAGAAGTTTCAAAGTCAAAACCATTTCTTGCAAGGAGGGAGATATCTTTTTTATAAAATAAAGGTCTATTATCCTCTGCTCTTGCGGGTCCAATTCTTTTTTTTTTACATACCTTGATACCTGAGAAGAAATCTTGATCAGAATTATCTTCTTTAATCTTCTCCAATGTCTCTTTAATGTAAGTATCGTTAATTCCTTTTCCCATTAAATAGTATCTAATCTTATTAATAGAGCTTCCTTTTTGGATTAAACTACGTGACTTACTCTCAGAATAAAATTTGTCACTAATAAATTTACTTTTTTCAAGATCTACCAAAACAATATCAATGAGATCTGTGATGTCTTGTTTTTTAACATTTGGTACATTTGCTTTAAGATATTTCTTTAATAAATAGGTTCTTAATTGTTGTTTAGACGGTGCATATCTTTCAATATATGCGAAAGAAAAGTTTCGCATCTCTTCCATAGTAACCTCTAATGTTTTTTTTCTATTTCTCATAGGAATCATGTTATCTTGTAATATAATATAGCAAAAAAATGATCGAGCAAATTTATACATATTTCTCTGTAGAGATGATTTTTCTGTGGTTAAACCTTGGTGTTTTACCTTTTTGGTTGGTATTAATAATCTTTCCACAATCACAAATATGTAGAGTTTTTATAACATCAATTTTTCCAGTTTTTATTTTAAGTCTAACTTATGGATATTTACTTCATTTATTCTTTAATGAAGGTTACGATTTTATTCAAAATTTTGAACTCTATCTTGGTTTAGATGCTGTTAGTAACCTGTTTACATACAAAGCTTTCATAATTTTATTTTGGACACATTTTTTAGCAATGAATTTATTTTGTGGTGGCTGGATTGTTAAAGACTCTCAAAAATTTGGTGTAAATAAGGTTTTAATGTCTTTCCCACTTTTAATAACATATTTTATTGGGCCTATTGGTCTGACCCTTTATTGGATCATAAGGATTTTTTACTCTAAAAGAATTAACTTATATGACTAAAGAAATAGATTTCTATTTTGACTTCATAAGTCCCTACTCTTACCTAGCTCACCTAAAAATTAAACAAATTAAAAAAATCAATTTTATTTATAAACCAGTTCTATTAGGTGGTCTGCATAACCTACAGGGTATAACAGCACCAGCCTTCATTAAGCCTAAACTAAAACATATGATAAGTGATTGTAATTTAATTGCGAAACGAGATAAATCAAATTTTATATGGAATTCAAAGTTCCCTATTAATTCTCTAAATATTATGCGTGGGTATCTTTTTACCAATAATGAAAATAAAGATTTATATCTAAACACAATGTTTGATGCTTATTGGAAAAATAATCTTGATATTTCTAGTGAAGGAATTTTAAAAATTCTTGTTGAAAAATGCAAGATTGATTCAAATAGTTTCTTTGAAGGTGTTAAAGATCCTCAAATAAAAGAGAAATTAAAAAATGTCACTCAAGCAGCTCATGATAAAGAAATATTTGGAGCTCCTACCTTTGTTGTGAATGATAAAATATTTTGGGGGCAAGATAGATTGGAATTTGCTTTAGATGAATATAATAAATAGTTTAAACTATTTTAAAATCACTTTGACTTATTGCTGCAAAGCCACCATCAATATGTGAAACTTTTTCAAAGCCCATTTCTTTTAAAGATTTAGCTGCAAGAGCAGATCTTAATCCACCAGCACAAAATAAAACCATTTCTTTATTCATATCAATTTTTCCACTTTTAAAATAAGGACCATCAGGGTCTAGCCAAAACTCCAACATTCCACGAGGGATGTGATTTGAGTATTCAATTCTGCCTGCTTTATCTAGTTCACCCTTTTCTCTAATATCAATTAAGGTACATGCACCTTCATTAGATAGCTTTAATGCTTCATCCGCTGTAATAGTCTTAACTTCACTTAATGCTTCAGAAACTAGAGTTTGTGATGATTTAATAGTCATAATATTGTAAAAATTTACAATAAACAATTATATGAAAAAAAGCATCATAAAAAGACTATTTATCAAACTCTCAAAAGTTTTGGGTTACGAGATAATTGATCAGAGTAACTTTAGTTCGCCTACCCTCCAGAAAGAATTAAACTTGGATCTTTCAATTATAAATGAAAAATCAATTATTTTACCACTAGGTGAAGTAAAAATTTCCAAAAAGATAAGTTCGGTTTTAATTATATTTAGAACTAATACTGATGTTGAGATATGGGATCAAAATAAAAGAAGACTATTTGAGCGGCCTAAAATTGAGTATTCATTAAGAGCTTTAAATTCACTAATAAAGTCAATTAATTTTTCTAAAACTAAATACCCAAATATTAAATTTAAAACAATAATTGTTGATGATAAATCTAAAGAAGAAAATTTGAATAAATTAAAGAAACTTATAAATGGAGGTGGTTTGGATATAAGTATTACTTCTTTAAATCATGACAAATACAAAGATATAATCAAACAACAAAGAAATGATCAAACTTTTTCAAATTTAGCAAGCTTGCTTCGGTCTTTTGAGTTAGGAAAGGAGCATGGTGAAGATTTAGTTTTCTTTGTAGAGGATGATTACTTGCATTTTGAACCTATGATGGAAGAGATGATTGCATCATACGAGAGAATAGCTTCACAAATTAATAAGGATATCTTTATGTGTCCTGCTGATTATCCATATCTTTATACGAACAATGAAAAAACAAATATTTTGATTGGAAACAAAAGACATTGGAGAACAATCAATCAAACACTATGTACATTTATGACGACGAAGTCTTTATTAGATAAATATTGGGATAATTTTTATAATACCTGTTTAGATAGAAATGATCCTTTTGAAAAACATCTTAATGAAATTTACACAAAGGAATTTTGTATTTCTCCATTAAAAAGTCTTTCATTACATCTAACTAATGTAAATTCTAGCTATGGTCTATCTCCGTTTATTGATTATAAAAAGTTATGGGATGCAAATTAAATAACTGATGCTTAAAATAAATACTAAAGCTCCTACATTAAATTTAAGCTCTACTAATGGAAATTCTTATTCTTTAGGGGATTCTATTGGTAAATATGTTGTTTTATATTTTTACCCAAAAGATGATACACCAGGATGCACTATTGAAACTAATGATTTTAATAGATTATTAACTAAATTTAAAAAACTTAATTGTGATGTGTTTGGTATTTCCAAAGATGACTTGAAAAGTCATAACAAATTTAAAGAAAAATATAAGATTAAATTTGATCTTTTAGCTGATGATGAGATTAAAATTATAAAAAGTTACAAAGTTTGGACTAAAAAAAAGTTTATGGGTAGAGAATTTATGGGTGTTATTAGAAGTACTTTTTTAATAGATCCTAAAGGTAAAATTGTAAAAATTTGGGACAATGTTAAGGTTAAAGACCATGCTAAAGGAGTTCTAGAGACCTTAAAACATATTCAAAAATAAAAAAAGGCCCCAATTAAGGGGCCTATTTCTTCTAATTAATTGTATTATTAGTCTCTGATTGCGTAAGCTCTAACACCTATCTCAGCAACATCAGTTCCCAGTTTTTCAGCCTGCTCACTTATTCTCAAACCAATAAATTGCTTCAAAAAAAAGAATACAATGAATGAAAAGATAAATGTAAAGATTGTAACTGACAACACACCAATTAATTGAGTTGTAAAAGTTGTACCAACATTACTTAATGTAACAGCTAAAGTTCCCCAAACCCCCGCGAATAAATGTACTGGAATAGCACCAACAACATCATCTAATCTTAATGAGTTTAATAAGCTAGTTCCAAAATACATAATCACAGATCCAACAGCACCTATACCAATTGCAAGCATTGGACTTGGAGCTAAAGGTTCTGCTGTGATAGAAACCAAACCTGCAAGAGCACCATTCAACATCATTACAACATCAGTTTTTCCACCAATTAGTCTTGTAACTAGAGCTGCTGTAACACAACCTGCTGCGCCTGCTAAGTGAGTATTCATAAATATTTTAGACATTGCATTTGCATCTTCAAATGTTCCTAAAGCTAATTGTGAACCACCATTAAATCCGTACCAACCCATCCATAAAATAAATGTTCCAAGAGCGGTTAATGGAATTGAAGAAGCTGCAAAAGGTTCCATAGTTTTTACATCACCTCTTGGACTAAATCTTCCTTTTCTAGCACCTACTAATATTACACCAGCTAGTGCAGCTGCACCACCACAAGCATGAACTAAAGTAGAGCCCGCAAAGTCAGAAAATCCCAGGGATGCTAACCATCCACCACCCCACTGCCAACCCATAGTAATTGGATAAATTAATCCACCTAAGATTGCAGAAAAGATAAAGAAAGGCCAAATTTTTATTCTCTCAGCTACAGCACCTGAAACAATAGAGCATGTTGCTGCAACGAATAACATTTGGAAAAACCAATCAGCACTTCCAGAATAACCTTGCTCAAGAGAATCAGTTAAGGTCCATGGAGTAAACGAACCAATGAAACCACCTTCTGGTATTCCGTAAGCTAAATTATACCCACCTAAATAAAAAATTATTGCAACAATTGAAAATTTTCCAATATTTTTTGCAACAATTGTTGAAACACTTTTGGTAGTTACTAATCCCGATTCAAGCATACAAAAACCTGCTGCCATCCACATAACTAGAAATCCACATACTAAAAATGAAAATGTATTAAAAATGTATTGAACTTCTGCAGAAACGGTTGTCTCCGCACTTCCAATACTTGTTAGACCTAGAAGAAAAAATAGACCCAACGAAAACGTTGATATTATTTTTATTAATTTAGTCATTAAGACCTCCTTTTTTAGAATCTACTTATAATAAGGCTTAAACTTATGACTATTGTTTATGAGGAAAAAGAGTTATGCGGTATTTGCATATACTAACAGCCTTATTACATTTCTATAAAAGGCTGTTAATTAATTTTAGAATAAACTATTTGTTAAACATTTCTTTAAGTGACTTAGCTGGTAAGAACTTAACTTTTTGAGAAGCACCAATTTGAATTTGCTCTCCAGTTCTTGGGTTTCTTCCAACTCTAGCTTTTCTTTTTGCTACTTTATAAGTACCAAATCCAGCAATTTTCACAGTGTCATCGCCTTTTAATGCATCCAGAATAGTGTTTGTAATTGTATCAAAAGTACGCTCCGCATCAGCTTTACTTAGGTTTAGAGAACCTGAAAGTTGTGCTATTAATTGTTTTTTGTTCATTTTTTTAGCTCCGGTTTTATTGATTATTTCTCTTTATTTTACATAAAAGCCCATAAATCAAGCTTTTTATTAGCGTTTCTTATAATAATAACCCCAATATATAGTAGATTGTTAAATAAATGTTGATTCTAATGGATTATTTAAGTTTTAAAAAAATTAATTAGTTAAAATAAACCGACGTCTTTTAGGTCATTGAACGTTGTAAAAAACATCAATGATAGCAATAAAAACATTCCGATTCGAAAAAAACCTTCTTGAGTTTTTTGTGATAAAGGACGCCCTAATACCTTTTCAATTCCGTAAAACATTAAGTGACCACCATCTAACATTGGAATTGGGAACAAGTTTATTAACCCTAAGCTAATAGAAATATAAGCCATAAGGCTTATAAAAGGTAAAATTCCAAATTCTGCAACTTGTCCACTAATTTTTGCTATTCGAATTGGACCACCTAACTGCGAAGTATCACCATTTCCAGTAAGCATACTGCCAATATATTTAAGGGAAGAAGTACTTACATAGTAAACTTCATTAACCGCATAAAACAGCGCTTTAGCAGGTCCAAGTTTAACGTGGTTTACTTCGTTATTAAAAGCTCCAAGCTTAATGCCAACCATTCGTTTACTAATTTTATTACCAAGATTATCCTCTCCTTCAACAATGTTAGGTTTTACTCTAAAGGTTAAATCTTGATCATACCTGTTTACTGTAAAATTGATAAATTCATCAGTAGACATCATGATGTATTTTGAAACATCCATAATACTTGTAACTTCATTGCCATCAATTGAGACCACAATATCATTGTCTTTAAGACCGGCTACCATTGCAGGACTATCTTTTTGAACTTCATTAATAACAGCTGGTGTAAAGTCTTTTCCAGCAAAGGTATAAACAGAGAAAAATATTAGAATTGCTAATAAAAAGTTAGCTAAAGGGCCACCAAATACAATTAAAGCTCTTTGATATAAGGGTTTTAGTACAAATAGTTTATCTTGATCTTCTTTACTATATTCTTTTATAATTTTGTCATTATCAGCTTGGCTATAAACGTTTCTATCACCAAAAAACTTAACATATCCCCCAAGTGGTATGACACAAACTTTCCACCTAGTGCCTGATTTATCATTCCAACCAAACATTTCTTTACCAAAACCGATTGAAAAATCAGTAACCCCTACACCAAATCGTTTAGCAAAATAATAATGCCCATATTCATGAATAAACACCACGATAACAATTAAAACTATGAAGGGTAATATATAAGACAACATGATTATAATTTAATAATACTATTTATTATTCTAATTTCTAGCTTTTAATATTATAGCCTTTTTTAAGTAACATTGTGACCAAGATTACACAAATCACTAAAAAAAGTACCATTGAGCTTATACTTATCCAAATATCAAAATCAGATACACCGTAGAAAGAAAATCTTAAGCCATCAATTAAATAAACCACTGGATTAAAGTAAGAAATTGTTTGCCAAAATGGTGGCAACATATCAAGAGAGTATAAACTTCCACCTAAAAATACCATGGGTGTAATAACTAACGATGGAATGATCGACATCTGTTCAAAGTTTTTACTAACAACTCCAATTAAAAAACCAAATAAAGCAAATGTAAAAGAAACTAAAACTAATAAAAATATCATTAACAATGGATATTTAACTGTCACATCCGCAAAAAAAGAAGCAGTTGCATAAATTACAGCACCAACGATTAATGTTTTAGTAGCTCCTGCCCCAACAAAAGCTAGAACAGTTTCAAGCGTTGATATAGGTGCTGCTAAAATCTCGTTAATAGTTCCATTAAATTTTGGAAAAAATATTCCAAACGAAGTGTTACTTATTGATTGAGTTAACAGAGTTAACATTAATAAACCGGGTACAATGAATGATCCATAACTAACACCATCAATTTTTTCAATATAACCTCCAATAACTGAACCAAACACTACAAAATATAATGAGGTGGATATTACTGGTGAAAGAATAGACTGACCTACAGTTCTTATAAATCTATTCATCTCATGAACATAAATAGCTCTAAACCCGTAATAATTAAATTTCATTATTCTCCTTTACTAAATCAACAAATATCTTCTCCAAAGTACTTTGTTCTGTTTTTAAATCTTTTAACTTTAAGCCAGTATCTTTTAAGTCTTGTAATAAATCTGTAATACCAGTTTTTTCAGCTTGAACATTATAAGTATAAATTAAAGACATGTGTTCTTCACCCATTTCAAGACTATATTTAATTAAATCATCAGGAATTTCTTTAATTTTTTTTTGTAATTCAATGGTTAGTTTTTTATGACCCATTTTTTTAATTAATTCTTTTTTATCTTCAACAATAATAATTTCTCCTTGATTAATTACAGCTACACGGTCAGCAATAGCTTCTGCCTCTTCAATATAATGGGTAGTTAAGATAATTGTGACCCCTGTTTTTCTTAATTCTTCAACAACCATCCACATGTCTCTTCTAAGTTCAACATCTACACCTGCTGTTGGTTCATCAAGAAATAGTATTTTAGGCTCATGAGACAAAGCTTTTGCAATTAAAACTCTTCTCTTCATTCCACCTGACAATTGTCTCAGTCTTTGATCTTTTTTATCCCACAAACTTAAATCTTTTAGAATTTTCTCAATGTGTTCTGGTTTAGGTGGCTTTCCATACAATCCTCTGGAATAAGACACGGTATCAAAAACAGTTTCAAAAGATTCTAAGTTAAGCTCTTGAGGAACAAGCCCTATTCTTGATCTCGTCTCTCTATAATCTTTTATAATATCAAAATTATCAATTGTAACAGTTCCTGAGGAAGGTTTAACAATTCCACAAATAATACTGATTAAACTTGTTTTTCCCGCACCATTAGGTCCAAGCATTGCAAGGATCTCACCTTGTTTTACTTTAAGACTAACACCATTAAGGGCTTTAAAACCATTATCATAAACTTTAGATAAGCTGTTAATGGATATTTGAATCTCAGACATTTATTAGGGTGTATATAGTTATTAATGAAATTAATTCAATAAACCTAGTAATTTAATACATTATTTCATTACCCAGTGTTCATATCTTGGGGTTAAAATTTGACTTAATTTAATTATTTCTTTAATTAACTTTTATATTCTTTTTTTTAAGAATATCAGTTTCTGGGGTGCTGTAAAAAGCTGAGAATATACCCAAAGAACCTGTTGTATAATCACAACGAAGGGAAAAAATGAACACAATATATCTAGATCAATCAACTACTATTATTACTCTACTTTTGACTTCATTAGCTTTTGCTGCTATTGGAATTGTTTATTCAAAAGGTAAACTTTCAATTAACTCGTATTTAAATGCAGACAGATCAATTGGTAAAAGATCTTTAACTGCATCTTTAGTTGCATCATGTTTTGGTGTGTGGATTTTAATTGGTCCATCAGAAGCTGCTACTTGGGGTGGTTTAGGTGCTATAATTGGTTATGGCTTAGGTCAAGCTCTACCCTTCTTAGCTTTTATTACAATCGGTCAACGAATGAGAAAAATTATGCCTAATGGTAATACTCTTACTCAATTTGTTCTAATTAGATTTGGTAATGCTATGTTTCGTTTAGTTTTATTATTAACAATAATGTACATGTTTGTTTATTTTGCAGCTGAAGTTACAGCGATTGCAAAAGTTGTTAACTTAATGTCAGGGTTTCCTCTTTGGCAAACCTCTCTTGTAATAATTGTAGCTACTTTATCTTACACTCTTTACGGGGGGCTTAGAGCTTCAATTTTTACAGATAAAATTCAATTTATTATAATTATGATTTTATTAATATTTGCTATCAACCATATCTTTAATTCTGGAAATAATACTTTTTCTATGGATTTAATTAATGAGAAAGCTGGTACTTTAATGAGTGGTAAATATTTTTATGGATATACTGCTGGCTTAACTTTCTTCATTGCAGTTTTTGCAACAAACTTATTTGATCAAGGTGTTTGGCAGAGAGTATTTGCAGCAAAAAGTTCAGATGATTTAAGAAAAGGATTTATGTCTGCCTTCTTTATTGTAATTCCATTTATGCTTGTTTTAGGTTTCTTTGGAATTCTTGCAGTATCAGTTGATAAAGCAGCCGACCCTAGTACTTTATTCTTTACTCTTTTATTAGAGCCATTTACTGGAATTAATTCTTTGTTAACAATCTCAATATTAATTTTAGTTTTAGCCTTAGTGATTAGTAGTATGGATACACTTATTAATGCGCTTTCAAGCACTATTACTATTGAGGGAAATAAGTTTATTAGTTTAAAAAATAAGAATAGTTATCTTACACTTTCTAAATACTTAATATGTGGTTTATCAGTAATTGTTTTTTTGATTGCATCTAAGGGTTACAGCGTCTTATTTATGTTTTTATTTGCTGATTTATTATGTTGTGCTGCAGTATTTCCTATTTTTTATGGGATGTTCAAGGGTGATGTTGATGAAAAACTTTCTTTAATTTCAGTTATAATTGGACTGATATCTGGATTGCTTTTATTTCCAAATCAAACTTTTGATAAAAGTATTTTAATTGGTGGATTATTTCCAGCTGAAGCATTTCCGATCTGGATATCTACAGCGTTATTATTTTGGTCATTTATTTTAGCAACATTTACACCCATGATTACAGTGATGCTTTTTAAAAAGAATGGTAACTTTAATTTTTCTAAGATTAAAACTTCAATTAAGGAATAGTGAATATTTATAATAATAAAAAAACTTTTTTTTATAAATTAAAAAGTAGCTGTAAGAAGGAATGGTCTGAATATACTAATCATAAATTTTTATCTGATTTAGTAAGCAACAAACTGCCTAATAAAAATTTTAAAAATTATTTAGTTCAAGATTATGTTTTCTTACAGCAATTTCTTAGAATTTTAGCTCTTAGTATTTATAAATCTAAGAGCTTTGAGGAAATTAATAAATCAGTAAATTTTATTAAGGGAATTGATCATGAAATCAAACTCCACATCAATTATTGCAAAAAGTGGAAGATACCCCTTAAGTCCCTTAATAATATAGTAATCGAGAAAGCTAATAGTTCTTATACTGACTATGTACTGAGTGTGGGTAAAAATGGAAACAATCTTGATATCTTCTCATGCCTATCAGTATGTATCATTGGCTATGGTGAGATTGGGTTTAATCTTTCTAAAATTAAAAACTGGAAAAAAAGTAAATATAGTTCTTGGATAAAAATGTATTCATCAAAAGAATACCAACAAGTAGCTAAAGACAATATTGATTATTTGGATATTCTCTTGAAAAATAATAAGGGTAAAAAATTAAATACACTTAAAAGAAACTTTAAAAAATCAACTATCCTTGAAAAAAATTTTTGGGAATGTTTTGTTTAAATTTTTAGTTGCTTAAAATTTCTAAAGGTAATGGAGCTTCTGGGTATTTTTCCTTACAAAGTTTTTCATAATTTTTGCAAAGAGTACTTACCGTATCATGCGCTTCATCTTTAGAATTTAAAAATTTAATTAAAGTATCTCTCTCAAGTTCAATTTCTTTAATATCTGTTCCACTTAAATATTCACCTGTCTCAACTTCCCAGTAAGTATCATTTAATTTTTCAACTTTTAAAGTATTAAGCTTTCTTTGAAGTTCAATAATAATCTCATCATCTGTTTTACTATCTTTCATTGGAGAGTTTGCTAATTTTCCTAAACACTTATCTTTAAGATCATCTAAAAAAGTGTTGTAGGGTTTACCTTCAGTTAAACCTTGAAAGTGATTACTTTCAAAATATTTACTGATTGCAGCATTAGTTGAGATTTTATTTTTACCTTTTGCAACAGCCACTTGGACGTAAACTTCTTGACTGATGTATTCGTTTAAATAATCTTTAATTTTATTCGATAACATTAGTTTAAAAATATTACAGGGTACTTAAAGGATCAACATAATCATGTCCAAAAACATCAGCAACCGCTTTATAGGTTACCTGACCTTTACAAACATTTAATCCTGCAAGTAAATGTTTATCTTCACTTAATGCTTTAGCATGACCATCGTTTGCAATTTTAACTAGATATGGAAGTGTTGCATTATTCAATGCTATAGTTGAAGTTCTTGGAACTCCACCAGGCATATTTGCTACACAGTAATGAATAACGTCATCAATGATATAAGTTGGATCACCATGAGTTGTTGGTTTACTCGTCTCAACACAACCTCCTTGATCAATTGCAACATCAACAATTACAGATCCTCTTTTCATTAATTTTAACATTGGTTTAGTAACTAATTTTGGTGCTTCAGCACCAGGAATTAAGACACCCCCAATTAGCAGATCAGCTTCTGCAACTAATTTATTTAAATCAATTTTATCACTTTGTTCTGGAATAATTTTATCACCAAACATTTCAACAAGTTGTTTTAGTCTTGCTTCTGATTTGTCAACGATGTGAACTTTAGCTCTCATACCAGTTGCAATGACTGCAGCGTTTTCACCAACAACACCACCCCCTAAAATGACAACTATTCCTCCTTCAACTCCAGGAGCACCACCCAATAAAAGCCCTCTACCATTTTGATTTTTTTCTAAACAATGCGCACCTGCTTGAACTGACATACGTCCAGCAACCGCACTCATTGGTGCAAGTAATGGTAACCTTCCGTTGTCATCTGTTACCGTTTCATAAGCTATACAAACACCTTTAGATTTAATTAGTCCCTCAGTTAATTCTTTAGCTGCTGCTAAGTGTAAATAAGTATAGACAATCTGATTTTCTCTAATCATCTTAACTTCACCTGATTGAGGCTCTTTTACTTTAACAATAATATCTGCATCATTAAAAATATCTTCAGCTTTATCAATGATTTTAGCACCAACACTTGTGTATTGTTCGTTTTCAAAACCAGCTTCAAACCCACCGTTGTTTTCTACTAAAACTTCATGACCTTCTGATATTAAAGTTTTAACACTATCAGGAGTTAATCCAATACGATGTTCTTGTGGTTTGATTTCTTTAGGTACGCCAATCTTCATAACAATATCTCCCTTTTCGATACTTTAATTTTTATTAAAATTTTAGTTTTTTTGATTTTTTTGATAGTTGGTAATACCGGTTCTTAACTTTTCAATAATTTCATCAATATGTTTTTCTTCACAAATGAATTGAGGAGCTATAATTAAACAATCTCCTGTAGCTTTAAAGTTAACACCAGCTTCATAACATGCTTTAAAACATTCAAATCCAGCTTTACCTGGTTTAGTGTTTAGCTTCATGTCTATTCCACCCATCATTCCATATCCTCTAATATTATCTACAGACTCTAGATCTTGAAGAGAGAACAATCCTTTTTGGAAATAAGGAGCTAAATTTTTTGCTCTATTAAAAATATCATCTTTTTCAAAAATTTCTTGCACTGCAAGAGCAGCTGCTACTGCGACTGGAATTCCTGAATAAGTATAACCATGAAATAATTCAACTGCTCCAGTTGGTGAAGCATCCATTACTGCATCATATATATAATCATTACATGCAACAACACCCATTGGTACAACACCGTTTGTTGTAGCTTTAGCCATTGTCATAATGTCTGGAGTTACTCCAAATTCATCTGCACCAAATTTAGAACCTGTTCTGCCCCATCCTGTAATTACTTCATCAAAAATTAAAAGTATTCCGTGTTTGTCACAGATCTCTCTTAGTTTTTGTAAATATCCTTTTGGTGGAACCAGTGTTCCAGTTGATCCAGCAATCGGTTCAACAATACAAGCAGCAATATTTTCGCCACCAAAATTTTGACAAATAGTTTCTAAGTCATTTGCTAAATAGTCCCCTGTCTCAGGTTGACCACTTACAAATTTGTGTTCTGGTAAATGTGTATGTCTAATGTGTTGGACACCTGGCATTAAAACGCTTGCAAACGTTTTAATATTATTCACCATTCCACCAACTGAAATACAGCCGATGTTCATTCCATGATAACCACGTTCACGTCCAACAAATCTAAATCTTTCTGCGTGCCCTTTTGCTCTATGATAAGCAACGGCAATTTTAATTGCAGTCTCTACAGCTGTAGATCCACAAATTGTAAAAAACATTTTGTTTAAATCACCAGGTGTGTGTTTTGAAATTTTTGTAGCAAGCTCAAAAGAACCACCAAAACCTTGTTGAAAAGGCTGAGCATAATCCAATGTTTCTAATTGCTTTGTAACAGCTTCTGTAATTTCTCTTCTTCCATGACCTAGTGGATTACAAAATAAACCTGAGCTCGCATCTATTTGCATTTTTCCATGGTGAGTTTTTAAGTAAACACCTTTTGCTTCTGTAATTAATCTGGGGTTTGCTTTAAAATCTTTATTAGATGTAAAAGGCATCCAATGTTCGTTTAGTGAATTAGGTACTGCAGTTCTATTTTCTGAGCTCATAAGTTTTACCTTAATTTAGTTATATTTCGATTCATAGACTAAATAGTTCAATATAACAAATTGATTTTACTATGCAAAGTGCATGTCTGGCAGACACATTTTAAAGAACTAGACCTTTTTCACAAAACTAATAGCAGCACCAATGGTCGTCAAAAATCCAGCTAACGGCAAGATTGCAACTGCATATTTCTTTGGCATATAATTCTCTTTGAACTCAATACCTTGGAAACTAATTTCAAAATACCACATTTCCCAATACTTTCCACGCATACCCTCTACAAGTTCAAATCCATAAATTATCAGAACTATACCAATTGCCATAATCATAAGTTTCCAGAATTGGCGTATATATAGCGATAGTCTATTTGGTAATTTTTCATAAATTAAATTTAAAGCTATGTGTTCATTATCTCTGGCTGTCAGAGAAAGTGCTATAAACATCAACCAAATATTACTTAATACTGTTAGCAGATCGCCCCAAACAGGAGGGTTGTTAAAAACATATCGCATGATTACGTTATAAAGGGTGAAACCAACCATCGCAGCCAAAAGGAGTGAACACATAGCTTCCAATGTACGATGGATAAAACGGTCAATGTTGTTTAAAAATTGTAACATATCACTAATTACTCAATAGGTTTGGAAGAAACATGGTTAACTCTGGAATAACAAGGATAAAAAATAAAAGTAAAAACAGCCCAACTAGATAAGGAATTAACGCAACAGCCACCTTTTCTAGACGCACTTGAGCTATTGTTGCAGCGGTAAAGAACGCGACGCCAACAGGTGGTGTTACTGATCCTATTAAGAAGCCAACTATTACAACGATAGCCGCTTGTATCTCAGGAAAGCCAGCTTGGGCCATAACATTAACTAGTACTGGTCCAACTATGATAATATTTACCGCGGAGTCCATTACCGTTCCAAGAAGAAAAATGAATAGAATCACAGCTAAAATAAAAATAATGGGGGATTCTGTAAGGCTTAGAAGCCAGTTTTCAAGATCACCGATTGCACCTAGAGAGGTAAGTAACCAACTGAAGGGTCCCGACGCAGCTATGATAATAAAAACCATTGCCGAATTACGGAATGCCCGACGAAAAGCACCAGTGCAATCTTTCCATTTAATAGTTCGATAAACGAATACACCTGTAAATAACGCAACCATTGCTGTGATAGCTCCAGCCTCTACAACCGATGCAACACCACCCATTACTGAACCCACTAAAACCACAGGTATCAGAAGGGCGAACGAGGATCGATATAACTCTTTACCAGCTCTACGTATCGAAAATGGTTCATCACTGCGCTCGAAGTTATATTTGATTGCGAAGTAATGATTAATTATCATGATCACAACACCTATCAACACGCCTGGAATAATCCCAGCAGCAAATAGTGATGCAATCGAAAGCTCAGTTGAGTTAGCAAGTACAATCATCATGATACTGGGAGGAATTATGCCTCCTATGGTGGAGCTTACGCCTGTAACCGCAGCCGAAAACGCAGGAGGATAGCCAGCTTTTTTCATAGCTGGTAATACTAATGCTCCCACTGTAGCTGTATCTGCTACCACTGAACCATTCATCCCTGCAAAAAACATACTCACAAGAACATTAACTTGGGCCAACCCCCCTCGTACACGTCCAATTAATGATTTGCTCAAGGCTACTAACCTGTCAGTAATCGTGGCACTTGTCATTAACTCACCTGTCAGCATAAAGAACGCAATTGCAGTTAATGGAACTGAATCAATAGCATTAAACATTTGACTAGGGATTAAAATAAGAGGTACAGCGTCGGTAAATAGAATATAAACAAATGGTATCAGTATTAATATGAAGCCAATGGGAGCACCTAATAAGATTAGAAAAAGGAGTACTCCAAGTAGAATGATACTTTCCATAGTTACTTAAATGTTATGATTTGTTTTAGGTAAAGATCATCTAGTTCTAAAAATTGAGCTAAATGATCTTTACACAGTTTTTCGTTGAACGATTTACAGAGCCCCAGCTTTCTCTAACTGAGCTACAAATCCATCCATTCCTTGTTCTAGAAGTACTCTTTTAGCTACCTCTGGTTCAAAAGTACCCTTGGCATCTAACCAAGCACCGATTGCACCTGATCTCCATTTAGTCATTTCCGCTTCAGATGGAACATACCATTCTTTCACAGATGCTTTAATTGCATCTTCTCCATTCTTAATCCAAGCATTATCTAACTGGTTTACTTTTTCTCCATAAGCATCGGCTGCCTTGTGTAACCATTTCTTCTCTTGAGAAGATAGAGCATTATACTGCTTTGCATCCATTGCTAGAATATTTCCAGACCACATGCCACCAATCTCAGTGAAGTATTTTGCAACTTCATGAAGTTTTGCTACATGTTGCCAAGGGCTAGCAACATACTGACCTTCAACTACACCCGACTGTAGGCCTGAGTATAACTGGCTCCAATCATAAGGTGTTGGAGTTGCACCCCAATTTTTAACTAGCATAAACTCAATTGGACTCTTAGTAGTACGCCACTTTAGACCTTTCATATCATTAGGAACGTGAACTGGTTTAGTTGCATTTCCAAGCTGTCTGAATCCACCGCTTGAATATACAGAAAGGCAAATATGGCCTGAATTCTCAAGTGCAAGTTTGCACTGTCTTTCTGCAAGCCATTCATTTGATATTCTTTTCGCATCTTCTAGTGACTTGAAAATGAAAGGTAAATCAAAAATTGCTAACTCTGATCCGAAATTACCATAGTTTGCCGTAGAACTAGTCCAAAGGGATATAAGTCCTTGGTTAGCTTGTTCACCACATTTCTGTTCAGCACATAAACTTTTTTGATAAAATGGTTCAATTTTCATCTTGCCAGCGGAGGCTTTCTCTAGGGCCGGCATCAATGCTTGATCTATGGCGTCACCGATTGGCATACCCAATCTACCAGTAGTTCCGAGCTTAAGAGTTACCTCTGCAAAAGAGGCTTGGGCAAAGAAAGCAATTGCAAACCCTGTGAGTAGTTTCCTAAAAATTTTTTTATTAAACATTAATAAATCTCCTGTTAGTTAAATTAATCTTAGGATTAATATCCTAAATTAAAGTAATCTAAATTACTAGAATTTTTTGTGAGACCATTTAATGTCACAGAAATTATGTCTGTAAAAATTTTCCATATTTATTATTAATTTTTTGATTAGAAAATCCTTGCATTAATAAAATTGAAAAAGATATTATTAACAAACAAATAGATAAATGATTTGTTTGTGGGTTTAAATACTTTAATAAATAAAGGTCAATTGGAGAACTAATTGTTATTCCTAATAATATTTTACAACTTATAATTGAAACTTTTAATTATTAGAAATGCAGATATACAATATATTTTGTTTTACATCACGCCTAAATTGAATTTAAATATCATTAATTTAATTAAATTAATAACAGAGGGAATAATAATGAAAAAAATAATTAGTTTTATTCTTGGTACGGTAGTTGCTCTTAACCTATCTATGTCAGTTGCAAATGCAGCTGCTAAAGAAGTTAGAGTTGCATTCTTTTTAGAGTGGCCTACTCCAAATCAAGAAGACAAAGTTAAAATGATGTTTGATAAAGCACTAGGTGTTCCAGTTAAATGGACTAACTTTTCAAATGGTGGTGCAATGACTGACGCTATGTTAGCAGGAGATATAGATATCTCTTACTCACAAGGTTTAGTGCCATTTATTAATGCTGTTAAATCTAAAGCACCTTTGAAACTTGTGGACGTTGCTATGGAATACGGAATGGGTGGTACAACTTGTGTTACATCTAAAGCTTCTGGTATTACATCGGCGAACGGTTCTGAGTTAGAAGGCAAAAAAGTTGCAGTTCCTCTAGGAACTATGGCTGAGTATGTTTTTGATGAAAGTATGAAGGTTGTTGGTGCTGATAAAAGCAAAATGACTGTTATTCAAATGGACCCTGAAGAAGGTGCTGCTGCACTAGTTTCTGGTGACGTTTCAATGGCTTGTTTATTTGGTGGTAACTCTATTAAAGCAGCTTTAACTGTTGGTACAAGATTGTTAACAGTTCAAGCAGCTCGTGATGCAGGTATTAAAGGTATCGATATTACATCTGTTACTGATAAATTTATGAAAGAAAACCCAGGAATGTTGAGAACTTTCATAGAAGTAACTCATGAAGCTAATGCTAGATACGCAGCTGGTAAAAGTGATATGAATGTAATCGCAAAAGATGCTGAGATGAAACTTGGAGATATGAAAGAAACTTTAGGTGGATTTGTATTCTTGAATGCTGCAGATACTAAAAAATCTATGGAGTCAGGTGGAACTCTTGATGGTTTCTTAAAAGGAATGGGTACTCCTAACGGAGCAGTAGATACAAGCTTTTTACCTCTATAATTTAGAGAGTAAGATAAAATTAGATAGGCGCCAATTTATTAAATTGGTGCCTATTTTTTTAAATAAAATTTAATATAAACTTATTTCTATGAGTGATTTAATTTCTCAAAATCTAAACATGATCTTTAAAACTCCAAAGGGAGAAACTGTTCATGCACTAAAAGATGTAAATTTCACACTTAAAAAAGGAGAACTTTTAACTGTTCTTGGACCTTCTGGATGTGGAAAAACAACTTTATTGAATATCACTGCAGGGTTTCTCAGGCCAACTTCAGGAGTAATTACTCTTAATGGAAATGAAATTAATGGTCCAGGGGTTGAAAGAGGAATGGTTTTTCAACAAGGTGCTTTATTTGAATGGTTAACAGTTGCTGAAAATGTGGACTTTGGATTGAGAATGAAAAAAGAAGATCCAATTAAAACAGCAAAAAAAGTTGATGAATGGTTAAATATAGTTGGTTTACAAGGCTTTGGAGATACACCAACTTATCAATTATCTGGGGGTATGCAGCAAAGAGTTGCTCTTGCGCGATGTTTAATTAATGATCCAGATTTAATTTTGATGGATGAACCTTTGGGAGCACTAGATGCCCTAACAAGAGAAAAGATGCAGTCATTAGTTTTAAAAATTTGGAAAGAAACTGGAAAAACAATTATTTTAATTACCCACTCAGTTGAGGAAGCTTTGTTACTTGGAGAAAGATTATATGTAATGGCACCAAGACCAGGCCGAATACATAAGGAGTATAAACTACCCTTTGCTACAATGGGGATTGATGGTGATTTAAGAGAAATAAAAAAAACTAAAGATTTTGGAAGTAAAAGAGAAGAAATTCTAACCATGATTTGGAACATGGAAGAAGAAATCATGGGTAAAGATATTTAATATGATTACAGGTATTATAACATTTTTAATTATCTTCGCCGTTATAAGTTCTATTCTTTATGGAATAAAATTAGCCAAGACTGAAAAAATAGATGCTGTTTTTGGGAACCCTGAAAGAGCCAAAGGTGGAGCTCACTGGATTATTGTTGGAAGTAGTTTTTTATTAATAGCATGGCTTTATTATTCGTGGGATTTAGCAAAGTCTTTTTATCCTCAGTCTGCTAATGAACTTTGTCAAGTTGCAAAAGTAAATGACTCAATGCTTTCATTAAAATATTTATTTCCAATTGAAGAAAGAGAATTTAAAAGTACTTCAATTATTAGAAGTGAAAACAAAAACATTGAAAAATTAGCTAATGAAATTAGAAATTCATCAGTAATTCGAAATCAAGATAAAGATAAGCTTTTAGGTTTTATTAAAAAAACTAAAAGAACGATTCCATTGCTAACTAATGAGGACCTTCTTGAAAATGAAACAAAAATTAAAATCGGTGATCTGACTAACAGAATAGCTTGGTTAACAAAAGATTTTCAAAAAATAAGTTATCCACCAATAAAAAGTATTGAAGAAGAAAATGCGAGAATTGAAGCTTTAAAAATACAAGGTGGATGGGGATCTTCAGGAACAGCTGTAGAAAATACAATAGAAATTCCAACTATTCCTGAAACTAAAAAAGGATTAAAGTTTGATGCTGCAGCAAAAGAATTAACTTTAATTAGTGATGATTTTTTCAAATTAAGAAATCATAATTCACAATACAAAACTTTGATGAAAGAAATCAAAGATGGAATAAAAAAATATAGATCAGAGCTAGATGAAACACAGGAGGTGGCATCAATATTGGCAAAAGATGTACTTAAAATTGCAAGAAGAATTGAGTACGCAAGCATATTTCCTCCAAAAACTCTTGATGCTATGCAACAAGCAATTTTAGAATTTGATGTTATTCAAAAAAAAGAACAAGGAAGTCTAAGATTAATTGATATATTTTTATTTCCTACTGGAACAATAATTTCAAGTGGTCCTAATTGTTCAGAGCAAGGTTCTGGTAGATGGCTACCCAAACCATCAGATACTTTGAAAAAATTTACACTTTTATTAAAACCAAGTATTGGATTTAAAAATATTCCACTGATTTGGTATGAAATGATGGATGTTAGTAAAGTTGTTGGCTTTATTTTACCAGATTGGATAGCAGATATTATCCCTGGTAAATACCCAGTTCATAGTAATGACGGGACTGTAAAACCAAATTTTAAAAGTAAAGTTTTTAATGTTGTTACTGGTGAATTCAAGTTATTCAAAATACCAGTACCAATGGGTCACATATGGGATTCTTTCCTAAGAGTATTCTTAGGCCTAGTGCTTGGAATAATATTTGGTGTACCACTTGGTTTGTTGATGGGTTTAAATAGGTTTGCTAAAGGGTTCTTTGATCCATTAATTGAACTTTATAGACCAGTTCCACCACTTGCTTGGGCTCCATTAGTTATTACTGTATTTGGAATTGATAACGTTGGAAAAGTATTCTTACTATTTATGGTTTCTTTTTCGATTATGATCATCTCTGCAAGGGCTGGTGCTTCTGGAACTCAATTATCTAAAATTCATGCTTCTCACTCGCTTGGTGCATCGAAATGGCAAATATTAAGATATGTTATTTTTCCAAACTCTTTACCTGAAATTTTAACAGGAGTAAGAGTTGCAGTTGGGATGTGTTGGGGAACTTTAGTTGCAGCAGAATTTTTAGCTGGAACGACAGGCATTGGATTTGTTGAAAATGTTGCTAAGAAATACTTCCAATACGAAGTTATTTGGATAACTATTTTTGTAATGGGTATGCTTGGTCTTTTATTTGACATTGCTTTAAGAAAAATAATTACCAAAACTATTCCATGGCATGGTAAAGGTTAACCAATCATTTAATAAATTATGAATTCTTCAAAATTAAAGAGTATCATTAAAGATATTTTTATCCGTCACAAACTAAGTAAAAATCATGCAACCATATGTGCAGAAGCTATAATTAACGCTGAATTGGTTGGTGCTCCATCACATGGTTTATCTAGGCTTAAAATGTATTGTGACCGTATTTCTAAAAAAGTAATTAATCCAAAAGCCAAAATAAAAATTAAAAAAATTTCACAATCGATTGCTCATGTTGATGGTAATAACAGTATTGGTTTTGTTGCAGCAGATATTGCCATTAAAACAGCAATAAGTAATGCTAAAAAGACTGGGATTGGTATAGTTGCGGTTAAAAATAGCGGTCACTATGGTTTGTCTGGCTATTACGCAGAGCAAGCAGTTAAAAAAGGCTTGATGGTCATGGTGTTTACAAACGCCCCTCCTGCTGTTGCACCTCATGGAGCATTAAAAAGTTTATTTGGAACAAATCCTATTTGCTTTGGAACACCTACGGGATCTAAAGTTCCTTTTATTCTAGATACATCAATATCAATGATTAATAGAGGAAAAATTAGAGTAGCCGCAAGAGAAGGAACAAAAATTCCTGAAGGTGTTGCTTTAGATAAATATGGTAAACCCACAACAGATCCTAAAAAAGCTTTAGAAGGTGTTCAATTACCCATAGCAGGTTTTAGGGGATCTGGTTTAGCATGGATGGTAGATATTTTAAGTGGGGTCTTTACAGGGGGTAATCATGCAGGTCGTGTTAAAGATCCTTTTACAGACTTTAGTGGACCTCAAAATATAGGTCATTTATTTTTTGTACTAAAACCTAATTTATTTGTTGGAAATAGTTATAATAAGAGAATTAAAGATAATATTAAAACAATAAAAAAATTACCTAAAATCAAAGGGGTGAAAGAAATTCTTTATCCTGGGCAAAATAAATTCAACAAACATAAGAATAACCTTAAAAAAGAGATTAAAATTTCCAAAAATATAATGGAAGATTTAAATAGTTTATTGAAATAAAGTTATTATAATAAGCTTCTAATATGCGTCCTGTATTTAAAATTATTATAATATATGAAATAGTTTTTTTTATTTTTTGGAATTTTCTATATTATTCTAACCCTGGTGTTGAAAGTTGGTTTAAATTAGAAAATCTAACAGCTGTGTATACTGTTCTTTCAACTATGGCTTTAGGATTTGGTTTTGTATATGTGATTTTTATCACTGCAAAATTAACAGGAATGGTTAAAAAGATTAAATCCCTAAAAGATCCAAGGTCAAATATTTAATTAACGAATAGTTTTAGCAAATTTTATAATATCTTTAACTAGCAACTCTGGTTCTTCCATTGCTGCGAAATGTCCACCACTTGGCATCTCGGTCCATTGTGTAATATTAAATATTCTATCAACATAAGATTTTGGAGGCCATTCAGACATCTCGGCTGGAAAAATTGCGGCAGCAGTTGGTATTTCTATTTTTTTAAAGTCTTTAGGAAAAAAACGTCCGCCCTCTTCTCTTCTTCCATAATAAATCCAAGAAGCTGTATTAAAAGTTTTTGTAACTACATAAACCATAATATTTGCTAATAAAGTATCCTTTGAGTAAACACTTTCAATATCACCATCTTTTAAATCAGACCAAGAATACATCTTTTCAATAATCCATGCTGCAATACCAACGGGGCTATCCATCATACCGTAACTCAACGTTTGTGGCTTTGTTGCTTGTTGGGTTCTATAGCCATCCTGCATTATTTGATCTTTATCAAACCTTTTTTGCCATTCTTCTTCTTGCTTTGATTGTGGGCCATCAGCATGACGCATAGTTAAACAATTAATATGAATTGCCTTACATGACTTTGAATGATCATAACCAATCCAATTTGCAATAGTTGCTCCCCAGTCTCCACCTTGTGCCATATAATTTTTATACTCAAGGTTTTTTGTCATTAGTTTATTTAAGATAGCTGCCATTTTTCTTGGACCAATTGGCTTAGATGGTCTACCTGAAAATCCAAAACCTGGTAAAGAAGGAACAATAACATCAAATGCATCTTCAATGTTTCCACCAAATTTTTCTGGGTGTGCAAGTTTTTCAATTATATGTAAAAACTCTACAACTGATCCAGGCCATCCATGCATAAGAAGTAATGGAGTTGGGTTAGAGCCACTACCCTTTTCATGAATAAAATGCATTTCAATATCATCTACAACAGTTGTAAAATTTGAAAATTTGTTTATTTCTACTTCATGCTTTCTCCAATCAAAATCTTTAACCCAATAACTTGAGATCTCCTTCATATAATCAAGGTTACTTCCATATTTCCAGCCACCATCATCTGGCATTTCATGCCATGGGTAATCTTTTACCTTAGTGTAAATCTCTTGAAGTGTTTTATCGGGAATATTTAGTTTAAAAGGCTTAATCATTATTAATTTACAGTATATACTTTTTTAAAATTCAGATTAAATATACCTCATGCTTTCAAATAAAGAAATTGTTTGTCCTAATAACCTTCTAGACCATGCACATAAGAAAAAAGGTGTTAATGCTGCTATCGTTAATGCTGGTTTACCTCTTCCTATGTTGTCAGTTCAGGATGCAGTTAATGAAAACTTAATAACTCCTATCTTCATAGGAGATAAAAAAGAAATTCTTAAGTGTGCTGAAGATTTAAAATGGGATATCTCATCATATAAAATAATTCATGAACCTATAGAAAATAATACAGCTGCAATAGCTGCAAAACTAGCAAGTCAAGATAAGGTAAAAATTATTGTTAAGGGTCATATTCATACAGATATTTTAATGAAAGAAGTTTTAAAAAGAGATTACAATTTACTTGGAAAAACAAGACTAAGCCACATATGGCATATGACAAATACTAAAGACGACAAGCCACTTATAATTACTGATGGTGCTTTAAATGTTTTACCTAATGTAAAAACAAAAATGCATATTTTAAGAAATGTAATTGATTTTTCAAATCGTATAGGGATTGAAAGACCAAAAGTTGCAGTTCTATCAGCGACAGAAGAAATTTTGGATAGTGTGCCAAGCTCTATTGAAGCAAATGAAATTACAAAACTTGCAAAAGAAGATAATTTAAATGCTGATGTTTTTGGTCCCTTAGCATTTGATAATAGTATTTCAAAAAAATCTGCTGCTATAAAAGGTGTTAAGAATATAGTAGCTGGTGATGCGGATGTATTGTTGGTTCCAAGTGTTGAAACTGGAAATAGTTTAGTTAAAATGATGATTTACTTTATGGGAGCTTGTGCAGCTGGTGTTGTTGTAGGTGGTAAAGTTCCAATAGTAATTACTAGTAGATCTGATGAAGCACAAGCTAGATTGGCCTCTATTGCTGCTGCTGTTGTTGCTTTAGACTAATTCTTCATTGAAATAATCACATTAATGTTTTAAATAAAGCTTCAAAATTAGAGAGGGAAACAATGGCTATAACATATTTAAAAAAATCACCCAAAACATCATCAACAGACGACACTAAAACAACTGGAATTGTTCAAGATTTATTAAGAAATATTGAAACTACTAAAGAACAAGGTTGTATCGACCTTACAAAGAAATTTGATAAATATGATGGTGATATTATTGTTTCCAAAGAAAGAATTGAAGAGATTAAAAAAACATTAGACCAAAAAACAAAAGATGATGTTCGGTTTTCATACGAAAGAGTTAGAAAGTTTGCTGAAGCACAATTAAAAAACTATGGTCAGGACTTTGAGGTTGAACTTTCAGATGGATTGTTTGCTGGTCAAAAGCTAATACCAGTTAATACTGCTGGATGTTATGTACCAGGAGGTCGTTATGCACACATTGCATCAGCTGTTATGAGTGTGACTACAGCAAAAGTTGCAGGTGTAAAAAATGTTATCGCCTGTAGCCCCCCAAAAGAAGGTGTGGGTGCTCATCCGACAATTATTTACACAGCCGACCTATGTGGTGCTGATGTAATTTTAAATTTAGGTGGTGTTCCGGCAATTGCCGCAATGACTAATGGTTTATTCAATAACCCTGCAGCTGATATTATTGTTGGTCCTGGAAATCAATTTGTAGCAGAGGCTAAAAGAATTTTATTTGGAAAAGTGGGTATTGATTTATTTGCAGGTCCTACAGAAATTGGAATTATTGCCGATGCTAAAGCTGATCATGAAATAGTAGCAGTAGATTTGGTTGGTCAAGCTGAACATGGCTATAACTCACCTTGTTGGTTATACACAACGAGTAAAGAACTTGCTGAAAAAGTAATGAAAAGAGTTCCAGAATTAATAGCTGAGTTGCCTGAGGTACCAAGAACAAACGCAGATGCTGCTTGGAGAGATTATGGTGAAGTTATTCTTTGTGATACCGATGAAGAAATGGCAACTATTAGCGATGAGTATGCTCCAGAACACTTAGAAATTCAGACAGAAAATTTAGAATGGTTTCACAAAAGACTTACAAACTATGGTTCTTTATTTATTGGTGAAGAAACAACTGTTGCTTATGGAGATAAGTGCTCAGGAACTAATCATATTCTTCCAACTAAAGGTGCAGGAAGATACACAGGTGGATTATTTGTTGGTAAGTTTGTTAAAACTTTAAGTTTCCAAAGAATGACAAAAGAGTCTACTGAGTTAGTTGGTGCTGCAGCTGCAAGAATTTCTAGATACGAAGGAATGGAAGCACATGCAAGAACTGGTGATGTTAGACTTATAAAGTATGGTTATCAAAAAAAATCAAAATAAATAGACGTATAATCTCTTTAATTCTTAAAATTTACTGATATAAATTCCGTAGTGAATCGTCTTAATCAAACCTTTAAATTAATTATAATATTTTTAATCATTCAAACCAATGCATTCGCGTATTTTGACCCTGGTAGTGGATCATATTTAATTCAATTATTTATTGCTTTTATAGCCTCATGCTATGTTTTTTTAAGCAATCCAATTCAATTTATTAAAAGTTTTTTTAATAAAGATAAAAAAATAACGAAAAATAATGAAAAAAATAAAAGTAAAACAGGGGATTGAGACTTTAGGTATTTCATTACTTCTCCTATCTTCTTTTTATTTCTATGAATTTACATATTTAAGCCTTCCAAACTTTGACATTATAATAAACGAGTTATTTAAAATATTTTTTTTAATATTTTTTTTAAATATATTTTTTTTTAATTTATTTAATTTTAGATTTAAAAATATAATTTTATATTTTTATTTAATTTATATTTCAATTTTCTTTATTAAACTTATTTTTAATTCTTCAGACATTATTACTCTTCATTTATTTTTAGAAAAAATAATCAGTTTTTTTATTGATTGGGATCCGCTGCATAAGCCTTTTTTGATAAAAGTCTTTTCTTATAGTTTACCCTTTTTATTAATAATGATTTTTTTGTATATTTTTTATGCAAAATTAAAAAAAGTAAAAAAATTTTTTTCTATATTTGGAGTTATGATCTTCCTTGTAGTATTAAGTGATTTGTCACAAATATATAAAAATGAAATTAAAGAAAAAGAAAATTTTGATGAGGTGAGTAAAACTGAAAAATTTTCAGGAAAGAAAGTATTATGGATACTTTATGATGCTCTAGATCCAGAATTTTTAGAAAAAAAAATTGATAATAAAAAAATATATGAAAACTTTAATGCTTTAAAAAATAGTGGTGTGTATTTTGAAAATGCTTTTTCTCCTGGAAAATTTACTCATGATTCAGCTCCTGCTCAATTAATGGGTATAAATATCCGTGACTCAAAATCTAAACAAAGAATTAAAGTATTCACTAATTTGGAAGGCATAAAAATACCTTTTCAATTTGAAACTACAATTTTTAATGATTTGAAAAGAAAAGGTTTAAATGTTTCTTTAATGTCATCAGTTTTAGAGTATTGTAGTTCATATCTTAGATCTAATAAGTGGAAAAACTGTAAAGACACTATTTCAGATAATAATGAGATTATAATTTTTCAAGATTCACTTAAATTTTTTTTTAGTATTTATTTTAAATTAACAAATTTTTTAAAATTATCTGAAAAAAAAATTTCAAAAGGGGGTACTATTAAAGAATTTATAGAATTTGAAAACTTAGATTTTGAAAGAATTAAAAACCTAAAGTTAAATAATTCAACTTTTTACTCTGATCATGCAAATATAATTAATGTAGATAACACGGTAAGTGAATTAAGAGAAACTGATATGCTTTTCTTACATGTATACAATCCACACACTCATCCAAACAAAGAATTTTTATATAAAAATTTAAATATAGAAAAAAGAATACAAGAAAATATTGATCAGGCTTCTAGTGAAGATAATTATTTTCTCAGATACCTTTATAGTGATATATTTACTAAAAAAATTATTGAAGAAATTAATAAAAATTATATTGATGATGTTCTTTTGATTATTTCTTCTGATCATTGGTGGAGAAGTAAAAAACAATCTGTGGACAAAAATTATATTGGTAATTCTTTTTTCTTAATTAAAAATTTAAATGATGATTCAAATTACCTAGTTACAAAAAAATCAACTACCATTATGATTCCAAAAATAATTAATGAATTTTTTAAGAAATCAAAATTTACAAATAGAGATATTTATAATTTTTCAGACAATTTAGACATTAAAATTCACATAAAAACAAACGATTAAAATTTATGAAAAGACTATCTTTTAGAGATCCTTTATCTGCAGTTTTTGATGAAAATGACAAAATAATTAGAAAATTAAATTCATCTAACGCATTATTTTATAGTGAATTATTTGAAAAAGAATTTTTTAAAAAAATGATTGAGAGTAAATTGATACAAAATTCATTGATTGATAAAAAAAACAATCAAATAACTATGTGTCATAAAAAATTAGAAAATTTTACTGAGGTCACTGAAATGTCTTCCTATCAGCTCTTTTTAGCTGGAAAACTCACACTAGATATTGCGATAGAATGTTTAAAAAATGGCTTCATGTTAAAAGATGCCTCATCATGGAATATTGTTTTTCATCATGGAAAGCCAATATTTTTAGATATTGGAAGTTTTGAGAAATGGAACGGTGAGAATACGTGGATTGCTTATGGTCAATTTATAAGACACTTTATTACTCCTTTGATTTTGAATAAAGAACTAGGGATTTCTACGTCTAAATTATTTATTACAGAAAGAGATGGAATTTATCCAGCAGATGCTAAAAAAAAACTAGGTATAAAGATTTTTAAATCAACTCTTTATTTAGAATTTGTTCTTACCCCATCTTTTTTTAAATCATCAAAATTAAATAACCATAAAAAAAAGTCTTCTAATGTTGAGTTAAATCAAAAAATTTTACTAATCATATTAAAAAGACTAAAAAAAAAACTTTTAACACTAGAGCCTTTATCATCTTCGTTTTGGACGAATTATACCAATAAAAGAGATCACTACTCCAATCAAGACATAATAATTAAAAAAAATATTATTGAAGATTTTTTCCAGTCTCACAAGGGTAAAGTTTTGGATGTTGGTTGTAATACTGGTGAGTTTTTATTTTTAGCAGCAAGATATAGTGACGAGACATATGGAATAGATATTGATGAAAATTGCATTAACTTAATACAAAAAAAACTTCGAAATGAAAATATAACTCTATCAAACGTTAATATTTCAAATCCAACGCCCAGTATTGGCTGGGACAATAAAGAAACATACGGATATATAAAAAAAAATATAAACTACTATGACACAGTTATTTTTTTTGGTATTATTCATCATTTAATAACTATAGATAGAATACCTCTGATTGATATAATTGATCTACTCGCAAAGCTTACAAAAACTCACTTGATTTTTGAATTTGTAAGCAACAAAGATGATAAATTTTTAGAATTAGCAAGTTCAAATATTGATCTATATAATAATTTTACAAAAGAAAATTTTGAAAATATAATTAAAAAAACATTTAATATTGTTGAAATTTATAACCTTGATTACAATAAAAATAGGCATGTTTATATTCTAAAAAAAATATAATTATCTTTAGTTACTTACGGTATCTACAAAAATATAGATTGTTAATAAACTCATATATATCAATATAGATATATTTATTATATTCCAAATTTTTTTATTTTGTACATAACTAGATAAAAGTTTAGATAAATAACCTAATATAAAAAAAAATAAGAACGATGCTATTGATGCACCAATTCCAAACATAATTTTTTCATCTAACAAAAAATTTTTTGAAAAATTTCCTAAGATAAAAACAGTATCTGAATAAACATGAGGATTTAAGTATGTAAAACCTAATGTTTTTAATAAGATATTATATTTTGAAGATTTACTGTCTTTGCTAGTAAAATTAATATTTTTATTAAAGATAGCAACCTTTGTATAAATAAAATGCAGTAAAAAAACAATTAAAAGAACGTTAAAAGTTAATTCAACTGTAGAATTAAAATATTGAATAAAAACATGAAAGAGAAAAATTCCTAAAAAAATTAATAATAAATCTGAAATTGAACAAATTAAACAAATAAAAAAAATATTTTTTTTTTTTAAACCTTGCTCTATGACAAATATATTTTGTGCTCCGATAGCTAAAATTAGGCTCATACTGGTTAAAAAACCTAATATAAGAAAGTTCATTATTATTATTAAGAGTGACTAATCCAAATAGTTTTAGTTTGCAGGTATTGATCCAACGCTTCTGTACCTTGATCTCTACTTAATGAACCAGATTGTCTATATCCACCAAAAGGTGTTTTAATGTCTCCTTCAGAAAAAGTATTAACAGAAACAGTTCCACAAGGTAGGCTTTTAGCCATATGAAAAGCTCTATCAATATCTTGAGTAAAAACACTTGCATGTAATCCATACTTTGAATTGCTTGCAATCTTTAATGCCTCTTCATCACTATTAATCGTAAGAACCCCTAATACTGGTCCAAAAATTTCTTCTTGAGCAATTGTCATACTTTCATTTAAATCATCAAAAAGTGTTGGTTTTGCAAAAAACCCTTTTTGGTTTTCACCCGAAACACCACCCAATAAAAGTTTTGCCCCTTCATCAATTCCTTTTTGAATATACCCATCAACTGTTGCTAAATGTTTTTTAGAAATCATTGACCCCATATTACTTTCTGGATCTAATGGATCTCCAGCTTTAAGAGCTTTTATTTTTTTTGAAACTTTGTCTAAAAATTCATCTTTAACTTTGCTATGAATAATCTGCCTCATATTTGCAGAACAGTTTTGACCACCGTTCCAAAAAGCTGAGTTAACAGCGTTATCAATTAAATCATCTGTGATCTTTGCATCTTCTAAAACGATAAATGGACTTTTTCCACCCATCTCTAAACCAATTGTTTTTAAATTACTTTCACCAGAGTATTTCATGAATAGTCCACCAACTTCTGTTGAGCCTGTAAATGAAACTGCATCAACATCTGGGTGTCTACCAAGTGCTTCACCCACGTCACCAAAACCTGGAACAATATTTAAAACTCCATCTGGAATACCAGCTTCTTTTGCAATTTGAGCAACTCTAATTGCAGTTAGTGGAGTATCTTCTGCTGGCTTAATTATAACTGAACAACCAGCAGCTAATGCTGGCGCCATTTTCCAAACTGCCATCATCAAAGGGAAATTCCATGGAACAACTCCAGCAACAACACCAATTGGCTCTTTAACAATTAAACTAGTTAGTGATGGCTCGGTTGGACCAACTTTACCAAATACTTTATCTATTAATTCTCCATACCACTGAAAATGCATTGGAGCATCATTTGCAACCTCATTAATGCAGTCTCCAATTAATTTTCCTGTATCGATACATTCAAGAACAGAATTTTCTTCACCAGTTTGTCTTAATAATTCTGCAAACTTTAATAAAATATCTTTTCTAAATTCTGGAGATGTTCTAGACCAAACACCACTATTAAAAGCTTTTCTTGAAACTTTAACAGCAAGGTCTACATCTTTATGATTACATTTTGCAACAGAACAAAGAGTTTCACCTGTTGCAGGGTTTATATTTTCAAACTTTTCACCATCAATAGCATCAACGTACTTACCATCAATAAAAGCTCTACCTTCAAACTTAATCTTGCTTGCTATAGATTTATAATCAGAAGCCATTAATCTGCATTAGCAGTTAATGTTTTAATCTCTAAAATATTTTCATTAGGGTCTTTAACAAAAAATGTCTCTTGCTCATATTTGGTACCTTTAAATCTTAAATAAGGTTCATCGTAATATTTGGCACCATTGTCTTTTAATCTTTGCTTAAGAGCATTAAAATCTTTTCTAGATAAATGAACACCGAAATGTGGAACAGAAACATTACCCATATCAACATCGTGTCTTTCACTATCCATTTTATGTTCACTTGCATGAAGAGTTAATTCATTTCCCCAAAAGTCTACATCTGCCCACTCTTGTGCTGAATTATCCAATCTACAGCCTAACGTCTCGCTGTAAAATTTTTTTGCTACTTCAAGATCTCCACATGGTACTGCTAGATGGAAGCAATTTGTGTTTTTGTACATAAGTTTCTCCTCTTTAAATTCGTTATACAATGACTATATAGTCCAATATAATATTTTAATCAATAAAAGCTAAATTCATGAATGACTTTTTACAATCTATAATAGATAGAGATCCTGCGGCAAAATCTAAGTTAAGTTTAATTTTAACTTATCCTGGTGTTAAAGCAGTTTTTTTTCACAAAATTGCTAATTTTTTTCACCTTGCTAAGTTTCATTTAGTAGCAAGAATAATTTCACAATTATCAAGATTTTTAACTGGAATTGAAATTCACCCAGGTGCAAAAATTGGAAGAAACCTTTTCATTGATCATGGTATGGGCGTTGTTATTGGTGAAACATCTGAAATTGGAAACAATGTAACTATTTATCATATGGCAACATTAGGTGGGATTGCTCCAAGTATTAATTCAAATGATCAAAGACAAGTTAAGAGGCACCCAACATTAAATGATTGTGTTGTTGTTGGTTCTGGTGCACAAATATTAGGACCTGTGATGATAGGTGCCAATGCTAAAGTTGGAGCAAATGCTGTAGTTACTAAAGATGTTCCAGAAAACGCCGTAATGGTTGGAATACCAGCTAAAAATGTTGGAACAGCAACTGAAGAATTTAAACCTTATGCTGTTGAGGAAACAAATAAAGATACTTCTAGTTAATGAAAATTATTCAAGACAATTTTATTTCAGGAATAGGTAATACTCCACTTATCAAACTTAGAGCTGCGTCAGAAATTACTGGATGTAATATTTATGGTAAAGCTGAGTTTATGAATCCAGGTGGATCTGTTAAAGATAGAGCAGCACTAGCTTTAATTAAAGATGCTGAGAGTAAAAAATTAATTTCTAAAGGTGGAACAATAGTTGAAGGTACAGCTGGAAATACAGGAATAGGCTTATGTCTACTTGGTAATTCACTTGGTTATAAAACAATTATTGTAATGAATGATAATCAAACCCAAGAAAAAAAAGATTTACTTAGAAATATTGGTGCTGATTTAAGATTAGTTCCAGCTAAACCCTATAAAGATGATGCAAACTTTGTAAAAGTTGCAGCAAAACTTGCTGATGAACTAAGACCAACAAATAACAATGGAGTTGTTTGGGCCAATCAGTTTGACAACGTTGCTAATGCTAAAGGTCATTATGAAACAACAGGTAAAGAAATTTGGGAACAAACTGAAGGTAAAGTTGATGGATTTGTATGTTCGTCTGGAACAGGTGGAACAATTTCAGGAGTAAGTAATGCCCTTAAAGAAAAAAATAAAGATATTAAAATTTACTTGTCAGACCCTAAAGGCTCAGCTCTTTATAATTATATAAAAAATGGTGAATTAAAATCTGAAGGTGGGTCTATTACTGAAGGAATTGGTTCAAGTCGAATTACTAAAAACTTTGAAGATGCTAAAATTGATGACGCCTACTCTATTGATGACCATGAGGCACTTCCTATACTTTACGATTTAATTGAAAATGAAGGTTTAAGCCTTGGCACTAGCTGTGGAATTAATATTGCTGGTGCGATTAGAATGGGTAAAGAATTAGGTCCTGGAAAAACTATCGTTACAATACTTTGTGATAAAAGTGAAAAGTACGCTACTAAAATGTTTAATAAAAAATTTCTAGAAGAAAAAGGTTTGCCTTTTCCTAACTGGCTTTAATACATATAAATTTTATCTGCTAATCCATAACAAAGAACTGCGCTAATAATTGTAAAAACTAAAGGAGCGATTACAGCTTCATTTGAATCGTTCATAACACCCGTCTTATCGATCTTAATTGAGTAAGTATTAACTATAAAGATAGAAAAATTTTGAACAAAAACTAAATTGAAAAATGCCCACGTTGCTTCGACACCATTTGGTCTTACAAACATAATATATAATGCCATCAAGAAAGAACCTAGAAATATTGCACCTGTCATCCGCATAACAGTTGCAGCTGTCTTGTCTATTTGAAATTTTTCTCTAAATTTTTGGTTTCCAATAATCATTTGATAAGCATAAATACCTATACCTAAAAAATGTATTACAAATAATATTAAATAAAAAACTCCATTAAACTTTTCAATCATAAATAGACAATAACAATATTAGTCTTTAAAAATACCTAAATAACTAGTTGGGTCATTTTGCACATGCAAAGTGACAATGTTGGTTATATCAAAAACTTATTATTTTCCTATTGTTTGGTTAATTAATCAAACAAAGGAAAATATGAAAAAAATAGTAATAACATTATTCTTAGTACTTTTCACAAGTTCAGTTTATGCAGGTTCTTGCCCAATGATGGCAAAAAGTATAGATGATAAAATTGCAGAAGCACAAATGCTAAGAGATCAAGGTATGGCAGCTCATGATGCTGGTGATCATGCAAAATCAGAAGAATTATTAGGTAAAGCTATGGAGCTTTTTAAAAGTTAACAAATAATTTTATATATTTAGTGGGATTTCATTTAAAGTAGCTAAATGAATCTCACTACTTCGTTCGTGTCCTTAATATTAGCTGTTATTTTAGGGGGTACATCAAATAGTTTTTCTAAAATTGCACTACTTTTTTAAATCATTTACAATAAACGTAGTTACAAAATTAATAAATAATACAAAAGTTAAAAATATGACTGGTCAAAGGCGTTGGTTAAAAATATGGGCTAGAACAGTTGGAATGCCAATTGGTATTAATGATGAAGATAAGCCTGAGTTTTTACCTATTAAACAAACAGATGTGAAGAAAGCATTAGCTTTTAGAACATTCTAGGTTCTGCTTCATATTCTAACTTGTCTCTTAATTATTGCTGGTAATGGCAGAGTAATGGGTTGGTGGTAATTAAAAAGATTAATAAAAGCACTGTTTGTTACGGTAATGCTTCATGTATATTTTGACTACATGGATTGTAAGATAAATCTCCTTAATTAATAGAGTTGGGATTTGCTTAAGTGTCCCAACTTTAAATAATAAATAAATAGGGTTTTATGTATTTAGCAATAAGTAGACTTCAAGTTATGTCTGGCAAAGAAAATGAATTTGAAACAGTTTGGAAAAATCGTGAACAAGAGACTCATGGTGTGAAAGGCTTTAAGAAATTCAACTTATTCAAAGGTGAGGTAAATAAAGAATTCTCTCTTTATATTTTTCATAGTGAATGGAATACCGAGAGTGACTTTATTAACTGGACAAAATCTAACTCGTTTCAATTAGCACATAAAAATCCTACACTAGAAGGAAATTTATATCTTGGACCCCCCGATTTTGATGGATATGTAGGGTTGCCTGATTTTGAAGGTTTTAAAGTAGTTATATAATTTTAAAAAGATTTCATTTAAGGTAATTAAATGAACATGACAACTTCATATTTATTTCTGATTTTAGCTGTTTTTTTAGGAGTCACATCAAATAGTTTTGCAAAAAGTGCTGAAGGCTTTACCCTTCTCTTTCCAAGTATTATCACAGGAATCACAATCGTTTTATGTATGTATGCACTTTCAATGGTAATGAAAAATATTCCAATGGGGATAACTTATGCATCATTTGCTGGATTAACAATTATTTCAACTGTAATTGTTGGTGTAATTAGATTCAATCAAATGCCAAATCTTTATTCAATGATTGGTTTGGGTTTAATTATAATAGGTGTATTAATGGTTAACTTGTTAGGAAATAATTAATTATGCTTTCAAAAAAATATTCTCAAACTTTATTTATGATTTTTATGTCATTTGGAATGAGCGTTATAATGAGTGGTGTAGTTACTGCGGTGAACACTGGCATTGGTGATGGTTTTATTGAAAGATATTTTAACTCTTGGTTATTTGCTTTTCCTGTAGCATTATTTGCAGCTATTACTTTAGCTCCAATTATAAGACCTCTAGTTAATAAAATTGCCTCAAAAGATTAGTTATAAAAGAATTGTAAAAATTTTACGGAAAAAAATATTGTAAGAAGAGTTTTTTAAATTATCGAAACTTTATTATTTATCAAAATTTAATTCAATAAATATATTTAACATAAAGTAAAATAAATGTTTTGAATGCAATGTTTGAAAATGTTATTGTGTGAATATATATAAAGGAGGTCGATTATGAATTTATCACCACCTGACACATAACTGGTGTAATTAAATAATCAAAGACTAATTAAGATCGAAAAAATATAAAGTCCATTATTATGGATTTTGGCGCATACCGCTAACTTACAGGGGAACTCTTTTGGGCTTTCCGAAAGGGTGAACCCCTTAAAAGATAAGTTAAAAAATAGATGGCAAAACGTGAATACCATCATCATTTAAAGTAATATCAAATTCATTTACTACATTAGAAATATCTAGTGGTGAATATAAATGTGGAAACATATTTCCATCTGATGCTTGTTCCCAAACTAAATGATCTAGCTTTAACGTATCTACCTTTAATAAAATTAAATCTTTTTGGTTTTGGTAAAATTTTTTAAGCGTTCCGGCAACTTGATCGTCACCTGAAAAGTGAATGTAACCATCTTCTAAATCTTTTTTAGAACCTGTTAATTGACCCTTGCTCTTAATTTCTTGCCATTCAGATTTGGTACATATTTTATAAACAAATTTGAAGTTCATTTAAAATTTATATTATTCAGTGGAGATGATGACAATAAGAAACTTCCCTCTTTCGAGGGAAGCTAATATTAACTATCTAATAGAGAGAGAAGATAATGTTAATTTTTGAATTTTGTAGACCCCTTATAGACGACACTTTGAAATATTAAAATGACTTATTGTCACTACAGCAATGCAAAGATTGAATACTTTATTTTATCTGTTCACTTAGTGAACATTTTACCAGGATGAATTTGGTTGAGCTAGAAACTCTATTTCCTCAGGAGTAGATTTTCTATCTAACACTAAGTTTCGATGAGGATATCTATGAAATTTCTTTATTACTAAGGTGTGATCTTTCCAAGATTTTTTTATAGAGATTAAACCTGGATGATCTTTTAAGAATTTATCTAGTAGATAATAGGCCATATCATGATCTGTGATCTCTTCACTGTGAATTAGTGGTAATATCATAAAAAGTCTTTGATCTTGATCCATTTCATCTAAAAAGCCTGCATAAACAGAGTCGTTAACTATCAACCTTGCTTTATGATCTTGGATAAAAGCTTTTGGATCATCTCTAAACATATTTCTTGAAAATTGATCAAACAAAATAACTAGAGCCAAAGATCCAAGGGAAGTGTCTTGCCAATCGTCATATTCGTTTGTACTTGCTAATTCATAATCTTTTAAAAAGTTTTCTTTAATTAATTCATCAAAATCTTTATGTTTTTGGAATCTTTTTTTTGGTGGAGTGTCTTTAAACCAAAAATCTAATATTTTTTTTGCTCTTGTATGCATTTATTTTGAAACTGGTTTTAAAAGCTTAAGCATTTTATTATGAATAGATTGATTAGCTGAAACTAGAATACTTCCAGCATTAACTGCATCTCTATTATCCCATGTTGAAACAATACCTCCTGCAGCTTTTATTATTGGCATCAATGGATGAATATCCCAAATTTTATTAGTAGCCTGAAAGACAACATCAATTTTCCCCTCACATAAATGAGAATAACTAAGTGCGTCAGCTGTTGGAAATTGCATTAATTTTAAAACTTTTGGAATTGTCATTTGTTGCTTTAAAGAGAGGGCTCCATGAAAAGCTCCAGATACTTTTATTTGACTAAAGGGTATATTCTTTGAAACAGAAATTTTTCTTTTTTTACCCTTTTCAAAAACAAAAGCACTTTTATTATCAAAATTTAAATAATATTTATTTAATATTGGAAAATTTGCTAAACCTACAACGGGGTTACCTTTATAGTTCAGGGCTATTAAGTTACTCCATGTTGGATTACCAATTACAAATGATCTTGTTCCATCAATAGGATCTATAACCCACGTATAATCACTGGTAGATTTCTTGTGACCAAATTCTTCACCTATAACTTGATGACTTGGAAATTTTTTCTTTATCTTTAGTCGTATAAACTTTTCAAATGCTTTATCTGATGTTGTAACAGGGTCATAACCTTTACCCTTAATCTTATTTGATACCTTAAAGGTTCTATTCAATTTTGAAAAATAGAACTTGTTTAAATCCTTGGCTAATGTATTTAAAAAATTAGCGTATATCTTATATTTTTTTGTATTTAATAAGTTCATCCTAAAAAAACATACTATTTAATCTATATTGATTAAAGCTTAATTTTATCAATTTGCTCTTCAGCAGATTTAATAGACTTTTCATAATCAATAGCCATTTGATCAGCAGCAATAATATCTATTTTTTTTATTCCAAAAAAATTTAATACATGGATTAACCAGGGTGTCAAAAAATCATCCTTACTATTAATCTTTGTGCCTCCAGAAGTAATTATTAGATAAACCTGTTTATCTTCAAGTAACCCCACTCTACTTCCATCCTCATTATATTTAAAAGTTTCTTTAACTCTTGCAGCTAAATCAGCCCAGGCTTTTAATGTTGCTGGAGGACCAAAATTATAGATTGGTACAGAAATTATTATCGTATCACTTTCTTTTAGTTCTAAGACCAATTTATCTGATAATTCGAACATTTTTTTATGTTGTTCTGACTGCTCACCCTCAGAAATTTTCATTCCAGACTCTGTCAAATTTGATATAAAAATCATCTCATCATTAAGATCTCTATATACGACCATGTCCTCTGGTCTTTTGATTTTGTCTAATAACTTTTTAGCTAAAGCTCTTGAAGTAGAGCCTTCTTTTCTAGCACTTGTATCAATTTGATAAATTTTCATAAATATAGATAGTTATTAACCTATTAACCAAAATTTTGCAAAAATGGTAAAGAATTTAAAATATAGTAGCCTAAGACTTGTAATTGATTAGTTAAGATTAGAATTCCAGTAATTAAAAGTATTATACCTCCAATTTTAGATACTAAATTAATATTCTTTTTAAAGTTTTTAGAAAACATCAAAAATCTTTGCATTAAATAACCTGATAAAATAAATGGTATCGCTAAACCTAATGAATAAAAACTAAGTAAGATTACAGCTTTAAACATTGTTTCTTCAGTAGAGGCTAATGCCAGAATTGAACCTAAAATTGGTCCAATGCAAGGAGTCCATCCAAAACCAAAGGCCATACCCACTATGAAAGAAAACCAAATATTATTATTTTTTTTAGTATAAATCTTTTTTTCAAAATTTAAAAAACCCATATTTATAAGCCCAAGTAATTGAAGAGAAAATATTATAATAACCAATCCAGCAATTATTCTTAAATTTTGTGAGTTTTGTAAAAGCACTTGCCCCAAGTAAGAGGCTGCAGCACCAAACATAATAAAAACGAAAGAAAATCCTAATGTAAATAGTATTAACGGGATTAAGTTTATTTTTTTTTTTTTCAATTAATTCATTTAAGGATGTTCCTGAAATAAAAGAAATATAACCTGGTATTAAAGGTAAAACGCAAGGTGATAAAAAACTGATAAGACCTGCTCCAAAAGCTATAAATAATTCAATCATATAAAATTACTCTGTAACTACTTTTATATTTTGACTTCCAAGATTATCAATTGCTAGCTCTATATTATCACCACCTTTTAAAAAAATTGGAGGATTCATTCCAAGACCTACTCCTGGAGGAGTGCCTGTGGTCACAATATCACCAGGCATTAACGTTATAAAACTTGTGATATGAGCTATTAGAAAATTAAAATTAAAAATCATTTGATTTGTATTTCCTGTTTGATGCCTATTTCCATTTACATCTAGAGTTAAATTTAAATTATTAACATCTTGAATTTCATCTTTTGTAACTAAATAAGGTCCTAATGGTCCAAAAGTATCCCCAGATTTACCTTTTACCCACTGTCCACCTTTCTCTTTTTGCCACTCACGCTCACTTATGTCGTTACAAATACAATAACCAAAAATATAATCTTGAGCATCTTTTTCTAATACTCTTTTAGCTTTTTTTCCAATAACAAAAGCAATTTCAACTTCATGATCTAATTTTTTAGACCCCTTTGGTATTATCACATTGTCATTTGGCCCAACTATACAGTGGACTGACTTATTAAATAGAACTGGGTTCTCGGGGGGGGTAGCACCCGTTTCTTTTGCGTGTTCAACATAATTTAAACCTATTGCAAAAAAATTACCTGGTTTAGTAATGCAAGATCCTATTCTGTCATTTTGATTTATCTCTTCCAAACTCTCCAAATCTATTTCTTTAATTTTATCTAGAGTTTCAAAAATAATACTTTCAGGATTTAGGTCTTTAATAACTGAAGATAAATTTCTATATTTTCCTTCTTTATCTAATGCTACAGGAATTTCTTGTCCTACTTTTCCAATTCTTAAAAATTTCATTTTTTATTTATTTTTTCAATTGCATTATATAAAGAGCTATGATCAGTATTACCATGTCCTTCTGCTACTAGATCTTTATACATTTCTTTAATTAAACTAGAAATGGGCAAATGAGTATCAACAGCTTTTCCAGCATTAATGATATTGGTCATATCTTTTAATTGCGTTGTAGTTTTTCCTTTTGGTGAGAAATCTTTACCAATCATTCTTTTTCCATGAGTTTGTAATATTTTACTATCAGCCCATCCTCCTGATAAGGCTTCAATCATTTTACTTGGATTAGTTCCAGATTTTTCGCATAAAGTAACTGCTTCTGCTACAGCTCCAATAGTAACACCTACAATTATTTGATTTGCTAGTTTTGAAATTTGACCAGATGTGACTGGGCCTACTAGTGTTGGGTTGCCTAATATTTTAAGAAGATCATAACATTCTTTAAATATTTTTTCATCACCACCCACCATGATAGCTAAAGAAGCCTCTTCTGCTCCAATTGTTCCTCCAGATACAGGTGCATCTAGATAATTAATATTCTTTTCTTTTAAAATCTCAGCATATTTTTTTGTAATAACGGGATTGACAGAACTCATATCAATTACTGTGGCACTTTCTTTAATGTTGGATATAAATTCATCACTACCCATTACTTTCTCTACCGCAGCATCATCTGTAAGCATTGCAATAACTACATCAGAATTTGTAACAACACTTTTGATAGATGTAGATATTTCTGCTCCAAATTCTTTTAATCTATCTGCTTTATCTTGGGATCTATTATAAGCTTTTAAATTATAGCCTGATTTAAGGAGGTTTTTTGCCATGGGAAACCCCATAAGACCAATTCCAATAAAACCAATATTCTTCATATAACTTATATATAACCTATACTATTTTCTTAACTACGCTTAATTGCTTTATAATTATTATTATATCTTAAAGGATTTTGGCTGAATTCCCTTAATATTTGTTTTTATCTTAAATAAAGAGCCTGAAAATTTATATTTTTTAATTTCATTTTTACTCATACCTTTTAAGGCAGTTGATACAAAAATATCATTATTATTCAATCCACCAAAAATACAATTTGTGATATTTTTTGCTGGTAAGTCAATTTTATGAATTTTTTTACCTTCTAAATTATAGACGGAAATACACGCTCCACCAAAATGACAAACCCAAATATTTTTTTTTGAGTCAATCGTCATTCCATCAGGTGAGCCATCTTTTTTAGAGAATTTTAAAAATTTTATTTTTTTAACTATTTTATATTTTTTATTTATTTTAATTTTATAAATTGTTTTACTACGACTATCAGTGTGTAAAAAATTTTCTGCATCTATAAAAGCCGGTCCATTTGTAATGTAATATTTTGTATCCACTTTATGAATATTAAGTTTTTTGTCTAAACAATATAAAGATCCATTTTTAATGGATCTCTCAGGGTTATCCATAGTTCCAAACCACAGTCTACCTTTAGGGTCTATCTTTCCATCATTTATTCTATTTAGAGGTATATCTTCTTCAATTGGAATAGATCTAATAGTTTCTTTATTTTTAAGATTAATAATTCTAAGCTCTGATTGTAAACCAAGTATAAAAATATCTTTTTTAATATGAGCAAGAAACCCAATTTCTTTATCTACTTTAATAATTTTTTTTTTATTAGTTTTTATATTTAAAATTAAAATTTTTTTTTTCTTAATATCAACAAAGTAAATTGAATTATGTGATGGCACCCATAGGGTACCTTCACCTAATATTGTTTTTGAATTCCATATAACTTTAGGCTCTGAAGTTATGATATTCAAATTATTCAGCTATGACTTTTGAGTTTTGTTCACCTAAATTATCAATCGATAATCTAATTGAGTCACCAGCTTTTAAAAACACTTGAGGTTTTTTTCCCATACCCACTCCTGGAGGTGTTCCAGTAGTAATAATATCACCCGCTTGCAAAGTCATAAAATTACTTAAATACGCAACTATGAAGAAAACATTAAAAATCATCTTATCTGTGTTCCCAGTTTGCATTCTTTGTGCATTAACATCTAAACTTAAATTAAGACTGTTAATGTCAGGGATTTCATTCTTAGTGACCAAATAAGGTCCAATCGGTCCATAGGTGTCATGTGATTTTCCTTTAACCCACTGTCCCATCTTTTTAAGTTGCCACTCTCTTTCACTTACATCGTTTACTAAACAATACCCAAGAATATGTCTTTCAGCTTCTTTTTCGCTAATATTTTTAGTGTCTTTTCCAATAATTATTCCCAATTCAACTTCCCAATCAAGTTCTTTTGAATCTTTTGAAATTTCAATATCATCATTTGGACCATTAATTGAGCTTGTTGCCTTCATGAATACAATGGGTTCTGATGGAGCATCCATACCTGACTCTGCAGCATGATCAGAATAATTCAAACCAATTGCTAAAAACTTTCCAGGTTTATTAATACAAGCACCTATTCTTTCAGAATTTGAAATTTCAGGTAAATTTTCTAAATCTACACTTTCCAATTTTTTAATAGTTTCAAAATTTACAGTATCTGAATTTAAATCAGTAATATGAGAGCTTAAATCTCTAATTTTTCCATTTTTATCTAATGCTGCTGGTTTTTCTTTTCCTTTAACACCTACTCTTAATAGCTTCATAGTTATCCTTTTTTTAATTTATTAAATTGAAATTCCACCATCAACAGAAATTGTGGTTCCTGTAGTAAATGTTGCATCGTCTCCAGCTAAATAAACTGCTACAGCTGCTATTTCTTCTGCTGTTCCCAATCTTCCCATTGGCTGTCTTGCTATAAAATCTTTCTTAGCTTGTACCGGGTCTGAGCTTTGATTAACTCTATCTTGCCAAGAAGGTGAAAATACTGTTCCGGGTGCAATAGAATTACATCTGATATTTTGTTTTACAAAATCTGCAGCTATTGATTTAGTTAAGCCAATTACTGCTCCTTTTGTAGTTCCATAAACAAATCTATTTGGAAATCCTTTAAGGCTTGAAGCACATGACGAAACATTAATTATACTTCCACCATTCTGCTTAACCATTAAAGGTAAAATTGCTTTACACATTTGATACATAGATTTGATATTCACATCAAAAGAAAAATCCCAATCTTTTTCTTTACAATCTAGAATAGTTCCATGGTGAACAAAGCCTACTGCGTTGAACAAAATATCAACTCTATCTATGCTTGTCATAAATTCCAAAATAGCATTATTGTCTGTTGAGTCTAAAGTGTGAACTTTAATTTTAGGATATTCTTTATTTAATTCAGCTAAAGTTTTATCATTTAAATCTGTTGCAGTTACATTTGCACCTTCATTATGAAATGCTACAGCAGTTGCTTTACCAATTCCCTGGCCTGCGGCTGTTACAATAATATTTTTACCTTCTAGTCTATTACTCATATTTTCCCTTTTTTAATGTGAATGCCTAGGCATCCCTTTTGTGTTTGTTATATCTAAATATAAAGATTCTGTTTCTAGGCATGCTCCTGTTTCTAACTGTCCTACCATTTTTCTTGAAATTTCCTGCCATGGTGTTTGATTTTTTAATACTGGGATCTTTGTGTTCTTTTTTCTCTCAACAATCTCTGTCTCTGATATTAATAAGTCTATCCTTCTATTATTAAGATCGATCTTAATTTTATCACCTGTTTGAACTATCAGTAAATCCCCACCAATAGCTGATTCTGGTGAAACATTCAGTATAGATGGACTTTCTGAGGTGCCACTTTGTCTACCGTCTCCTAATGTTGGAAGAGTATTAATACCCTTTTTTAACAATCTATCTGGTGGTTGCATATTCACTACTTCTGCAGAACCCGGATAACCAACTGGCCCACACCCTCTAATCATTAAGATTGAATTTTCATCTATGTTCAGTTTTTCATTGTTTATTCTTGCGTGATAATCTTCTGGACCTTCAAATATTACAGCATTTGCTTCGAATACATTTTTGTTTTTTGGATCTGATAAATATCTTTTTCTAAACTCTTCACTTATTACTGAAGTTTTCATAACAGCAGAACTAAAAAAATTACTTCTCATAACAATATAGCCTGCATTTTCGACTAATGGATTTGCAAATGATTTTATAACATCGGCGTCAACATCTATCTCAATTTTTAAATTTTCCTCTACCGTTTTTCCTGAAACTGTAAGTACACCTTTATGTAATTTGTTATTTTTTAATAGTTCTTGCATGATAGCTGGGACACCACCGGCTCTATAAAATCTTTCCATTAAATGTTCTCCTGCTGGCTGACAATTCACTAGTAGTGGAATATCATGACCTAGTGTTTGCCAATTTTCTATATCCAATTCTAAACCCATGTGTCTTGCTATCGCAGTAAGATGTGGAGGGCAGTTACTTGATGCACCAATAGCGCTTGCAACTAAGATTGCATTTTCAAATGCTTCTTTAGTCATAATTTTTGAAGGTGTTAAATCTTCGTGAACCATATCAACTATTCTTTTTCCTGTCTCAAATGAGATTTGTGATCTTTCTCTATATGGAGCGGGTATAACCGCACAACCTGTTAAAGACATTCCCAAAGCTTCTGCTATAGAATTCATTGATGAGGCAGTCCCCATTGTATTACAGTGACCTATACTTGGTGCTGATGCAGCAACCATATCCATAAATTCATCATAAGTAATTTCTCCTTTTGCATGAAGTTTTCTAGCTTCCCAAACAACCGTTCCAGATCCAACTTTTTTACCTTTATAATTTCCATCAAGCATTGGACCACCTGATAAAACTATAGCTGGAATATTTACAGTTGCTGCAGCCATCAATGCTGCTGGTGTAGTCTTATCACAACCCGTTGTCAGAATTACACCATCAATAGGATAGCCAAATAAAACTTCTACTAAAGATAAATAAGATAAATTTCTATCTAGTCCTGCTGTAGGTCGTTTTCCAGTTTCTTGAATTGGGTGCGTTGGAAATTCCATTGGAATACCTCCTGCTTGTCTAATTCCATCTTTAATTCTGCTGCTTAGTTCTAGAAAATGTCTGTTGCATGGTGATAGATCACTACCCGATTGTGCAATTCCAATTATAGGCTTTCCAGATTGCAGCTCTTCTCTAGTCATCCCATAGTTTAAATATCTCTCTAGATATAAAGCTGTCAGCGCTGGGTCAGCTGGATTATCAAACCATTGTTTGCTTCTTAATTTTTTTTTTTTCATATTTGTGAATTTATTATAACCAACCTTTATCGACTACATAATCTTGATTAGTACAACCTGATGACGCATCAGACCCAAAAAACAGAACAGCTTTTGCAATATCTGAAGGCATCAATTTGTGTTTTAAACACTGCTTTTTCATTATATCTGCCTCAGATTCGGGCGTTAACCACTTCTCAACCTGTCTTTCTGTCATTACCCAACCAGGAACTACTGAGTTTACTCTTATGTCAAATTCTCCTAAGTCGTTTGCAAAAGATCTTGTTAAACCTACAACACCAGATTTAGCAGCAGTATAAGCAGCCATTCCACCCTGTCCTATCATCCAAGAGACAGAACCAATATTTATAATAGATCCACCTTTATTTTGAATCATTCTTTTTTTAACTGATTGCACAGTAAAAAAATAATGCCTTAAATTAATATTCATTCTTTCATTCCAAAATTCTTCTGTTACTTCATCAATAGAATGCCTTTCATCATTGGCCGCGTTATTTACTAAAATATCAATTGCTCCATTATCACTAATAATTTTTGATATAGTGTTTTGTAAATCTTTTATATTTATTAAGTCACACTTTATAAAAGTTGGTACAGACAGATTTTTATTTTTGCATTTTGATACTAATTGATTTGATGCTTCTTCATTAATATCTACAAAAAATACCTGGGATCCTTGTTCACAAAAATGTTCAACGATAGAAGCGCCAATACCAGAACCTCCTCCAGTAACAAAAACTCTCTTATTTTTTAGATCATTATAAATAGCTGTCATTTTATATCCTTTTTTGTGAATCTTTATCAAATAAAGAAATTTGAGATGTATCAATATTTAATTTTAAATCTTTATTTATCTCTATATCAAAAGTAGATGCAAATTTACCAAGAACTTGTTGGCCAAAATAGTCAAAAGTTACGATTTGTTCATGGCCTGTGTATTCTAAAAGTTCTGACTTTAGATTAATTTCAAAACAATCAGGATTAATTTTTTCAAAATAAATATGCTCTGGTCTAATTCCTAAATAAGCTGATATTTCAGTACCATCAAATTTATTTTTAAAAGAGTAGTTCCCAACTGGTATTTTTACATTATTATTTGAACCACTAGGCATAAAAACAATATCATCATTGTCTTTGATCAATTTACCTTCAACCAAATTCATTGATGGAGATCCAATAAAATCTGCAACAAAAATACTTTCTGGCTTATTGTAAATATTTTTAGGAGTGTCACATTGTTGAATTAAACCATGATCCATGATTGCAATATTTGTACCTAAGCTCATTGCCTCTGTTTGATCATGGGTAACATAAACTATAGTTGTGCCAAGTTTTTGATGTAGTTTTTTAATTTCTCTTCTCATTTCAACTCTTAATTTTGCGTCAAGATTTGATAACGGTTCATCAAATAGAAAAATTTTAGGATCTCTTACTAATGCTCTACCCATCGCAACACGTTGACGTTGACCGCCAGATAATTGAGATGGTTTTCTGTCTAATAGTTGCGTTATTTGTAATAAATTAGAAACATCATCTAATGCTTTTGCTATTTTTTCTTTTGGAGTTTTTCTTTGCTCTAAACCAAATGTTACGTTCTTTCTAACAGTCATTGCTGGATAAAGAGCATAAGACTGGAACACTAAAGCAATATCTCTGTCACTTGGCTCCATATTATTCACAATATGATCATCTATTAAAATATCCCCACTATTAGAGGTTTCTAGTCCAGCTATAGTGTTTAATAATGTAGATTTTCCACAACCAGATGGTCCTAAGAGTACAAGAAATTCACCATGTTTAATATCTAGGTTAATGCCTTTTAAAACTTCCGTTTTTCCAAAATTTTTATTTATGTCATTAATTTTTAAAGTTGCCATATTATCCTTTCACTGATCCAGCTGTTAGTCCTTTGATAAAATAATTTCCAGCAAGAATATAAACTATTAATGTTGGAATTCCTGTAATAATTGCTGCTGCCATATCCACGTTGTATCTTTTGACAGCCGTTCCTGTTAAAACCAAATTATTAAGGGCAACTTGAATTGGTGCAGATTCACCGAATGAAAAAGTAGCACCAAATAAAAAATCATTCCATACTTGTGTAAATTGCCAAATAACAGTTACAACTATTATTGGTATAGAAATTGGTAAAATTATTTTAAAAAATATTTTAAAAAAACCAGCACCATCTATTCTTGCAGCTCTTACCATTTCATCTGAAATTGATACATAGTAATTTCTACAAAATAAAGTTGTAAAACAAATTCCATAAACAACATGAACTAGTATTAGTCCATTTATTGAATTTGAAATTCCAAGAATACCCAATGTTCTAGCCATCGGTAACAAAATTGCCTGGTATGGAATAAATGTGCCAAATAAAAATAATAGAAAAACATATGAATCTCCTTTGAATCTCCATTTTGTTAAAGCATAACCGTTAATAGCACCAAGTAAAGTTGATATAACAACAGCAGGAACTACTAGTTTTATTGAGTTCCAAAAATAAGGTTTAAGAAAAACATCACCACCTGTATAGCCTGTTCCATCCCAAGCTTGTTTCCAAGCATCAAATTTTAAAGAACTCGGCAATGAAAATAAGTTTCCCTGTCTAATTTCAGGCATTGTTTTAAATGATGTTACAATCATCACATATAACGGTGTTAAATAATAAATAACAAAAATACCTAATATAAAATATAAAATCCATCTATAGATTGTATTTTTTCTTTTAGAATCCGCTTCTAATTTATTTAGTTTTAAAGTTTCTTTATCTTGCATCTTCCCTCTTCAGTTCTGAATATAAATATGGCACAACAATTGCTGATACTGTTAAAAACATCATGATAGCACTTGCAGATGCTAAACCAACTTCACTTCTATGAAAGGCCATAGTTGTCATAAATACTGCTGGCATATCTGAGGAAATTCCTGGTCCACCTGAAGTTAGCGCTATGATCAAATCATAACTCTTAATTGATAAGTGAACCAAAATTACTATTGCACTCATAAAAACTGGCCGCATCATTGGAAGAATAATTTTACTGTAAATTGAAAATATTCCAGCACCATCAATTTTTGCTGCTTTAATAATTTCATCATCAACTGATCTTAGACCTGCTAAAAAAATTGCCATTATAAATCCAGATGATTGCCACACACCGGCTATTACTATTGTGTATATTGACATCTCAGGTGTCACCAACCAATCAAATTTAAAGGTCTCAAAACCCATATCGTGGGCAAATTTTTCAATGCCTAGTGTTGGATTTAGAACCCATTTCCAAGCAGTACCCGTTACAATAAATGATAAAGCCATAGGGTATAAATAAATTGTTCTCAAAAACCCTTCAGCTCTAATCTTTTGATCAAGTAAAATTGAAAGAAGAATTCCAATAGCAATGCATAGAATGATAAATAATACAGTGAATATAAGCAAATTTTCTACTGCTACGTGCCATCTTGGCATTTTCCACAGTCTGATATACTGGTCTATTCCCCAAAACTCATATCTTGGCAACATCTTCGACTTAGTAAAAGAGATGTATATCGTCCAAAAAATGAAACCATAGACAAACCATGACAAAATTCCAAGTGATGGAGTTAAAACTAATTTAGGTAAATTTTTTTTTAACCAAAACATATTTTGTAATTAAATCTGCGCTATCATTTTCATGACAGCGCAAATCTTAATTTACTTTTTTTATTAAAGTGAAGCCTTAACTGCAGCTGCTAATTTTTTTGCAGCGTCAGACGAAGACATTTTTGAGTTGAAATGCTCAGTAACCACATCTTGAATCGCACCTTTTTGTGCAAGTTTTAATGCCATACCGTGAGCAAAACTTGGTAGTAATCCACCTTTAGAAGCAGCAGTTTTTAAGTCTGCGTTTGATTTTTTAGCACACATATCAAACTCATCCATAGAAACGTCTAGTCTTGCAGGTATCGAACCTTTGTAGATGTTGAAAACTTTTTGGAAGTTTTTTCCCATCATTAAGCTAGCAAGTAGTTTTTGACCTTCAACCTTTTCTTTACCTTTTACCTTGAAGAAAATAAATGAGTCTACATTGTAAAGATATCCATTATCAGATGGAGTTGGTGCACAGATATAATCTTTTCCTGGCGCCTGGTTGTTAGCAGAAAACTCACCTTTTGCCCAGTCACCCATGATTTGAAAAGCAGCTTTGCCTTCCATTACCATACCAGTAGCTATGTTCCAGTCTCTTCCTGGGGAACCAGCATCTGTGTAACCCTTAAGCTTTCTCATTTGGTCAAATACTTTAGTCATAGTTGATCCACCTAAAGTAGCAGGATCTAATTCTACAAAAGCTTTTCTGTAAAAATCATTTCCACCAATACCAAGAGCTACAGCTTCAAATACTGTCGCATCTTGCCAAGGCTGACTACCATGAGCTAAAGGAATAATTCCTTTTGCTTGTAGCTTATCTGCTGCAGCATTAAACTCTGCCCAAGTAGAAGGCATTTTAATACCATTTGAATCTAAAACTTTTTTATTAGCCCAGATCCAGTCAATTCTGTGAATGTTTACTGGTGCAGCACAATATGCTTTGCCATCATCACATTTCATATGACTTGCAACTTGTTTACTTAAAAGATTGTCCCAACCTTCTTTTTGTGCAACAGCATCAATGTTGTAAGGTCCAACTACACCTTCTTCATCGTACTCTTGAATTGTAGGACCTTTAATTTGAGCCGCGGCTGGAGCATCGTTAGCAACTATTCTAGCTTTTAGTGTCTGCATTGCTGCATCTCCACCACCACCAGAAACAGGCATATCTAACCAAATTCCACCTTGTGTAGCAAAATCATCTTGTAGTACTTTTAGAGCTTTTGCTTCACCACCACCAGTCCACCAGTGCAATACCTCAGCTTTAGGCGCTGCAAATGAAACACTTGGAGTAAGAGCTAGAGCTATTAAAGCAACTAACAGTTTTTTCATTTTCATTTTATTCCCTCTCATTAGTTAATAGAATATTAATCGGTTTGATTAATTTTTAAAAAAGAACTCTATTAAAAAAAAAAATTTATTTAAACAGAAAAATGCTACGCACAACCTGAAATTGATTTTTACTTTTGTCTAAATAAGTGTTGTTGTATCTATGAAATTTTGAGTAAAAAAAATGAATAAACTATTTATAAGTGAATTAATTTAATAGTTAGATTTTCTTCCTAAACGAGCTGCACCACGAACTCCACTTGCGTCTCCATATTTAGGCTTTAAAAAAACACCTTCATATTCTTTTCCAATAACGTATTTCTTAGTTAAATTTTCTATCTCATCAAAAAAATCTATTTCGTTTGTTAACCCACCACCAAATATAAAAGCATCAGGGTCAAGTATATTAACAATAACTGCTAACGACATTGCAAGATTGACTTTAAACTCATCAATCATTTTTTCTGCATCTAATTCATGTCTTCTATTTAATTCGAAAATCTCTTTGGATTTTAAATTTTTTCCGTACTTTTTGTTAAATCTTTTAGCAAGACCCAGTCCTGACACAAAACTTTCAACTTCAGCTTCCCTCAAGCTCGTGGTATTAAGCATTTCTTTTTTTGCAGCCATGTAAGGTAATTGATTGTGACCCCATTCTCCTGCAACACCATTAGGTCCTGATACAATTTGCTTATCAATAGCTAATCCACCTCCAGCACCTGATCCTAAAATTATTCCATAAACAATTTTATAATGTTTGCCTGCTCCATCAATTGCTTCTGATAATGCAAAACAATTTCCATCATTTTCACAAAAAACTTCTCTGCTCAAAGCTTCTCGTAGGTCTTTTTGAAAAGGTTTTTTTTCAATCCAAACACAATTAGGTGCATTTTTAACCAATCCTGTCTGTGGTGAATGAACACCTGGATGACAAACACCTACTGGAAATATTTGATTGTATTTTTTTTCTAATTCCTCAACCACATCTTTAATTGTTTGAATTATTTTAGTATAGTTTTTTGGACAGTCTCTTCTACTTCTGTCAACTTCTTCACCATTATCTTTTAAAATGACACTTTCTATTTTTGTTGCTCCAACGTCAAATCCAATTTGCATAATTAATAAGTTGCCCTACCGCCACTTAAATCAAAAACGGCAGCTGTAGAAAAAGAATTTTCTTCTGCAGCTAACCAAGTAACTAATGATGCTAATTCATCAACTTTAGCAAATCTATTTCTTGGAATTTTAGAAAGCATATAATTTATATGTTCTTCAGTCATTTGATCAAAAATTCTAGTTTTAGCAGCGGCAGGTGTAACAGCATTAACAGCAATATTTTTATCTGCTAACTCTTTACCTAATGATTTTGTAAGCCCTATAACTCCTGCTTTTGCTGTACTGTATGCGCTAGCATTTGGGTTACCTTCCTTTCCTGCAATTGATGCAATATTTACTATTCTTCCATAATTATTCTTAATCATGTGTGGAGCTATTGCTTTACAGCAATAAAAAACTGAATTTAAATCTAAGTTCATTACTTTTAACCATTCATCATTCGGATAGTTCCAAACTTGTGTATTTTTACCTGCCATTCCAGCATTATTTATAAAGATATCTATATTTTTTTCTTTAGTGCTTAGCTCAATATTTTTTGTGATATCATCAAAGTTAGTGACATCCACTTTTTGATAGCTGCATTTTTCTGATGTAAGTTTTTTTAAAGCTTCATCAATAGCTTTTTGGTCAATATCCCAAATTATAACTTCAGCACCCGACTCTAGAAACCTTTTTGTAATAGCATAGCCAAAACCCTGTGCTCCACCAGTTACTATTGCTCTTCTGCCTTTTAAATTATAATTATTCATATGTTAACCTTCTATTTTAATTTTTTTTAATTTAGTTTTTTTAGTTTTTTTCTTAAATAAGGGAAAAAGTAAAGCAATTATTGCTAAAGTAAAAAATGTTAACGCTATCGGTCTTGTTAAAAACATTAACCAATTACCATCAAATATTACTAAAGATTGTCTTAACGTCCCTTCAACTAGCTCGCCTAAAATCAATCCTATAATAACTGGCACTACAGAAAACCCATATCTTCTCATAAAAAAACCAACCACACCAAAGAATAACATTATCCAAACATCTGTAATAGATTGGCTTAAAGAGTAGGTTCCACAAACCGAAAGTGCAAAAATCATTGGCCACAAAATCTTATTAGGTACCAAGGTAATTCTAGCAAAAAGTTTAGCTCCAAAAAAACCAAAAATAAAAAATAATATGTTTGCAATCAGCATTGACCCAAAAATTCCATATAAAAATTCTGGTTGTTCTCTAAATAAATCTGGGCCTGGTCTTACTCCGTGAATTATTAAACCAGTTAAAATTACTGCCGTTGTTGCACTGCCAGGTATTCCTAGTGCCAATGTTGGCACCATTGCCCCACCTGTTGCAGCATTATTTGCAGCTTCTGCTCCAGCTATTCCTTCTATAGATCCTTTTCCAAATTCTTCTGGATTTTTTGACCAACGTTTAGCTTCTGAATATCCAATTAAAGAAGCAACCGTTCCTCCTTCAGCAGGAAGCACGCCAATGAACGAGCCTATTCCTGAAGATCTAAGTATTGTTTTCCAAGTTAGTTTGTAATCTTTTAAAGAAGGTAACTTTACAGCTTTCAATGCAACTCTTTTAAATACTTGGTCTAGCATTGTTGATTGGGTTAACATTTCACTAATTGCAAATAATCCAACCACTACAGGAATAAAACCTATTCCTTCTGATAATTCATTTATACCGTAAGTAAATCTGTCTATTGAAGTCATAAAATCTTTTCCAACAGTCGAAATTAAAACACCAAATGCTGCTGCAATCAAATTTTTAACCGGGCTACCCTCACCAATTGATGCAAGCATGGTTAATCCAAATATTGCTAAAGCAAAATATTCTGGTTGACCAAATTCATAAGCAAGTTTTGCCAATAAAGGTGCAAAAAAAACTAGAATAATAACACTAAAAATCCCACCTATTGTGCTAGAAACCGTTGCCATACCTAAAGCTCTTCCAGCCTCTCCTTTTTGTGCTAATGGATATCCATCAAGACATGTTGCAGCGGCGGCGGGTGTTCCAGGTGTATTAATCAATATTGCTGTAATAGCACCACCATATGTTCCTGCACAATAAATTGCTGTCAAAAGTACGATTGCTGAAAGCGGATCGAGTGTCATTGTAAAAGGTAAAATTAATGCTCCACCAGTTGTAGGACCCAGTCCAGGCAACACACCCAAAATTAATCCAAATAAAGTTCCAAAAAATAAAACCAATAATAGCTTAGAGCTAAATAAAGGAGCCATCATATAAGATAAATTTTCCATATTAATTATAATAAATATTAGTGATTATTCCTGGTGGAAATCTTAAACCTAAAAATGTTTCAAAGAAAATAAATACAATTATTGGGAACAGTATACTGACCATTAAAAGGTAAATAATTCTTTTTTCTCCCCAATAATAAGAAACTAAAGCTGAAAAAACTGAAATAGCTAAGAAAAAATCTAATGTTTTTGCAATAACCAAAAACAAAACAAAAGCTATCAATGTAATAAAAAATGACTTGGGTAATTTGCTCTCTTTTTTCCAAGGTGTTTTAATTGATAAATAAAAAATAATTGATGTTAAAAAAATTATTAAGACCAATAATGCTTTAGGAAATGTAGCAGGCTGAATACCTCTATTTAAAATTGGTGGAACTGCATCAAATGTGAATGTTGTTATTAATAAAATTAATGAAATTAATATTATTATAAAAGATACTTTAAAAGAACTTTTAAAAAAAAAGGGCAAACTACTTTTGTTTGCCCTTTTTTTCTTTAGTACATTATTCATATAAAAAATGTACCGTTTTTAATTACTTAAGGTAACCTAAAGCTTTTAGCTGAGCAGTCATTTCTTTAAGCATTTCTTCCATTTGCTTACCCCACTCATCAGCACCAACTACACTAGTGTCATCAAGACCAATTTCAGTTAAGAAATTTTTGTAATAGTTATGTCCCATAGCTTTCATCATTCCAGCTTCAAGCTCTTTAACTCTTGCAGCAGGAGCACCTTTTTTAGTTACAAATCCTCTAACAGTAGATAAAGAGACTGGGATACCCAATTCTTTAGCTGTTGGAGAATCTCCAATTTTAGCCATTCTTTCGTTTGCAAGAACTACAGTAACACACAATGTTCCTTCATTGATCTCTGTTAATGCTTCACCTAAATTTAAAACACCCACATCAATATCTCCTTTGATTAAGTTTGTTTTAATTGGCGCAACACCTTTATATGCAACGATAGTAGGATCTTTTAATCCACCTTTTTTTGTAAAAGCAATTGCACTTACATCATCAATTCCACCTGTATGAGTTGTTCCATATTTAAGTGATTTTGATTTTTGAACACTAATAAATTTTTTAGCATCCTTAATGTCAGCTTTACAGTTAACAACAAATAACTGAGGATCATCAGTTCCTCTAGCTAAAGGCTGCATGTCACTTAATTTAACTTTTGTTTTACCTAGCGCCATAGAAACAGCGTGACCAGTAGTCCAAGTTAACGTGTGATTTCCATCAGCAGGTAATGACATCATGTAATCCATAGATACAGCTCCACCGCCACCTTTTTTGTTAACTAACTGCATATCTTGTTTAAGAACTCTTCTTGCTCTTAAAAGCATCATTCTAGTAGTTACATCAGTACCACCACCAAAACCTGCATGGGTAATTGCTTGAATAGCACCATCAGCTTTAGCCGATGTAGTTACCAAAGGTAATGCAATCACAAAAAATTCAGTCACTACAAAAGCAGCAACTAAAAAAGCTTTTAATGTTTTTTTCATTATTTTCCTCTCATTTGTTATTATATAATATTTGTAATATAAATATTACTTATTCAAAAAACTACCGTAAAAAAATATTTAAGTACAATAAATAATGTCAACAAATAAAAAAAGAATTGCTTTACTATTAGGTGATCCATCAGGTATAGGACCTGAGCTGATTTCAAAATTATTATCTGAAGAGATTATAAATAAAGCAAATATCGTTGTTATAGGTGAAAAAAATATTCTTGAAGAAGGAAATAAAATTTCAGGAAAATCACAAAATTTAAAAGTTGTAGAAAACTTTGATCAAATTAATTTTGAAAGTGGAGATAAATTTTTCCTAAATATTTCTAATGGTAAAAATCATAACTATAAATTATCTGAATGCTCAAAAGAATCAGGTGAGAGTGTTTTGGATGCTTTAAATTTAGCATTAGATTTAGCAAAAGAAAATAAAATTGATGCAATTAACTTTGGTCCCTTTAATAAAACAAGTTTAAAACTGGGAGGTAACAAGTTTTCTGATGAACTTCATTTAATGGCTGAAAAATTGGAAGTAAAAAATTTTTTTTGTGAATTTAATGTTGTGGACAATTTTTGGACTGCTCGGGTTACTTCTCACATACCCATTAGCGAAGTTCCTTCACATATTAAAAAAGAAAAAATTATTAAACCAATTAAATTAATTAACGAAGCAATGAAACGTAATGGTATAAAAAATCCTAGAGTTGCTGTTCAGGCTCTTAACCCCCATGCAGAATTTGGAACAGAAGAAAAAGATGAAATTATTCCAGCTATTGAACTGGCTAAAAGTTTGGGTATTAATGCTGATGGCCCACTACCCTGTGACACGTCTTTTATTACTGCTTTTAAAAATAAAAAACATGACTGTATTGTTGGTATGTATCATGATGCACTACAATCTGGTTTAAAAGCATTTGGCTTTGATAGGGGTGTTACTGTTCAAGGTGGTTTGCCAGTTCCAATAACAACTCCAGCACATGGAACTGCCTTTGATATTGCTGGAAAAAATGAGGCTAATTTAGAACCTACTTTAAATTCTTTTAAAATTGCATTAACAATGGCTGAAAATAAATCTAATGACTAAAATTAAAAATATCAAAACTACTGTTTATCAATGGAAAGGTAAAACTGTTCCTCCTCAAAAAAACTTTTGTACGAATGCTTCTGATGTACTTTATGAAAAATCAGATGCAATGGGCTCTTTTAGATTTCATGAATGGTTGGTTTGCGAGATTGAGACAGATGATGGGGTTATCGGAATTGGTAACGCAGCTTTGGCACCTCAAGTTACAAAAAAAACTATCGATGTATATTTAAAGCCATTGGTCATTGGTGAAGACCCTTTTGATTATGCTTACATTTGGGAAAAAATGTATAGAAGAACTTTAGCTTGGGGAAGAAAAGGTGTTGGTATGACGGCAATTTCAGCAATTGATATTGCTATTTGGGATATTATTGGAAAAATAACAAAAAAACCTGTCTTCAAATTATTGGGTGGAAGAACAAAAGAGAAAATTCCTGTTTATGCATCTAAACTTTACAGTCAGCCACTAAATGAGCTTCAAAAAGAAGCTGAACTTTATAAAAGTCAAGGTTTCAATATGTATAAAATGAGATTTGGGTGGGGACCACAAGATGGTCCTGAGGGAATGAAAAATAATATTCAATTAGTTGAAGCTGTAAGAGAAGTTATAGGAGAAGATGCAGATTTAATGCTTGAATGCTACATGGGTTGGAATTTAGATTATTCTAAAAGAATGATGCCAAAGTTAATGAAGTTTAATCCTAGATGGTTAGAAGAACCTGTAATAGCTGATGACATTCATGGGTACGCTGAACTTAATAATATGAATATGATTCCTATTTCTGGTGGTGAACATGAGTTTAGTTTGTTTGGTTTTAAACAATTGTTAGATTTAAAGGCAATAAGCTATATCCAATATGATACCAATAGAGTTGGTGGCATAACTGCTGCTCAAAAAATTAATGCTTTAGCTGAAGCCTATCAAGTTCCAGTCGTTCCACACGCAGGCCAAATGCATAACTATCATTTAACAATGGCAAATGTAAATTGTCCTATTTCAGAATACTTCCCAGTGCATGATGTAGAAATTGGCAATGAACTATTTTATTATATCTTTGAGGGTGACCCCACTCCAAAAAATGGTTTTATAGATTTAAAAGATGACTTGCCTGGATTAGGCCTGACACTTACTGATAAATATAAATCAGACTTTACAATAATAGAATAATTAACCTTTGATACCCATGTGTGTGTATTTAACATTGAGGTAATCTTTTATAGCCATTGACCCACCTTCTCTTCCATATCCACTCTGTTTTATTCCACCAAATGGTGCCTCAGCAATTGCAACTGCTCCAGTATTAACTGCTACAGATCCTGTTTCTAATTTTTCTGATGCAAGATGTGCTGTTTCCATAGAATTAGTACAAACATAACTACATAAACCAAGATCATTATCATTGGCTCTTTCAATAACTTCATCAAAAGATTTAAATGATAGTATTGGAACTAATGGTCCAAATGGTTCTTGTTTCATAATGGTATAATCATCTTTTACATCATCAAAAACTGTTGGCTCATAATAAAAACCTTTATTAAAGCCCGCTGGTCTTTTTCCACCTAATAAAACTTTAGCACCTTCTTGTTTAGTTTTTTCAACTAATTCCTCAACTTCATTTAATCTTTTTTGAGTTGTTAATGGACCTAATTGAGTATCTGGATCCATTCCATTTCCAATTTTTAACTTTTTTGTTTTTTCTATAAATAAATTTATGAATTCTTCTTTTTTTGATTCATGAATGTAAAATCTATTAGGAGAAATACAAACTTGTCCATTATTTCTAAATTTTGCAGCAATAGCCATATCGGTTGCTTTTTTAACATTAGCATCATCAAAAACTATAAAAGGAGAATGACCACTTAATTCCATTGTTACTCTTTGAACTTTATCAGCAGCTTGTTTTAAAATTAGTTTTCCAACCCTTAAAGATCCAGTAATCGAAATTTTTTTAACTATATCTGATTGAATTAATTGAGAAGCTATACTTGGTGGATCACCTGATAAAAGATTAACAGCTCCTGGTGGAACCCCACATTCTCTACAAATATCAACTAACTCCATCACTACACCAGGTGTAATTGTGTCAGGCTTGATAATTACCGAACAACCTGCAGCAAGTGCAGTTGATATCTTTCTAGCTGCTAAAATAAGTGGAAAGTTCCAAGGTGATAACGCTGCTACAACTCCAACTGGTTGATAATAAACGTGTACTCTTGTGTCTTCAAATCTACTTTCAATAGTTTGACCAAAAATTCTTTTTGTCTCTTCAGCATTCCATTCAAAAATATCTGCTGCTCCATTTGTTTCACCAGCACCTTCTGCTAAAGGTTTTCCATTTTCTAAAGCCATCCATTTAGCTAGTACATCTTTTTTCTCTCGAAGCTTATCTGCTATACGTCTAAGAATATAAGATCTTTCCCATGGTGTTATTTTTTTCCAAACTTTTAATCCTTTTTCAGCAGATTTTAATGCTTTATCAACATCTGCAGGTGTAGCTTTCGATGCGTGACCTAAAACTTCTTCCGTAGCTGGATTGATAACTTCATAAGTTTCCTTACTAGAAGAGGGTGACCAATTGCCATCGATAAATTGTCCAAATTTTTCGTACATAATTTGCTAAACCTTGTGTTGATTTTAAAAAATAATTGTTCAAATCTTTAACAAATATGATTAAATCTTACAAATTAATAAAGGAGAAACTTATGAAAAAATATATTGTAATGGGTAATTATACAGCAAAGGCCTTCCAAGGTTTTATGAAAAACCCTAAGCAAGATAGATCAACTGCTGTAAAAGCATTAACTGAAGCAGTAGGTGGAACTTTTGAATCTTTTTATATTACGAGAGGTCCTTATGATTTCGTTGCAGTCACTTCAGGAGACATGCCTTATGAAAATTTTGCTGGTATAAAATTAGCTGTGGAAGCTAGTGGAACAGTAGAAAATATGGTTATTCTTGAAGAGATGGATATGAACAAAACAGCTGAGCTTGCCGCTAAAGCTATGGCTAGCTATAAGCCTGCTGGTTAATTATTATATTAACTTCCAGTTAAAAAGCTGGAAGTTAGCTAGTTTCAAATAAAGTTGGAAACATTTTACCAGATAAATCATCACCATTTTTATAACCATTATTTTCCATGATAGCTCTTTCTTCTCTAGCCCAATTTCCTCTATAAATAATTTTAGAGTTTTCTTTTGCCATTCTTAATGTGTATCTATGAACATCTTTTTTAGGTGTAACAGTATTTAATCCTCCGTGTAGTGTTCTAATATCAAAATAAATACAGTCACCAACTTCCAAATCCCATTGTAAAAATTCATAATCATTTTTATTTTTTAATATATTAGGAGTTAATTCATATTTTTTTCCATTAACAACACCAACATTGCCATCAACTTCATGGCCATCATTAAATCTTGTTCTTAAAAATAGCTTATCCCATAAATGTGAACCTTTAACCCAAGCAATACCATCTTCTTTTTTAACTGACTCAAGCGGTATCCACAATACACACATAGATCCTTCAAAATCGAAATATGATATATCATGATGAAAAGGTGGTGATGACTTTGATCCTGCTTCCCTAAAAAACCAATTATCCATCACTAAATTAATTTTTTGGGCTTCTAAAAGTTCTGCTGCAATTTTGGGTGTTGGTGAATTAAATACAAAATCTTTAAATTCCTCATGTAAATTCCAAGTCCAAAAATCTTCATAATATCCTGGTAGTTTTTGGTCTTTTGTGTGGTTTACAAATCTTGGACTAGGACTTTCTTTACCTTTTTTAATTCCTTTTTTTAACTTTTCAATCCATGCGTTATCAAATTTGCCTTTAATTAAGACCGCACCATCTTTTTTAAATATATCTACTTCTGCTTTGGTAATAATTTTGCTCATATATTGTTATTATAATATAATGTAATAAAAATAAGATGAAAACATTAAGTGATACTTTTGGAAGAAAATTCCCCTACATAAGATTATCAATTACAGATGTATGTAATTACAGTTGTACCTATTGTTTGCCACAAGGATATAAAAAGACACCTGGAGACACGAGAAGTTTTATGTCTGCTCAAGAAATATCCAGATTAACAAAAGCATTGTCTGAATTGGGTGTTTGTAAAATTAGATTAACCGGTGGAGAACCAACGGTTAGAAAAGATTTTTTTGATATCCTTAAAGATATGAAGCAAAATTCAAATATTCCCAAAGTAACAATGACGACTAACGGTTATCGTTTGAACAAAATTGCAGAGCAATTATGTGAAGCTGGTTTAGATGGAATAAATATTAGTATAGACAGTTTAAATAGAGAAACTTTTAAAAAACTAACAGGTCATGACAGGCTTGATGAAATTTTAGAAGGTATAAAGACTTTACAAAAATTAAATTTCAAAAATATAAAAATTAATGCCGTTTTACTTAAGGGTATTAATGATACCCATGATGAGTTTAAAAAATTTGGAAATTTCATAAAAAATAACAATATTGATTTTAGATTTATAGAATTAATGCAAACTGGTGATAATTTAGAGTATTTTAAAAAAAATCATGTTTCCTCTAAAATATTCAAAGATTTTTTAGAAAAAAATAACTGGATCTCTCAAACTTATGGGAAAGATGCAGGCCCTTCATTAAATTTTATACATTCAGAGTTTAAGGGGAAATTTGGATTAATTGCTCCTTACACTAAAGATTTTTGCCAAACATGTAATAGATTGAGAGTTACCTCTAGAGGTGATTTAAGATTATGTTTGTTTGGTAATACTGGAATTAGCATTAGACATTTATTAAAAGACGATGTTCAAAAAGATGAACTTGTGGATCTTATCATAAAACAATTGCACCTTAAAAAAGAGTCACATTATTTAGAGCTTGGAGATACTGGAATTACTCCAAATTTATCAAGTACTGGAGGATAAATGGAAAACTTAAAAGTGATAAATGAAGGAAAATTAAAAGATTGGGCTAAGGAAATTTTTAAAAAAAACTCATTTAATATGATTGACGTTTCTTCAAAAAAAGAAACATTTAGAAGAGCATTGGCTTCTGGTAAAATTTATGTAGGGAAAGAAGTTTTTAACCTAATTAAAAATAAAGAAATGCCTAAAGGTGATCCAATCACTTTAGCTGAGGTATCAGCAGTCTTAGGTGTTAAAAAAACTAGTGAATTGATTCCACTATGCCACCCACTTCCAATAGATCATACAGCAACTAAAATTATCATGCATGATGAAGATGCTTCATTAGAGGTTTTTTGTGTTGTGTCTGCTGTTGCAAAAACTGGGGTAGAAATGGAAGCTATTATGGGTGTTAATACTGCACTAATAACTATTTATGATCTAAGTAAAATTGTAAATCCACATCTTAGAATTGATAATGTTAAATTACTAATTAAAGAAGGTGGAAAAAGTGGTTTATGGACTAATCCTGATGGCTTACCAGAATTTTTAAAAGATATTTTTTAAACATGAAAATTAAGCTTGAACTATTTGGAGCAAGTAAAGATTTTAGTAATAAAGAATTCTTAGAATTTGACATTAAACAAAAGATTGAAATTAAAGATTTTAGGAAAGAAGTAATTAATTACTTAGATAAAAACTTTAAGGGTAATGAGAATTTTATTAAAATTGTAAAAAACTCTGTTTTTTGCTCGGAAGATAATAATATTGTTAGTGATGACTTTAAGATTATAAAAGATCAAAAAATTGGAATAATACCTCCAATAGGCGGTGGTTGATGCTACATACAAAAATTATAGATATTGAAAAAAATAAAATAAAAACTTCTGTAGCAGAGGCATTTGTAAGATCTTCCTCATATGGTGCATCAATTATTTTTAATGGCACAGTCAGAAACGTTAATGAAAATAAAGAAGTTGTTGGAATCACTTATGACAGTCATGACGAACTAGTATTAAAAAGCTTTAATGAAATTTATAAAGAAACCACTGAAAAGCTAAAAATTATTGATAAAGCAGTATTTATAGAACATATTAAAGGTTATGTGGAGCTTGGCGAAACTAGTATTATTATTGCAGTTGCTTGCAAACACAGAGATGAAGCCTATGTAGTATCTAGATATATTATTGAAGAAATTAAAAAAAGATCTCCTATATGGAAAAAAGAACATTATAAAAATGAACAAAGTGAGTGGCTAAAAGGTAATCCTATTAAAAATGAAAAAATATAAATATTCAGAAATAACACCTGAACAAATATACAATAAAAGAAGAAAGTTTATTAAATCTATTGGCTTAGGTGTGGGTTCATTATCCTTAAGTAGTATACCGTTTTTAAACAATGCTTACTCACAAAATAAAACTGAGCTAACCTCATATAAGGATATCATGACTTATAACAACTATTATGAGTTTGGAACTGGAAAAGGTGACCCTTTCAAAAATTCACAAGAATTTGTTACTAAACCGTGGAGTGTTACTATTGAAGGTGAGGTAGACAATCCAATTACACTTTCAGCTGAAGAAATAATTTCTTTATTTCCTTCTGAAGAAAGAATTTACAAACTTAGGTGTGTTGAGGGTTGGTCCATGGTTATTCCTTGGATGGGGTTTTCTCTAAATAAGTTACTTAGTAAAGTATCTATTAAAAATACTGCAAAATTTGTCGAATTTGAAAGTGTTTATGACCCTGAACAAATGAAAGGCCAGAGATATCCAGTTTTAAATTGGCCCTATAGAGAAGGATTAAGAATTGACGAAGCTATGCATCCTATAACAACAGTTGTTACTGGGCTTTATGGTAAGGCATTGCCTAACCAAAATGGAGCTCCATTGAGAATTTTTATTCCATGGAAATATGGTTTTAAAAGTGCAAAAGCAATTGTTAAAATAAAATTAGTTAAAAAAATGCCTACCTCATCTTGGATGAGATCGTCCCCAAGAGAATATGGGTTTTACTCAAATGTTAACCCAAATGTTTCACATCCTAGATGGTCACAAGCAACAGAACGTGTCATAGGTGAGGGTATTTTATCTCCCAGAATTGAAACTGAAATGTTTAATGGGTACGGTGATGAAGTTGCAAATTTATATTCAGGTATGGATTTAAAGAAAAACTTTTAAATACATAAAATTATTTTTATAAAAAATGCATAAATATATAAAAATACCAATTTTCTTTTTATCTTTACTGCCAATACTAATTATTTTTTATCAAATTACCTTTAACCAGTTAGGTCCTGAACCTGTAAAAGAAATTACACATGTAACTGGTAATTGGACTCTTCGTTTTATTATAATAACTCTTGCAATGACTCCTTTACAAAAATTTACTAGATTAAATTTTTGGATTAGCTATAGGAGAATGTTTGGTTTGTTTGTCTTTTTTTATGCATCAGCGCATATGATGACATATGTGGGAATAGATTATCGCTTTGATTGGTCTAGTATTAGTGATGATATTGTTAAAAAAAAATTTATATTTGCTGGATTTTTAGCTTGGCTTTTATTAGTGCCACTTGCTCTTACTTCATCTAAACGAATGATGAGGTTGTTAAGAGATAAATGGAAAAAACTACACAAACTTATTTATATAATTTCTTTATTAGGAATTACTCACTACTTGTGGTTAGTCAAAGTAGTTACGGCAGAGCCTTTAATTTATCTTATTATTATAGTAATTTTACTTACGCTAAGAATTAGAATGAGATTTAATTAATTGGATTGACTTTTTTCAGGTACACAAATTTCTGACCTTGTTAGAAATCTTCTTCCAGTACCATTATCTAGAGAGAACATTCCACCCATTCCTTTAATGCAATCAATAATTAAATCTGTATTTTTCCAGGCTGTGTGCTGAGTTTCACTTATGTAGAAAGGGATACCTCCAATTTTTCCAACTAATACATCGTCATCACTTATTAAAAATTCTTTAACAGGATAACACATTGGAGCACTGCCATCACAACAACCACCTGATTGATGAAATAAAAGCTCTTCACCATGATCTTTCTTTAAATCTTCAATTAATTCTAATGCTAAATTTGTTGCTGATACTTTCATAGTTTTATATGGCCCGTTTATTTTACGGGCCAGAATAATATATCTGTTAAAAGAAACCTAATTTTTTCTCACTATAAGACACGTGTAAGTTCTTCACTTGTCTATAATGATTAAGCATCATTTTATGAGTTTCTCTACCGATTCCAGATTGCTTGTAACCTCCAAAAGCAGCATGAGCTGGATAAGCATGGTAGCAGTTTGTCCAAACTCTTCCTGCCTGGATACCTCTTCCCATTCTATAAGCAACATTCCCATTTCTAGTCCAAACACCAGCACCTAAACCATAAAGAGTGTCATTAGCAATTTCTAATGCATGAGCTTCATCTTTAAATTTAGTAACTGATACAACTGGACCAAAAATTTCTTCTTGAAATATTCTCATAGAGTTATCCCCTTCAAAAATAGTAGGTTGGATATAATTGCCTTTTTCCAGTCCACTGTTTAAGTTGGCAACTTCACCTCCACATAGAACTTTAGCGCCCTCTTTCTTCCCTAAGTCTAGGTAAGATTTTATTTTTTCCATTTGCTCCAATGATACTTGCGCACCAATCATGGTTTCCATTTTTAAAGGGTTGTCTTGGACGATGGCTTTTGTTCTAGCAATTGCTCTTTCCATAAATTTATCATAGATAGATTCTTGAACTAATACTCTACTAGGACAAGTACAAACTTCACCCTGATTGAGAGCAAACATTGTGAAACCTTCAAGACATTTATCAAAGAAGTCGTCATCTTGATCCATGACATCTTCAAAGAAAACATTTGGAGATTTTCCACCTAATTCTAAAGTTATTGGAATTAAGTTTTGCGCCGCGTACTGCATGATCAAACGTCCAGTTGTAGTCTCACCTGTAAAAGCAATCTTTCTAATTCTTTTAGATGACGCTAAAGGTTTCCCAGCTTCCAAACCAAATCCACTTACAACATTAAGAACTCCAGGAGGTAATAGATCTCCAATTAATTCCATTAAAAGCAAGATAGATGCTGGTGTTTGTTCAGCTGGTTTTAAGATTACACAATTTCCCGCAGCCAAAGCTGGTGCAAGTTTCCATGTTGCCATTAATAATGGGAAGTTCCAAGGTATAATTTGTGCAACTACACCAAGTGGCTCAGGGATATGATAAGAATATTCACTATTACTTATCTCAGAAACTGAACCTTCTTCTGCTCTAATAACTCCAGCAAAATATCTCCAATGATCAACAACTAACGGTAAATCTGCAGCCATACATTCTCTAATTGGTTTACCATTATCCAAACATTCAGCAGTTGCTAGTAAGTTTAGATTTTTTTCAATAACATCTGCTATCTTAAGCAGTATATTTGATCTTTCAGTTATTGATGTAACTCCCCACGCAGGAAATGCAGCGTGCGCAGCATCTAATGCAGCCTCAACATCTTTTGCATCTGATCTTGGGACTTCACATATAACCTCATTATTAATTGGGCTTACGTTGCCAAAATATTTTCCTGATTTTGGTTCAACGAATTTCCCTCCTATAAAATTTCCATACTTTTTCTTAAATGGAAATGGAACTTTTAAGTGAGACGTATCCAGTAATGGAGACTGTCCACCTTTTACAGTTTCAGTGCTCATATTTTCTCTCTCTCTATTTTTATTATTATTATTATTATTTATGTTATTTTTTTTAATTGGCTTTTTTAACTTTTTTTTTGTCGCAGTCTTTTTTGCTGCTTTAATCTTCTTTTTTTTTATTGATGATTGTTTAACCAAATTAATTTTTGATTTTTTTTTGGTTTTACTTTTGGACTTCTTAGCTAATTTTTTTTTTATGATAGCCATATACAAATTTAACCAAGTATTGATGTAAATATCTATTAATTAAATAATAAATTTTCTACTTAAGATTGAATACAGCCCCACATGCTCTATTAGTGTCTAGTTTTTCTTATTATGGTCTATCTCAAAGTCCTCTAATTTTGAGATTAGCTTTTCTTTTATTTTTTGATCCTCATATTCATTTGGTTTATTTATATCAAATTTTAATCTTTCCTCTTTTTTTTCTAATTTTAACCTCTCGTTATATTTATCTAACCATTTGTTAATTTTTGGTGTTTCCTTTTCTTTTATTTTGAGTTGCTCTAATTTGAATGCTTCTTTTTCTTCTTTTAATTTTAACTCCTGATCAAATTTAACTTCCCACTCTTTGATTCTTTGGTTTTCAAGTTCTATTTTTTTTTGATTTTTTTGATCATTTATTTTTTTCTGTTCAATTTCTTTTTGTTTTAATATTTTTTCTCTTAATTCGAGTTCTTGCTGTTTTAGCTCTAGTTTTTCTTCTTTTGTTTTTATTTCATCATTTTTTGTTGACTGTTCTTTGTATTTTGATTCAAGATCTTGCTGTTTTAATTCTAGTTTTTGTTCTTTTATTTTTATCTCATCATCTTTTGTTGATTGTTCTTTTCCCCATAGATTTAATTCTTTTTCTCTTAATCCTATTTCCTTTTCTTTTAATACTATCTCTTTTTCTCTTAATATTTTTTCTTGTTCATTTAATTGTAATTCCTCTTGCCTTAATTTTATTTTTTGTTCTTTAGTTTTTATTTGATAATTTTTTATTGATTGTTCCTTGTTTTTTGATTCTAATTCTCTATCTCTTAATTTTAACTCATGTTCTTTTGCTTTTATCTCATCATCTCTTTTTGATTGTTCTTTTATTTTTAATTCTGTTTTTTTTTGTTCTTTTTTAACTTGCTCTTCTCTAAGCTTTAATTCATTTTTTTCTTCAACCTTTTTTTTCTTTTTATAATTTTTATAAACTTTATTTATCGACCGCGATGTAAAATTTGTTATTTTTTTAAAACCCAATTTAAGGTCATTGGGTATTTTTTGGTTATTTTTTTTCATCTTTATTTTGCTCCTCTTGTGTTTGAGCTTTTTGTCTTTGCTCTTGTCTTTTTTCTTCTTTTCTTTGCTCTTGTATTTGTGTTTGTCTTTGTGCTTCTTGTCTTTGTGTTTGTCTTTGCTCTTCTTGTCTTTGTGCTTCTTGTCTTTGTGTTTGTCTTTGCTCTTCTTGTCTTTGCTCTTCTTGTCTTTGTGTTTGTCTTTGCTCTTCTTGTCTTTGCTCTTCTTGTCTTTGTGTTTGTCTTTGCTCTTCTTGTCTTTGCTCTTCTTGTCTTTGCTCTTCTTGTATTTGTGCTTCTTGTCTTTGTGTTTGTCTTTGTGCTTCTTGTCTTTGTGTTTGTCTTTGCTCTTCTTGTCTTTGCTCTTCTTGTCTTTGCTCTTCTTGTCTTTGTGTTTGTCTTTGTGCTTCTTGTCTTTGTGCTTCTTGTCTTTGTGCTTCTTGTCTTTGTGCTTCTTGTCTTTGTGTTTGTCTTTGCTCTTCTTGTCTTTGTGCTTCGTGTATTTCTTGTATTAAATTTTCTTGTCTCTGCATTTCGCTCTTACTTGGTATTCTTTTTTTAACATTCTTGATTTTATTTTTTTTTATTTTTTTTTTATTAACTGTTTTTTTTATTTTCTTTTTTTTTTTTAATTATTTTGATTTTTTTTTTTATTGCAGTCTTTTTTGCTGCTTTAATCTTCTTTTTTTTTATTGATGATTGTTTAACCAAATTAATTTTAGATTTTTTTTTGGTTTTACTTTTGGACTTCTTAGGTATTTTTTTTTTTTTTCACATATTAATTTCATCAAATTTACTAGAATAAGAATATAGACACACTGACTAAAATGGGTGCAACTTATGATTGATATAACTACATCTTGTGCTTAATTAAAATGTGTCTAATAATTTTATTATGAATGAAGATAAAAAAATAGAATTGCAGTCAGCAACATTTGAAAGATTACTTCAGCATTTGGATAAAAGAAAAGATGTTCAAAATATTGACATTATGAATCTTGCTGGTTTTTGCAGAAACTGTTTATCAAAATGGTATCGAGAAGAAGCAGAAAAAAAAGGTATTGAAATTTCAGATCTAGATGCACGTGAACATATATATGGTATGCCTTATCCAGAGTGGAAAGAAAAATATCAAAAATAATTATTTTTCCTTAAGTCTTGGAAATAGTTCTACAAAATTACAGGGTTTGTGATTTATATCTAACTGATGTTTTAAAATTCCATCCCAAGCATCAGTGACCCCACCTGAAGAACCCGGTAGAGCAAATACATATTTGCCATTAGCTAAAATTGCACAAGCTCTAGATTGAATAGCAGAAGTGCCGACTGTCTTTAAACTAATTGTTCTAAACACTTCTCCAAAACCTGGGATATGCTTGTCAGCAATCTCATTCACTGCCTCCGGTGTAATATCTCGACCCGTAAGTCCAGTGCCACCAGTTGTAATTACAACGTCTATTTTAGATTGATTAATCCAATCTTTAAGGATTATAATAATGTCTTCTTTGTTATCTTTGCAAATTTTTCTATCTATTAATTTATGTTTAGCCTCCTCTATTTTTTTTACTAAGATCGCACCTGACTTATCATTCTCATAAGTTCTAGTGTCTGTAACTGTTAAAAGTGCTATATTTACAATCATAAATTTAAAATAATTATTATGATTATATTATCATTTTTATTTCTTCTAACAGCAACTTTATATTCAAGTGTTGGATTTGGGGGTGGCTCCACCTATCTAGCTCTTCTATTAATTTGGGATGTTCCTTACTTGATCTTTCCTGTAATTGCCCTCTTTTGTAATATTATTGTCGTATCAGGAAATTGTATTAACTATATTAAAGCTGGGAATATCAATCTTAAGATACTTACCCCATACTTAATATCATCTGTTCCACTTGCATTCATAGGTGGATCTTTATCGATAGATAAAGAGGTTTTTGAAATTTTACTTTTTGTTGTCTTGGCATTAGCAGGAGCTCTACTTCTCATAAAATTTCAATCTTTTGATCAAAAAATTGAAGTTTATAAAAAGATACCAATAATATTATCACTATTAATTGGTGCATCTATTGGATTTGTGTCTGGTATGGTTGGAATTGGTGGTGGTATTTTTTTAAGCCCTATATTGTTATTAATTAGAGTGGACAAAGCAAAAAATATTGCAACAGCAGCATCGTTATTTATACTAATTAATTCTTTATCAGGACTTGCTGGTCAATTTACAAAAACATCAACAATAAATGGGATTTATGATTATTGGCCGTTATTTCTATTTGTTTTATTAGGCGGTCAATTAGGAAATTTTTTGAATCTTAAAATTTTTCCTGCAAGAATATTAGCTCTAGTAACATCGGCACTTGTCATATTTGTCGCTATTCAAATGGGACTGAAGTTGTTTGCATAAAACAAGTATTAAATTATTATAGATAAAATATGAAAACATTTAGAGCTTTTGGACCAACTATAGGAAAAAGTAAGTTATCTAAAAAAATTATTACTATATTAAATAATCACATTGATAAGTCTCAATTATCTAAAGAAAATGATTATAGCTCTAAACTGGCAAGTCAAATTAAAAATGAAATCAGGATACCTAAAACATTAGTTAATAAAAGTTTGTCTAAAGAGTTAATAAATAATATCAAAATTTATCTTGATAAGTCTGATGTAAAAAAAATTAAAGAAATTAGAATAATTAATCTATGGGTAGTTAGGCAATTAAAAAATGAATATAATCCTATTCATTATCATGAGGGACAATTGTCAGGAGTTGGCTATCTTAGAATCCCAAAAAATATGAATCAAAATAAACTTGTTAAAAATAAAAAGTTTAAAACTAATGGAACTATTGATTTTATTAATGGGCAAACACACTTTTTGAGTAAAAGTATCTATAATTTAAACCCTAAATTAGGGGATCTATTGATTTTTCCAAATTATTTGATGCATACTGCATACCCATTTAACGTAGATGGTGAGAGAAGATCTTTTTCTTTTAACGCTAAAATATTATTTAAGAAATAATTTACTAATCACTAAACTTAAATAGTCTTTTTATTTCCTGCTTTTTTTACAAAATAAAGCCCAACTAAAACTGCTAATAGTGAAGTTAAAACTTTATCAGTAATTAATTCATCTAAAAATATATAACTTAATATAATTCCAAAAATAGGTATTAAATAAGAAACTTGAGACTGAAATATTAGTCCATTATTCTTTAAAATTCTAAATCTAAGAAGCCATGCTAAACCTGTTGATACTAAACCAAGATAAACTACAGAAATACTTGGCATTATTGAGGGTGTAGTTTCCCAAGGTTTTTCTATAAAAGAAACTAAGGGTATCAAAATTATTATAGCCCAGATTAATATTGAGCCTGTTACATTCTCATTTTTTTTATCACTGATTTTAAGAGTTAAAACTCCACCTATGACATAACAAGTTGACCCAAGTAAAATCATTAATGCAGAGAAAAAATTATTATCATTAATTAAAAAATTGTCTGAAAATAAATAAACTATTCCTGAAAAACCAATTAATATTCCAAATGTTTTAATAAAGTCAAATTTTTCATTTTTAGTAAAAAAATGTCCTAATACAGTTGAGCTTAATGGTGTAGTTGACATTAATATTGCTGCTAAGTTACTTTGAACCGATTTTACACCGTAGGCAATTAAAAAAAATGGTAGTACTAAATTTACAAATCCAATTATAGCAAACCAATACCAATCTTTTGAAAAAGCTTCTATTTTAATTTTTTTATAAAAACATAATAATAGTACTGGAATTGATCCAAAAAAAACTCTTAAGAAAGCAATTGTAATAGGACCAAAGGATTCTGTTGCAATTTTTATATTAAAAAAAGCTGAAGCCCATATTAAAGATAAAATTACTAATAAAGTATAATCAATTAATTTAGGCTGTCTCATTCAATTATATCTTCAATTTTCCCATTTGTAATTTTTTGAATATCTTTAAAATTAATCTTAAAAACGCAGTTTGGATGTCCCGCTGCGGAAAACAGTTCATTAAACCTTTCTAAAGATTTATCTATAAAAATTTCTAGCTTATTTAGATGACCTACTGGTGAAACACCACCTATTGTATAGCCAGTTTGAGTTTTAACTTCTTCTGGAGAAGCCATAGAAATATCTTTTATATTCTTAATTTTTTTTAATTTATTTAATGAGCATCTCTTGTCACCTGCCACTAAACACAAGGTAAAATTATCCCCAGTTTTAAATAATAAGCTCTTAACAATTGCACCCACATCACAAGCTAAAGCTATTGCCGCATCTTTTGCTGTTCTGGCTGAATTCTCAAGTACGATAACTTCCAAAGATTGGTCAAAACCTTTAAGAAATTTTTCCACTCTTTTAACTGGTTCTTTGTCTAATAAGCTCATATTTCAACTAACAATTGATTGCTAATTTAGCAAATAATGTTGTAATTCATATGTAAAAAACGCATAGGTGATATTTATTAATCAAGCAATATTATTTTAAAAAGATTTGTTAATAATGAGCTACAAAATTTAAAAAGGGAGAAACTATGACTGCTAGTAATGTATTAAAATTTATTAAAGATAAAGAAGTTGAATTTATTGATTTAAGATTTACTGACCCTAGAGGAAAACTTCAACATTTAACCATGGACCATACGATTGTTGACGAAGAAATGCTTAATGAGGGTGTATTTTTTGACGGTTCATCCATAGCTGGGTGGAAGGCTATCAACGAGTTAGATATGATTTTAAAACCTGATACATCAAGACTTGTTATGGATCCTTTTACCTCTCATAATACTTTAATACTTTTTTGTGACATTTTAGATGCTGTTAAAAAATCTCCTTATGAAAGAGACCCAAGAGGAACGGCGAAAAAAGCAGAAGAGTATTTAAAAAAATCTGGAATTGGTGATAAGGCATTTTTTGGTCCAGAACCCGAATTTTTTGTTTTTGACGATGTTAGAATTAATAATGATCCAAATAATACTGGTTTTATAATAGACAGCAAAGAAGGTCCTTATAATTCTGGAACCATATATGCCAATGGAAATATGGGTCATAGACCTCCAGTAAAAGGTGGATACTTTCCAGTTCCTCCAGTTGATAGCGAACAAGATATGAGAGGTGAATATTTAAAAAGTTTAAAAGAAGTTGGTGTTAAAGTTGAAAAACATCACCATGAAGTTGCTCCAAGTCAACATGAGCTAGGTATGGTTTTTGGAACTTTAGTTGAAACAGCAGATAATGTTCAGCTTTATAAATATGTGGTTCAAATGGTTTCTCATTCATTCGGAAAAACAGCAACGTTTATGCCTAAACCTGTTGCTGGTGACAATGGTTCTGGAATGCATATTCATCAATCAATTTGGAAAAATGATAAGCCCGTTTTTTCTGGTGAAGCTTATGCCGGATTATCAGAGATAGCATTGCATTATATTGGTGGTATTTTAAAACATGCAAAAGCTATTAATGCTTTTTCAAACTCTACAACAAATAGTTATAAAAGATTAATACCAGGATTTGAAGCACCTGTACTGTTGGCTTACTCTGCAAGAAATAGATCTGCATCTTGTAGAATACCGATTAGTTTAAATAAAAATGGTGCTAGATGTGAGATAAGATTTCCTGATGCATCAGGAAACCCTTACTTAACTTTTGCTGCTATGCTTATGGCTGGTTTAGATGGTATTAAAAATAAAATTCATCCAGGTGAATCTTTTGATAAAGATCTTTATGACTTACCTCCTGAAGAGGTTAGAAATATCCCAACTGTTTGTGGCTCCCTAAGAGAAGCTATGGAAAGTTTAGATAAGGATAGAGATTTTTTAACTGAAGGTGGTGTATTTACGGATGATCAAATTGATGCTTACATTGCATTAAAATTTGAAGAGATACATAGATTTGAACACGCACCTCATCCTGTTGAATTTGAGATGTATTACAGTAGCTAAGATTTATTACTGTCTAGTTGTTGCGATTTTATCTTTGTTAATCCCTTTTTTAACAACGTAATCCTGCGTGCCATTAGCACCAGTATTTACTTCTGTTCGAAGGGTCTTGAAGAATGTTCTTTCTTTTAATGACTTTTCGAGATTTTTAACAAGATTTTTAAATTCAAACTTATTCATACCCAATTAGTATATTAGATATGCATAATTTGCAATACTGCTATGCGTATTGGTTGTACTATACTTTGAAGGACTCTCCACAACCACAACGCTCGGATTCATTGGGATTATTAAATACAAAAGATGAAGAAAACTCTTCTTTTTTATAGTCCATTTCAGTTCCAAGTAGATACATAACAGCTGCCGCATCAACAAAAACCTTTACACCTTTGTCTTCTATAATTTCATCTGATGGATTAATTTCTTTAGCATACTCCATTACATATGACATGCCTGCACAACCACCTGATTTAACCGCAACTCTAACACCGATAGAGCTTGATTCAATTCCTGACATAATTTCTTTAATACGGCTTGCAGCATTATCACTTAATTTAATTATAGGATTCATTATAAATTTAACTCCAATTTAGCAGCTTCAGACATCATTGATTTTTCCCAGGGTGGTTCAAAAACTAAATCAAGATCAACTTCCTCAATACCTTCAACTTGCATGGCGCTATCTTTAACTTCTTTAGGTAAGCTTTCGGCAACAGGACAATTGGGTGTAGTTAAAGTCATTATAATTTTAGCCTTAGATTCTTTCACCTTAACATCATAGATTAAACCTAATTCATAAATATTAACCGGTATTTCCGGATCATAAATTTTTCTAATTTCTGCTATTACTTGCTCTCTTAAATCCATAATTTTATCTAGTTTTCAGTATTGATTTCTTCTTGAGTTTTGTCAATTGCAGAAATTAAAGTGTGCCATGATAAAGTTGCACATTTTACCCTCATTGGATATTGTTTTACACCAGATAAGCACATTAATTTAGTTTTTTCATCTTCCTGCAGATTTTTTGATTTTAATTCAGGGTTTTCTTTAATCATGCCCAGGAAATCATTTACAATATCTTTGACTTGAGCTTCTTCTTTTCCCTTCATTAAATCAGTCATGATTGATGCTGATGCCATTGAAATTGCACAGCCACTTCCCTCAAATGAAACATCTTCAACTTTTTTGTCTTCATTCAATTTTAGAAATATATGAACATTGTCGCCACATAGAGGGTTGTTACCTTTTGCATCTTTGTTAAAATTTTCTGTCTTTCTTAGATTGCGTGGATTTTTTCCATGTTCTAAAATAATTTCTTGATAAAGTTCTTTAATATTCATTATAAATTAAAAATTTTTTTACAGTTATTTATTGAGCTATTAAGTTGGTCTAAGTCTTCCTTTGTATTATAAACACCTAAAGAAGCACGTGCGCTTGCTGAAATTCCTAATTTATCATGTAAGATTTGACAGCAGTGATGTCCAGCTCTTATAGCAACACCATCTTCATCTAGTATAGTCGCTATGTCGTGCGGATGTACACCTTCAATTGTAAAGGATAAAACTGCAGCTCTATTTTTAGGATTACCTATTAGCTTAACAGAATTATTTCTTTTTAAGATTTCTTGTCCATATACAATTAATTCTTGTTCGTGTTTAATCATGCTTTCTATTCCAACTTTTTCTAGGAATTTAATAGATTGATCGAAAGCAATAACTTGTGCTGTCGCCATTGTTCCAGCCTCATACTTGTTTGGCAAATCACCGTATGTAATGCTGTCTTTTTTAACGTCATTAATCATACCACCACCACCTTGATAAGGGGGTAATTGCTCTAACCATTTTTTTTTAGCATAAAGCACTCCAAGACCAGTTGGTCCATACATTTTATGACATGAAATAGCATAAAAATCACAGTCAATATCTTGCATATCAAGCTTTAAGTGAGGTGCACCCTGACAACCATCAACTAAAACTGCAATACCTTTTGAATGAGCTAATTCTGTTATTTCTTTAACAGGTAGAACGGCTCCAGTCACATTAGATAAATGAGTAATAGCTATTAATTTTGTTTTTGAGTTTATTTTTTTTTCAATACTTTCAAGAGTAATTTCACCATCATCATTAATTTCTGCAAATTCAATTTTAATTCCTTTTGATTGTCTTAAAAAGTGCCATGGGACATAATTGGAGTGGTGCTCAAGTTCAGTTATAAGAATTTCATCTCCTTGTTCTAAATACTTTTGTCCAAAAGTATTAGCAACGAGATTAATTGCTTCAGTAGCACCTTTAGTAAATACAATTTCATTTTTATCTTTAGCGTTAATATATTTTTGAACAGAAGATCGTGTATTTTCATAAAGATTAGTTGCTGCCACAGCTAAGTAATGAACACTCCTGCCTGTATTTGAGAATTCATTAGTATAAAATTCATTTACTCTATCAATTACAGATTGTGGTTTTTGTGATGAATTAGCACTATCAAGGTAGACAAGATCATTATTATGAATCTTGTTACTAAATATTGGAAATTCTTTTTTTATATTAGATATGCTCATTCTGTAATTCCTATCATGTCTTTAATTAAATCTTTAATTTCTGAGTCTGTAATTTTTTCAACTGCGTCTAATAGAAAACCATTAATTAATAATTCTTTTGATTGTTGCTGACTCAAACCACGAGACATCAAATAAAATATTGCATCCTCATCTAAATTTCCAGATGTCGCTCCATGAGAGCACTTTACGTCATCAGCATAAATTTCAAGTTCTGGTTTTCCATCAAATTCAGTATTCTCATTTAATAATATAGCTTTACTAAGTTGATACCCATTTGTTTTTTGGGCTTTTGAATCAACATAAATTTTACCTTGATAAATACCTTTTGCATTGTCATTTAAAACACTTTTTATTAATTGATAGCTTTTTGTATTTTCAGCTAAATGATTAATATTAGTTTTAATTTCATGATGTTGTGAATTTGTTAAATTTATTATTCCATTAATAAATGCTGAACTATACTCATCATTTAAATTACAATTAATTTCATTTTTTATGAATTTAGACCCAGTCGAAAAGATAAAATTTTCCGATATACTATTTTTCTCTAAATTAATATTATTATAGGAGTATTTAATATTAGAATTTTTTTTATGATCAATTTTATAATTTTTAAGAATAGCCTCTTGTGCAATATCAAAATTTTGAACTGTATTTATAAAATTATTTTCTGAATTATCATCAAACAAATTTATAAGTTTCAAACTGCTATTTTTTTCAAGAACAATATCTGTTTTCAAATTGATCGCTGTTGACTTAAGTTCTTTGGTCGTAATATTGTATATAATTAAAGGCTTATTCAATGAATAGCTCTCTTTAACCGTTACTCCAATATAGCTAGCAATAAGAGCATTATTCAATGAAACTAATGGGTTAACTTCTTTAGAATTTTTATTTTGATTTAAATCGCTTGTTATCAAAACTTTGGAGTCATCTTCAAAGCTAAAATCAACTTTAGAAATTACTCCATTAAGAAAAATTATCTTATTGTGTGCAAATTTATCAATAAAGATACTTTCATCAATCTCGTCTAGTTCTAAGTCATTATGGAAACGTAAATTTTTAATATTAGAAGAAATTATCTGATTCAAATCTGAAAATTTCCAATCTTCCACTCTTTTGTTTGGAAAACCATTCACCATAAATTGATTAAAGTTTTTTTTTCTAGAATCTATACTTTCCTCTGAAAGTTTTAAACCTTCAATCACTCTATCAAAATCTATTTTTAGTTGCTCCATAATCTAACTTAAACTTTCGTATCCTTTATTTTCAAGTTCTAACGCAAGTTCAGACCCACCAGACTTAACTATTTGTCCATTAATTAAAACATGTACAAAGTCAGGTTTTATATAGTCTAGTAGTCTTTGATAATGAGTAATAATTAAGAAAGAACTGTCTTTACTTCTTAATGCATTAACACCTTCTGATACAGTTTTTAAGGCATCGATATCAAGACCAGAGTCCGTTTCATCTAGTATCGATAGTTTTGGGTTTAATATCGACATTTGTAAAATTTCATTCTTCTTTTTTTCACCACCAGAAAATCCTACATTTAATTGTCTACTTAGAATTTTTTCATCAAACTTTAACTCTACTGCTTTTTGTTTAACTAATTTTAAAAATTCAATTGCATCTAATTCTTTTTCACCTTTTGCTTTCTTGATTGCATTTAAAGATGTCTTCAAAAAAATGTTTGTATTTACACCTGGAATTTCTAACGGGTATTGAAATGCTAAGAATATTCCTTTATGTGCTCTTTCTTCAATTTCTAAATCTAATAAGTTTTCATTTAAATATTTAATTTCACCACTTACTATGTAGCCTTTTTTCCCTGAAAGGACGTTAGAGAGTGTGCTTTTACCAGATCCATTTGGACCCATAATCGCATGAACTTCTCCTGGTTTAATATCTAGGTTTAAACCTTTTAATATTTCTTTATTGTCTATTTTTGCTTTAAGATTTTTAATTTGTAACATTTATCCAACACTCCCTTCTAAGCTTATTCCAACTAATTTTTGTGCTTCTACTGCAAACTCCATTGGTAGTTGCTGCAATACTTCCTTGCAAAAACCATTAACTATTAAGCTAACAGCTTCTTCTTGATTTAAGCCTCTTTGATTACAATAAAACAATTGTTCATCACTAATTTTTGAAGTTGTCGCCTCATGTTCTATATTTGAACTTGAATTTTTATTTTTAATATAAGGTACAGTGTGTGCTCCACACTTGTTTCCCATTAACAAAGAGTCACATTGTGTAAAATTCCTAGCGTTATCAGCCTTTCTTGCGATATCCACTAAGCCTCGATAAGTATTATCTGCAAAACCAGCTGATATACCTTTTGAAATTATTTTACTTTTTGTATTTTTTCCAAGGTGAATCATCTTGGTGCCAGTGTCTGCTTTTTGATGATTGTTAGTTATTGCGATAGAATAAAATTCTCCAACAGAATTATCTCCTTTTAAAATACAGCTTGGATATTTCCAGGTAATTGCAGATCCAGTTTCTACTTGTGTCCATGAAATTTTTGAATTTTTTCCCTTACATAAGCCTCTCTTGGTAACAAAATTATAAATTCCACCTTTTCCATCTTTATCACCAGGGTACCAATTTTGTACTGTCGAATATTTAATTTCAGCATCATCTAGTGCAATCAATTCTACATTTGCAGCATGTAATTGATTTTCATCTCTCATTGGTGCTGTGCAACCTTCCAAATAACTAACATAACTTCCTTTATCTGCAATAATTAATGTTCTTTCAAATTGACCTGTCTCTGTAGCATTAATTCTAAAATATGTTGAAAGTTCCATTGGACATCTAATGCCTTCTGGAATGTAAACAAATGAACCATCTGTAAATACTGCAGAGTTTAATGTTGCAAAGTAATGATCTGATAATGGAATTACTGAACCAAGATATTTTTTTACAAGTTCAGGATGTTCTTGAATTGCTTCAGACATTGAGCAAAAAATTATTCCTTTTTTATTTAGTTCGCCTTTAAAAGTTGTGGCAACTGAAACTGAATCAAATACAGCATCTACAGCTATACCATTTAATCTTGCTTGTTCTTGCAATGGTATTCCTAGTTTTTTATATGTCTCAAGTAATTTTGGATCCAACTCGTCTAAACTTTTAGGCTTATCATCCATACTTTTTGGTGCAGAGTAATAATAAAGATCTTGATAATCTATTTTGGGATATTTTGGTTTTTGCCAATTTGGCTCTTTTAATTGTTTTAGCCTCTCAAAAGCTTTTAGTCTCCAATCCAACATCCATTTTGGTTCTTTCTTGATATTCGAAATAAATTTAATAACTTTCTCATTTAACCCTTTAGGAGCTCTTGTATTTTCAATATCAGTTGAAAAACCATATTTGTAATCTTTTAATTTTTCTATTTCTTTTTCTCTAGCGTCCATTTTAATTTCTACTTTCTGATGTGTTACTTATAAGATCTTCTAAATTTTTTTTTTCAAAGAAATAATTGATGTGTACTTCTAGTTCGTCCCATAAGTTGTGAGTAATGCATTTTGATGTTTTGCTATTACATCCTTTTTTTGATTCTTTTTTACATTGAACAGTTTTAACCTCTTCATCTACAGCATTAAGTATATTTGCTAGCTTAATTTCAACAGGTTCTTTATTTAGTATGTATCCGCCATTGCTACCTCTAATGCTTTTGACTATGTTGTGTTTTTTTAGCTTTGAAAATATCTGTTCTAGAAAATCTATTGATATACTTTGTCTTAAAGATATATCTCTTAGAGATACCGGATTGACACTATTAAACTGAGCTAAATCAGCTAATGCCATTACTGCATATCTGCCTTTTGACGTTAATTTCATATTTACCCTTGTTTGTAGGGGTTTTTTATACATACCTGACTAAATTAGTCAAGTATACATTACTTAAAAAAGTTAACATATTGTCGCTTAGTTATGATAGATGTAATTTTTTTTGAGAACAATAATCAATAACACTTATGGATAACAAAATTGTAGAAGTTTTTATACCTGGACCTGCCGGAAGAATGGAAGCCAAGTATTATAAGAGTAATAAGATTACATCACCAATAGCCTTAGTATTGCAACCTCATCCTCAGTATGGCGGAACAATGAATAATAAAGTTGTTGTAGATACATTTCATACATTTATGGAAAATGAATTTTCAGTTTGTAGAGTAAATTTTAGAGGTGTTGGAAAAAGTGATGGTGAGTTTGATAACGGTCAAGGTGAATTAGCTGATGCAGCGGCAGCGTTAGACTGGCTAGAGAGAGAAAATTTTGATAATTCTCAATGTTGGGTTTCAGGATTTTCTTTTGGATCTTTAATAGCCATGCAGCTACTTATGAGAAGACCAGAAATAAATAGGTTTATTGCTATATCTCCACAACCGAATGTATATGATTTTTCATTTTTGTCACCTTGTCCCACATCAGGCTTAATGATTTATGGAAAAAAAGATGAGTTAGTTCCACAAGAACATATTGCTGATCTAGATAAAAGATTAAGTGCTCAAAAAGGTATTAAGGTTGATTTTCAAGCAATAAATGATGCTAATCATTTTTTTACTAAAACAGAAGATGTCTTAGTAAAAAGTTTAGACAAATATATTAAAAAAGAATCTGCTTTATTTTAGTCTTAATAATTTTTGACTAAAATTCCACCTATACAAGGGTTTTGTACATTGGTAGTTTTGGGATATGAAATTTCTTTTTTAAGCATTGATCTAATTGCAAGATAAGCAAAAGCCTGGGACTCGATAAAATCTCCATCAATTTTGTAATCATCGATTACTTTTAAAAAAATATTTTTTGGTAATCTTTTTCTAATACTCTTTATTAAAGATAAATTTTTTCTTCCACCTCCACATACCATTATTAATAATTTTTCATTTTCTTTAATTTTGATTGATCTCAAAATTGATTGATAAATTATTATCGCAGTAAAATCTACTAATGTTGATAAGCCATCCTCATATGAAAGACCTTTCACAAAACTTAAATCAAAATCTTTTATATCAAATGAAAGTTTTTTTTGATTACTTATATTATCGAAATTATCAATCGCCTGATTTAGAATAACCTCACTTGTTTTTCCAATACTTGAGGATTCTCCATTTACATCATATTTCATTTTCGTGTGCCTTCTGACCCATTCATCTAAGAGACAATTACCTGGACCTACATCAAAACTTTTTAAATCTTCATTATTTTTTGAGATAACAAGAGTAATATTTGCAATACCTCCTACATTTAAAACACAAACTGGTTTCTCAATTTGATTCTGATTTACAAGTAAGTTGTGAAAGATTGGGGCTAATGGAGCTCCTTGTCCTCCGTTAAGAATGTCATTTTCTCTAAAATTATAGACTACGTCTTTTTTTAAAAGACTTGATAATAAATTACCATCTCCAATTTGTTTTGATATTTTTTCCTGAATATTATGAAAAATTGTTTGGCCATGAAAACCGACTAGATCTACATCTATTCCTGAATGCTTTATAATTTCTTTACTAATTTTGGCGTGAAATAATGTAATTTTTCTCTCAAGCTCTCTAATTTGATAAGAATTAGATGTTAGATCTTTTATTAAATTTATCTTATCCCTTAGATTTAGTAAGTCTGAATAAATTACCTCATCATACTCAAAATATTTGTCAAATATGGGCTCATAGTTATTTTCACCGTCAGATCTAATAACTGATGCATCAACCCCATCCATAGATGTGCCGCTCATTAACCCTAAAGAAGTATAAAATTTTTCCATTCTTATTTTTTAAGTAAATATTGTATATTGTAGATAACATATTTATGAATAAATTTTTAAAAGAATTTAAAGATCGAGGTTTCTTTTACCAGTGTACTGGAGAAGAAAATTTGTCTCAATTATTAGAAAAAGAAAAAATTCGAGCTTACATAGGTTTTGATTGTACTGCTGAAAGTCTTCATGTTGGTAGTTTGCTTCAAATTATGTGTCTTAGATTGTTACAAAAACATGGTCACCAACCAATAGTTTTATTGGGAGGTGGTACTACTAGAATAGGTGACCCCTCTGGAAAAGATAAAACTAGAAAAATTTTATCTGAAGAAGAAATTGAAAAGAATATAAATAATATTGAAAAAATTCTAAAAAATTTTTTAAATAATGAAGACCCAAAAACAAAGCCTATATTTGTTAATAATTATACTTGGCTTAAAAATTTAAATTATATCTCTTTTCTAAGAGATATAGGAAAACATTTTACGATCAATAAAATGTTGAGTTTTGATAGTGTTAAAATTAGGTTAGAAAGAGAACAATCATTAAGTTATATGGAATTTAACTATATGATTTTACAAGCTTATGATTTTTTAGAATTAAATAAAAAAGAAAACTGTATGCTTCAAATTGGTGGATCAGATCAATGGGGTAATATCATTAATGGAGTTGACCTTATAAAAAGATACTCAAATAATCATGTTTATGGTTTAACAACACCTCTTATTACATTGGCATCAGGTGCAAAAATGGGAAAAACCGAATCTGGAGCTGTATGGCTAGATAAAAAATTTCTTTCGGCATATGACTACTGGCAATTTTGGAGAAATATTGATGATCGAGATGTACTAAAGTTTTTAAAGATTTTTACAGATATTAATATTAATGAAATTGAAAATATAAAAAATGATGATATCAATGAACTGAAAATTTTACTTGCTAATAAAGCTACATCTATGTTGCATGGTGAAGATGAAGCAAGAAAATGTGAAGAAACAGCACAACAAACATTTTCTGGAAATTCATTAAGTAACAACTTGCCGGCCATTCAAATTAACAAACAAATGTTAGATGATAATATAAACATTCTAGATTTAGTAATTTTATCTAAATTAGAAAAATCTAAAAGTGAAATTCGAAGATTAATCAAAGGAAATGGAATTAAAATAAATAGTCAGGCTATTTCTGATGAAAAGTTTTTAATTACAGCAAATCTATTCAAAGATAATTTAATTAAGCTTTCTCTTGGTAAAAAAAAACATATTAAAGTTGAATTAATTTAGTTCTTTTTAATTTTTTCTAGTGTTCTTGTTATAAATCTAGGTGTTAAAGTTTTAATTGGATTTACTGTTGTGGATAGATTTTTTAGAGGTCCTTTTATTTTAAAACTTACACCAAAAACACCTTCACCAGTTTTTTCTCCTATTAATATTTTACCCAGTACTGGAATTGAGGCTATGGATCTATTTATGGTTGTTGCAGGAACTAATGTTCCACTCAAGCTAACCAATTTTTTTGGTTCAATATACCCATCCATTAATATAGATATGGCAGGCCCAATTGCATACATTTCTTCAATCTTGGTAAGACCTTTTTGACTTGAATATCGCATTTCAAAATCAGTAAATCTTATTCCTTCGCCAGTTAAAAGATCTGCAATCCCCTGAAGAGATGCTAGACTTAAAAGTTTAGCAAAAACAGGCACTTTTTTAACTTTAAAATTATCAATAACCAATACAGAATCAGAAACACCATCTTTTTTTATAGAATAAAAATCTAGATAACCTTCTTCAAATCCTTTTATAAAATCGTATCTTTTAATCAAAGGTTTTGGATAGTTTGAAAAGAATTTTGTGATAGTTTCTTTTTGCTTATTAGTTTCAATGTATAAATTCATTTTTTTGTTGTTGGAAAAAGTAGATGCAAGGTTTAATTTACTTAATTTATTTTCTTTAAAAGTAAAGTTTCCAAATAAATTTTTTGTGTAGTCATTTTTATTTATATAAGTTGTGTCTATTTTAATATCAAACTTAGAATTAAAATTTTCAAAAACTGTAGAACTTTCATCATTATCCATAATATTATTAATGAACTGAGTTGCATCAAAACTTTTTCCTTTTATGGAAAAATTAAGTTTATTTTTCTTTAATTCTACTTTATTAAGAAGGTCATTTTTATTTCTATAATCAAGCTTAACATAATCTAAATCTTTAATCTTAAAGTTTTTACTTAACCACAAGTTTTTAAATAAAATTTGATTATTTTTTTCTTTTATAGAAATAGTTTGAAATATTAATTCTTTATTTTTTTTATAAGTACCTTTTAATAAAATATCCGAACCATCTCCCTTTTTCTTTTTGTAATCTAAAAAACTTATTATTAATGGATTGTTTTTAATATTAAGCTTTGTATCAAATGCTATTTTTCCATCATTATTAGTAATGCTGTAAGATAATTGATCAAGTTCACTTCCAATGTAGATATCCCCCTCTCCTTTAATATCCAATATATCCTTTGTTAGTTTAATTTTAATCTTATGGTCTTCAAACTTAACTTGTCCAGTATAATTAGGTAAAAAAGTTTTTAAATTAAGAGGGTTTTTAACTATTTTAAAATTTTTTAGGTTTAAATTTGTTTCAAGTTTTAAATCATTTAATTTTAAATTTTTGTTTATGTTAAAAGAAAAGGTATTTATAGAGTTGAAATCAATCTTTTCTGCCTCAATAGTACTCAGTAAGTCACCAAGCATAGGTTTTAGTTTATTTATATCAAAATTTTGCTGATCATTTATTACTTTTCCATCAATGAAAAATATTTTTTTTTTTTTTCAATTTTAATTAAGGGTGATTTTAATTTTATGCTATTGAGGTCTGTTTCTATTTTTCTTAATGTTAATTGATTTTTACTTATATCAAATGAAAGGTTTAAGTTTTCAATTTCCACTTGATTAAAAATATTAAATTTTGCTTTTTTAATACTCCCATTTATTTGATAATTTTTTTTTATCTCTCCATCTAAGTCAAATTTAAGATTTATATTTGCAGAAATTAATCCTTCTTTAGTTATGCTATCTAAAACAAAAAGTTGTGGTGATCCTTTAACTGCTCTTGTTAATGAGATTAGATCTTTAATTTGAATTTCTTTTGTAGAAATTTTTAAATCATCAATAGAAAATTGATTACTTATAAAAGATTTTAATGATATATTGGTATTAATATCACTTAAATCTAGACTTTTATCTTCCAATAATATTTTGGGGTTTTTTGCTGAAATATTAATACTAAAATTCAGCGGGTTTAATAAATAATTAACCTCATTTAATGAAAGGTTAATTTTTTTATTAATTTTTGAAACATTTTTTATAATTTCATTATTAAACTTTTCAGTTTTTATTCCATATATACTTAAGTAAATGACAATACCAGCAAAGGTTATTATTAATATAATAAGAATTTTAATTATTTTTTTCATTATTTCACTTTATATAACGAACTTTCTAAAAAATCATCAATCTCACCATCTAAGATTTTATCAGGATTTGAGCTTTCAAAACTAGTTCTATTATCTTTAACCATTCTGTAAGGGTGAAGAACGTAAGATCTAATTTGATGTCCCCAGCCTATTTCTGATTTAGAAGATTCCACTGTTTGACTTTCAATTTTTTTTTTTTTCATTTCAAAATCATAAAGCCTTGCCCTAAGCATATTCATACAGGTGTCTTTATTTTTATGTTGAGACCTTTCGTTTTGACATTGAACAACTATTTTAGATGGTAAGTGAGTAATTCTAACAGCACTATCAGTTGTATTTACGTGTTGGCCACCTGCGCCACTAGATCTGTATGTGTCAATCCTCAAATCTTTTTCTATAATTTCAATATCAATATTTTCATCAACCACAGGGTAAATCCAAACACTAGCAAAACTTGTGTGTCTTCTTGCACCTGAATCGAATGGAGAAATTCTGACCAACCTATGAATACCAGACTCAGATTTTAACCATCCAAAAACATAATCTCCTTCAATTTTAATTGTTGATGATTTTATACCAGCTTCATCACCTTTATGTTCACTTATCAACTGTGATTTAAAACCCTTTAAGACAGACCATTTTAAATACATTCTCCTTAACATTTCAGCCCAATCTTGACTTTCGGTACCTCCTGCTCCTGCATGAATTTCTATGTAACCATCAAAACTATCAGTTTCATTCGATAGAAAGCATTTTGTTTCATTTTTTTTAGCTAATTTTTTTAGATCTTTAATATTTTCTAAAACTTCAGCAATAATTGTTTGGTTTTTTTCTTCTAAAGCTAATTCATTTAACTCATGCAAATCAGTTAAGGAATTAACAGAATTATCATATGATTTTATTAATTCCTCATATAATTTTTTTTCTTTAATAGTTTTTTGTGAATTTGACTTATCCTGCCAGAAATTGTTCTCTAGCATTTTTTGATTATTTGCCTCTAATTTTGAATGAATATCATTTTTTTCAAAGGTACTCCTTAACTCTTTGATTAATTTTTTTTATTTCTGATCTGTGGTTTAAATATTCATTTTCCATTAATAAAATCTTAATATATTATCATTTTTTAATCTATTATTAATATCTCTGTTTAATGTATTGTCTATTTTTATATTTTTATAAGCCTCAATTATAGTAGATTTACTCTCTATCGCAGCTTTCTCACCTGTTATAGGATCAATAACCCTCATTAAAATATCATCAGCAACTTTAAATGGTCTTGCATCTTCTTTTTTAATTGCATTTTTTACAAAGCTTTTAAAAATTGGTAATGCTGTTTTTGCACCAGTCTCATACCTTCCTAATGATTTTGGATTATCTGAACCTACATATACACCTATTGCAAGTTTTGAAGTAAAACCAATAAACCATGTATCAGTATTACCATTAGTAGTGCCTGTTTTTCCAGCCAAGTCTAAATTAAGATCTTTTAAATTTTTTCCCGTTCCATTCTGAACGGCACCTTCTAATATTGAGGTCATCTGATACGCTGTTTGAGGTGAGAAAATTTGAAGAAATTCATCTTCTATTTCAGGGTAATTTTTGCTTAAAAAAGATATCTGATCGCAGTTTACACATTTTCTTTTTTCATTATTAAATATCGTACTTCCTTCACTATCTTGAATTCGATCTATCATTATTGGTTTTACTAATTTTCCACCATTAACAAACGAAGAATAAGCAGATGTAAGCTTTAATAAGGTTGTTTCGGCTGAGCCTAGTGAGATAGATAAAAGTTCACTTGGATTATCATAAATACCTAATTGTTTTGAAAAATTAACTATTTTTTTCAAACCCATGTCTTGCGCAATTCTAACTGTCATTAAATTTCTAGACTTTTCTAACCCCATTCTTAATGTTGAAGGTCCATAAAATTTTTTTCCATAATTTTCTGGTTTCCACATCTTTAAATCATACCCTTGCTCCAGAACTAATGGGGCATCTAAGATCAAAGTAGATGGTGTATAGCCATTTTCAAGTGCCAATGCGTAAATAAATGGTTTAAACGCTGAGCCAGGTTGTCTTAATGCTTGGGTTGCTCTATTAAATTCACTTTTTTTAAAACTAAAACCTCCACTTAATGCTAAAACCCTACCAGTGAAAGGATCCATAACAACTATACCTCCATTCACTAAGGGTAATTGTCTTAAGGTGAATATATTACCACTTTTATTCTCCACATAAATTACATCTCCAACTTTTAATATCTCATTAAATTCTTTTTTAATCCACGAAATGCTTTCGTATTTAATAATTCCACTCAATTTATTCTCAGTTTCAATTACTATAGAAAATTTATCAACTTTTTTTACTATTGCTAAATTCCAATTAATTGACTTTTCTAATTTAAATTTATCTAGTTTATTTTTCCAGCTTGTTATTTTTTGTTCTCTCAACAATGGTCCACGCCAACCTTTTCTTTTATCATAACTAATTAAACCTTCCCTTAAGGATTTTATGGCAATTTTTTGTAAACCTAGATTTATTGGTGTGCTTATATTTAGTCCTTGTTTGTAAACTTTATCAAAACCAAGTTGATCAACGACATCTTTTCTAATATCTTCAACATAATAACTTGTGTCTTCTGTAAAAGTTTTTTTTCTTTTTTTTAATATAATTTTTTTATTAATAAATTTATCGTACTCAATTTTTTTTATATAATTATTTTCATATAAATTTTCTAAAACTAGGTCTCTTCTAAATTTAGCTAAGATTATATCTTTATAGGGGTTATATCTACTTGGTGCTTTTGGTAATGCTGCCAATAAAGCTGCTTCGGCATAATTCAGTTCACTAATTGGTTTATCAAAATATTCTAAACTTGCAGATGCCACTCCATAAGCTCCTCCACCAAGATAAATTTGGTTTAAATAAAGTTCTAATATTCTTTCTTTTGAGAGGGCTCTTTCTATTCTAAATGCTAAAATTGCTTCTTTTATTTTTCTGTTTAAACTCACTTCACTTGTTAATAAAAAATTTTTTGCTACCTGTTGTGTTATAGTGGATGCACCTTCCAATCTTCTTGATGATGCAATATTAGAAATGTTATTTATTACGGCTCTCAAAACTCCTTTTGCATCTACTCCAGGATGTGAAAAAAAATTTTTATCTTCAGCAGATAAAAAAGCATTAATTACTTTTTTTGATATTGCATTGTAAGGAACAAAAATTCTTTTTTCAGTTGAAAAGTCGTTCACCAATTCCCCGTCACCTGAGTAAACTTTACTTGAAACAGGAGGCTTGTAACTCTTAAGAAATTTATAATCTGGTAAATTATTAGAAAAAGCCCATAAAACAGCTAATATAGAAAATGCACTCAATAGACCTAAGCTTAAAATTAGTATAAATATATTTTTAATAATTCGGTGCATTTTAGTTTAATATACATGTGAATTTGTTAAAGTTAAGGCATCAAAATTTAAACAAAATTTAAAATTATTTAAATACAATGAAACAATTAATCAAATATATATGGAAAAAAATTTATACATTGATGCTTCGCATCCAAACGAAACCAGAGTCGTGCTTAAAACGGGTGATAATATTGAAGACTATGAGTACGAGGGTTTAAAAAACAACCTAATCAAGAATAATATATTCCTCGGAAAGGTTAGTCGTGTAGAGCCATCGTTACAAGCTGCCTTTATAGATTTTGGAAGAAATAGACATGGTTTTTTATCTTTCAATGATATTCAGTCAGATTATTATCAAATTCCCCAAAGTGATTTAATCAAAATAAAAGAGGAAGAAGAAAGAGAAAGGATGGAACTCTTAAAAGAGGGTGAAAAAGAAGAGCAAAAAAATATCAACGAAGGTAATCTAGATGGTAATGATCCAGTTGAAATTAAACCTGAATCAGGGATTGTGTTAGGCCCATCTGAAGAAGTATTAGCAGTTGATGAATTAGCAGTAAGTGAGAGTGCTAATCAAAAAACACTAGATCCTGAAATAAAAAAACCAGCTCCAAGATTCAGGTCTAAAAGATATAAGATACAAGAAGTTATAAAACCCAATCAAGTAATTTTAATACAAGTATTAAAAGACGAAAGAGGACAAAAAGGAGCTGCGTTAAGTACCTTTATTTCTATAGCAGGAAAATATATTGTTTTAATGCCCAACACACCAAAGGGTGGTGGAATATCCAGAAAAATTTTTAACCCCGGTGAGAGAAAAAAAATTCGAACAATTTTAAACGATATATCCATACCAAAAGAAATGGGACTTATCGTTAGAACTGCAGGATCAAATAAAACTAAAAATGATATAGATCACGATCTTCAAACATTAATAAAAACATGGAATAACATTAAAGAAACTGCTTTAAATTCTATAGCACCATCTTTAGTTCACCAAGAAAGTGACATTATAAAAAGAACTTTGAGAGATATGTATGATGATGATACAAACAGCATAATCATCGAAGGTAATGACGGATATAAAAAAGCACAAGCTTTCATGAAATTAATAATGCCCTCTCATGTTAAAAAAATAAAGAAATATAGAGAAAAAGTTCCTTTATTTTTTAAAGAAAATATAGAGGATAAATTAAATCAAATTTATGAATCAGAAGTTAAGTTAAAATCTGGTGGATACTTGGTAATTAACCCAACTGAGGCCTTAGTTTCAATTGATATAAACTCAGGAAGCTCAATAAAACAAAAAAATGTTGAAAGTACTGCTTTAGATACTAACCTTGAAGCAGCAGAAGAAATATCAAGACAAATTAAAATTAGAGATTTATCTGGTTTAATAATAATAGACTTCATTGACATGCTAAGCTTTGGAAATAGAAGATTGGTTGAAAGAAAACTTAAAGAAACATGTAGAGCAGATAGGGCAAGAATTCAGATAGGAAGAATTAGTACTTTTGGGTTATTGGAAATGTCTAGACAAAGACTGCGTGAAAGTGCTGTAAAATGGAAAGTTACTCTCACAGACGAGTCTTTTGCTATAAAAATTCTTAAATTAGTTGAAGTTAAAGCTGTCTTAACAAAGGCAAAATTTGTTGAATTAAAGATCTGTGAAAAAATATCAGACTTCATGAAGGATAATTTCATTGAGGATTTAAAATATTTTGAAGAAAAAAACTTAATTAAAATTGACATTATTGCTGATAATACTCTTATTATTCCTGAATACGTGATTGACCTTCAAAACAAAACTAAAAAAACAATAGAAATTGTAGAACATGTTGAAAAACTAAAAAATCTAGAAGAACAAAAGAAAGATTTTAAATCTTTCGAAAGTTTAAATAAAAAAAAACCTTATAAGAAAAAACCTTATAAAAAAAAAACTTATAATAAAAAACCTTATAAAAAAAAGGTAGCTTAAATAATGCCTGTAGTTGGTGAGGATGCACTTCCATATATAGATTTTTCTATACGGCCTGCTAAAAAGGATTGCCTTCCAGCAATAACAGCATTTTTAAATGCTAACGCCATTTGAAATGGTTTTTTAGCTTTTGCAATTGCTGTATTAGCTAAAACTCCGTCACAACCCAACTCCATAGCAATAGCTGCATCTGATGCTTGACCTAAACCAGCATCAATTATTACAGGGAGTTTTGTCTGACCTCTTATAATCTTAATATTTGTTGTGTTTTGAATTCCGAGTCCAGATCCTATAGGTGCTGCTAAAGGCATAATTGCACAAGCCCCAACATTTTCCAATCTCTTAGCCATCAATGGATCGTCATTACAATATACCATCACTTTAAATCCTTCTTTGGTTAAAACTTCAGTAGAATTTAAAGTTTCAATCATATCAGGGAATAAATTTTTCTTGTCACCTAAAACTTCAAGCTTTACCAATTTCCACCCACCAATTTCTCTAGCCAACCTTAATGTTCTAAGAGCTTCTTCAGAATTAAAACATCCAGCTGTATTAGGAAGGTAGGTAATTTTTTTTGGATCTATATAATCCATTAATAATGGTTTTTTTTTATCTGAGATGTTAACTCTTCTTACGGCAACGGTTACAATTTCCGCACCAGATAATTTTATAGCTTTTGCACATTCTAACATGCTCTTATATTTTCCAGTACCAACTATTAGTCTGGAATTAAATTTTTTCTTATCAACTGTTAATTTATCTTTATTCATTTCTACCCACCTCCAATAAAATGAACTATTTCTATTTTATCGTCTTTTTTTAATTTGATTTTATTTGTTTTATTTTTATCTATTATTTCTTTATTTAATTCAATTGCTACTTTTTTAAGAGGAATTTTTAGTTCTTTTAGAAAAATTGAGAGGCTTAAATTTTCATTTACCATTGAAAATTTACCATTTATCTTAATTTTTATTTTTTTTATTTTTTTCATAATGTATAAGTATTGGATGAGTAATAATATTATAATTATTAATGGTCCTAATCTTAATCTATTAGGTGAAAGAGAACAATCACAATATGGGTCAATAACTTTTGATAAATTAAAAGAGAATTGTTTAAACAAAGCTAAAGAGTTAAATATTAGTTTACAGTTTTCTCAATCTAATATTGAAGGTGAAATAGTCACAACTATACAAGAAGCTAAAAGTAAATTTGATGGCATAATTATTAATGCTGCTGGCTTTACTCATACATCTGTTGCTATTAGGGATGCTTTAGATATTTATAAAAAACCAATTATTGAACTTCACATATCAAATATATACAAAAGAGAAGAATTTAGACATAAATCTTTAATTAGTGATATTGCTACTGGTGGAATTTTTGGCTTAGGTGATAACGGTTATATTTTAGCCATAATTTCAATGCAAAACATATTACAAAATGAAAATAGATAAAAACATTATTAAAGAATTAACAGACTACTTAAATGAGTTTAATTTAACTGAAATTGAATACACGGATAAAGATACCAAGATCAAAGTATCAAAATCAAACCCAGCCAGCTCAAATCAAGTTGTAAGCGTTGCAGCATCAACATCAGCATCTGGTGAAGTAAAACCTAAAGCTATATCTGGAACAGAGGTTAAATCTCCAATTATAGGTACTGCTTATCATTCACCAGAACCTGGGGCTAAAAAGTTTTCTGAGATTGGCAAAAGGATTAAAAAAGGTGAAACGGTTATGATAGTTGAAGCTATGAAAACCATGAATCACGTCCCTTCTACTGCAGATGGAATTATAAAAGAAATTTGTGTAGAAGATGGCCAACCTGTTGAATATGGCCAAACTATTATCATTGTTGAATAATGTTTAAAAAGATTCTAATTGCAAACCGTGGGGAAATTGCAGTCAGAGTTATACGCGCATGCAAAGAATGGGGAATTGCCACTGTTGCTGTACACTCTGATGTGGATAGAGACAGTATGCATGTTAGGCTTGCTGATGAAAGTGTTTGCATTGGCTCTCATCAACCTGCGAATAGCTATTTAAATGTTCCTGCATTAATGTCTGCAATTGAGCTTACAAAAGCAGAAGCAGTTCATCCTGGATATGGTTTTTTATCTGAGAATGCGAACTTTGCTAAAGTATTAGAAGAAAATAATATTAAATTTATTGGTGCATCTTCAAAGCTAATAAAAATGATGGGAGATAAAATTCAAGCAAAAAAAATTGCTAAAGAGCATGGTCTTCCGGTTATTGAAGGTTCTGAGGGTGGTGTAACTGATATAAAAGCAGCTAAAGAACTTTGTAAAAAAATAGGATTTCCAGTTTTAATTAAAGCATCTGGTGGTGGTGGTGGTAAAGGAATGAAAATTGTTCATAAAGAAGAGGAGTTTGAAACATTGTTCTCAACAGCTAAATCTGAAGCACAAAAATATTTTGGAAATGATGAGATTTATATTGAGAAATTTTTTCAAAACCCAAGACACATCGAAGTTCAAGTTCTATCTGGGAAAAATAGAACAGTTCATTTGCATGAAAGAGACTGCTCTGTACAAAGAAGGCATCAAAAATTAATAGAGGAAACCCCTAGTCCAGTTCTAACAGATCAAATTAGAAAAGATCTTTTTGAAAAAACTGTAAATATGGTCAGCAAAATTGGTTATGAAGGTGCTGGAACAGTCGAATTTATTTACGAAGATGGGAAGTTTTATTTTTTAGAAATGAATACACGCGTTCAAGTAGAACATCCTGTTACCGAAATGGTAACTGGAATTGACATAATTAAAGAACAAATATGGATAGCCTACACCGGTGAAACTGCTCTTAAACAAAGTGATATCAATCCAAGAGGACATGCTATTGAATGCAGAATTAACGCTGAGGATGCTAGTAAAAATTTTCAACCTTCACCTGGAACTATAGGTATGTGTCATCAACCATCAGGTTTTAGAACAAGGGTAGATGGTTCAATTTTTCAGGGTTATAAAGTTACCCCATATTATGACAGTTTAATTTGCAAAGTAATTGTTCAAGGAAGAAATAGAACTGAAGCTATTCAAAGAATGAATAGATCTTTAGATGAATTTGTAATTGAAGGCATTACCACAACAATACCTCTTCATAAAATTTTACTTAATCATAAAAAGTTTATTGATTCAGATTTTAATGTAGGCTGGCTAGATAACGAAAAAGTTATTTAATAACATTTAGTAAGCCAAATATCATAAACTGGGTGATCAAATGGGTTGACCGCTGGGCTTGATGAAAAAGTCCATCCATTAAATATAAAGACTTCATTATTATCTTTATTCACTAAGTCTCGCACCTGAATGTAAGCTGTTATCTCTGGGTTGTCATCAAACTCTGAATTTTTACATTTTAAACTTTTAATTATTAGATTCTGAAATTTTTTTTCCTCACCTATAACTAATTTTAAAAGGTTTGTTTTAGAGCTAACTTTATCTAAGATTTTTATCTCAATAAATTTTCCATTTAAACTTTCTAGGGCATTTAAAGATAATGGAATGTTTATTAAAAAAAAATAGAATAAAATTAATATAAAATTAACTTTTCCAACTTGTATATTTTTTTTTAATTTGTTCATTATTTCTATTTGGATGATAGGCATTTTCAGTACCTGTTTGATTTGATTGATGAGGCTTTTGCCATTTATATTTTTCTAAATCGTGATTGTTTTCAATTCTATTATTGGTAAAATGCATCCATGAATACCACTCACCAGGTATTTTTGAAGCATCAATCTCACCACTATAAATTACCCATCTCTTACCAACTTTACTTTCATAATATTTATTGCCAGTTGAATCACTTCCAACAAGTTTACCATAAAAAATTGTCTTTAATTTTGTTCCAAGTGTTTCTTGATTCCACCAAATGAAAATTTGTTTTAAAAGTGTCAACATATTTTTTTATTTTTTCTTCAATCCTAAATTGTATTATTTAAATTAGACTAAAGTAAGGATTTGTATATAAATTAATTATCTTACGATTCAAAATAAAAAATTAATTAAAGGAAAAATGGCAAAATACTTAGTTGAAACTTATTACACTTGCAGCTTTAAAGTTAATCATTATCTCGATGATATTAATGAAATAGAATTAGCAAATCTTGAAAAAAGAGATGACGGAAAATTTGAAGTTTTAGACGTTAAGCTTGATACGAGAAAAACAAAAAGCTTAGATCCAAATAATAAGGTAATTGAGTCTAAAAAATTAGACATCATATCTGAGCAAAGCCAACCCAAAATTGTTTCAAAAGAAAATAATACCACGTTTGTTAAAAAGATAAACGAAGGTATGGGTAAAAGATTTAGCATGCCAGATAGAAGAAAGGGCTACATTCAAAAGGCAACCATTGGTGACCATAAAGTTTATTTACATACGGGTGAATATGAGGATGGAAAAATAGGTGAAATTTTTATTGATACGAGCAAAGAAGGAGAGTTAGTAAAAGCTTTAATGAATAATTTTGCCATAGCGATATCACTTGGCCTACAATATGGCGTGCCTTTAGATGAATTTATTAGTGCTTATGTTGATACTAAATTTGAACCGTCTGGAAAGGTTCATGGTAATGACAGAATAATGAGCGCCTCTTCAATACTGGATTATATATTCAGAGAATTAGCTATCTCTTACCAAAATAGAGAAGACCTTGCGCATACACCTGCTATTGGAGGATCTGACAGATCTTCACCTGAAGAAGAAAATACAGAAGATCAAAATCAATTACTTAAGATTATAAAAGATGTTACTAGCAAAGGCTTTGTTAGAAACAATTACAAAAAAAATCTTGTTGATCTATCTGATGTTAAAATAAGTTTAAAAGGTAAAAAGTAATATTATTTTTTAAGTTTTAAGGCCAATCCAAGCTCTTTGAGTTGCTCTTCATTAACTTCTGAGGGCGCATTCATCATTAAGTCCTGGGCGTTTTGATTCATTGGAAACATTGTAACCTCTCTAATATTCTTCTCATTAGCTAAAAGCATTACGATTTTATCTATTCCTGGTGCTATACCCCCATGAGGTGGTGCACCGTAACTAAGAGCATTAATCATACCACTAAATTTCTTATCCACTTGCTCTTTTTGATAACCTGCAATTGAGAACAATTTATACATTAGCTCAGGTACGTGATTTCTAATTGCACCAGAAGATAACTCAATTCCATTACAAACAATGTCGTATTGGTAAGCTTTAATATTAAGAGGATTATCAAAATCAATATCTTTTATATCACCTTGTGGCATTGAAAATGGATTATGACTAAATTCAATTTTATTAGTTACTTCATTTTTTTCAAACATTGGGTAATCAACTATCCAACCAAATGCAAAAGTATTTTCATCAATTAAGTCTAAATCTTTAGCAATTTTATCTCTAGCTTGAGAGGTGATCTTTTCAACATCATTTATTTTTCCACAAGCAAAAAATATACTGTCACCTACCTCTGCTCCAGTAATTTTCATGATTTCTTCTAATGCTTCTTTAGAAAAAAACTTTCCCACAGGGCCCTTAGCTGAAATATTTTCATTTTTTTCAATTGTAAAATAAGCAAGGCCAGATGCTCCTTGTTCTTTAGCCCATTTATCAATATTATCAAAAAAGCTTCTAGGTTTTTCTTTTGTATTCTTGGTTACTATGCATCTTACTTTGGAGCCAGATTTTACAAGTTTTTTAAATATTTCAAAAGTAACATCATCACGCATAAATATATCTGACAAATCAGAGATTATTAACGGGTTTCTTAAGTCAGGTTTATCTGATCCATACTTAAGCATAGATTCGTCGTAAGGTATTCTTGGAAATTTTTCATACATTAATTTTTTTGAAGAAAAATTTTTGAATACATTGACTATTAATTTTTCTACTACTTGAAAAACATCTTCTTGTTCAACAAATGACATTTCTAAGTCAAGCTGGTAGAATTCACCAGGACTTCTATCTGCTCTAGCATCTTCATCTCTAAAACATGGTGCAATTTGAAAATATTTATCAAATCCAGATACCATTATTAGCTGTTTAAATTGCTGAGGCGCCTGTGGTAGGGCATAAAATTTTCCTGGATTTAATCTGCTGGGCACTAAAAAATCTCTAGCCCCTTCTGGGCTTGAAGATGTTAGTATTGGAGTTTGAAATTCTAAAAATCCCAATTTAAACATTTCATTTCTGATAAATGAAATAACTTTTGATCTTAATATAATATTGTCATGAATTTTTTTTCTTCTTAAATCTAAAAATCTATATTTAAGTCTAATCTCTTCTGCATATTCTTGATCGCTAAATACAGGCATTGGAAGTTCTTTACATGTTCCAAGCACTTCAAATTTATCAATATTGACTTCTATCTCACCAGTTTGTAGTTCGGAATTAATAGTATCCTCACTTCTCTTGACAACATTTCCGCTTATCTTAATTACACTTTCTAACTGAATTTTTTCTAATAATTTAAAGTTCTCATTACTTTTATCAATAATGCATTGAGTCATTCCATAATTATCTCTTAAGTCAATAAATAAGAGGTTTCCATGATCTCTTTTTTTATTAACCCATCCAGATAATATAATCTCTTGTCCACTGTTATCTTTATTTAATTCGTTACAATTGTGTGTTCTATATTTATTCACTTATTCCTCTAATGCCTCATTAATGATCTTAAAATCGATTGATTTTTTCTTTTTTAAACTAATCTTGTCAATTTTATATATGAATTCAAATATTTTGCCATACGATCTCTCAACTCTTTTAATGATAAAATCAATCAATTTTTTATCTAAAGTGATCTGTCTATCAGATAAATTTTTTAGAATTAAAGCAAACATTAATTCATCGTCAGGGTTTTCAATTTTTGCTAAAAGACAGTTTTTAGTTCTTGATTTAAGATCTTCAAGCATAAAATCAATTTCTGCAATTGGTGTTGAGGATGTAATTATTAAAAATTTATTATCTTGATCAATTATATTAAAAAGAGTGTAGATAAGCTCCTCACTCACATTCAAATTTAAATTTTCTAAAACAATATTTTGATAAGGTTTTATTGTTTGTAAATTTTCATTATTTAGCAAACTTGATTCAAGCTTAATCCCATTAAATTTTTTTAAAAAAATATTAGTTAAATGAGTTTTGCCAGAGAATTTTTCACCACTTATGTTTAAAAAATTTTTTTCCCAGTTAGGCCAATTACTGATTAATTCAAAAGGATAAAAGTTACTTTTTCCAACATAAAAATCGTCATCTCTAAAGTTTTGCTTATAATCAAAATCTAGTAATAATTGATTTAAACTTTTCATTTAACAGTCCAAACATTATTTACAATCTCCAGGTCAAAATATTTATTATTCATATCGTTAAAAAAAGTTTTTGGAGAGCCGTTATAAATTATTCTATATTGAGTAAATTTGTTATTAAAATTTAATATATAGAAATTTGATATCAAATCAATGCTAGAGAGTGTCTCCTCCAAATACATAATCTTTTTATAGTCTGTTGATTTTATAGAAATGGTTAATGGAAGTTTTATAGATGTATTTATCTCATTATTTTTTTTCCATTCATCTTCATAAAGGATTTTTAAATTATCTAAAATCATATTGAAATCCTCTTCATTGGTTAAATTTATCTTTGAATATTTTTGATTATTTATTTTAAGAGAATTGTTTAAATTAATTTTTGAAAGTATTTTAACTTCATTTCTGTTTTTGTATATTATTGTAATTATATAATCTTTTAAATCATACTTTTTTAGTAAATTTATAAAATCATATGTTTCAATAGAATTAGACATCTCTTGAAGTTTAATTAAATCATCAAGATCTTCACTTGGTAACAGATAATCTAGCAATTGATAATTATTTTTTATGTCATTCCACTTCTCATAAAAAATATTATTATTAAATAAATAAATATTCTCAGTCTCTGCATCTACTAATATCGGTATCAATAAAACTTTATTTCTAATTGGAATTGACGGAAAAACATTTTTTGTTTCTAAAAAGTTTAAAATCTTTTTTTTATTAAATGTTGTTTCAAGTTTTGCAAAATATTCATTATTAATAAATTTTTCATCACTTATTGTGAAAGAGTCAATCATGCTTTTGAGTTCTTTTATTGTTATATCTTTAATTTGTGTTTTATCACCTGAGGTTGTAATCATAGAAAGTAAATTTAAAAAAGAGACCTGAAACCCCCTGTCTATTACACGACTTTTCTTAAAATTAAGCTCAAATGGTGATGAAATTTCAATATCAGACACTCTAAAAGAGTTTGCATGTAAATAAGCTGTGGAAAAAATTATTATAAATAGAACGAATGAAATAAAAAATATATATACTTTTTGTAACCTTAATATTTTATTAATAATTTGCATATTTTATACTAATGAAAAAAGAAAAATTTACCTATGAAAAAAGTGGTGTAAACATAAATGCTGCTGACAATTTTGTTAAATTTATATCTTCTATATCATCAAATAATAAAGGCAAAAAAAAGTTTAATAACATTGGTGGTTTTGGTTCAATTTCTAATATTCCTAAAAGTTTAAAAAGTCCCAAAATTGTAGCTTGCACAGATGGTGTTGGCACAAAAGTTGAGATAGCAAATGTACTTAATAAATATGATACAATCGGTATTGATTTAGTTGCAATGAGTGTAAACGACTTGATAGTTCAAGGAGCGAAACCGTTATTATTTTTAGATTATATTTCAATTAATAAAATTGATTTAAAAAAATTAAAATCCATCCTCAAAGGAATAATAAAAGGTTGCAAAATTTCTAACTGTGAATTAGTTGGTGGAGAAACCGCAGAAATGCCTGGGACCTATGAAAAAGGTAAATTTGATATAGCTGGATTTGCTGTAGGCTTAGTTGATGAAAAAAAAATCCTACACACAAAGAAAATTAAGAAAAATAATTTAGTGCTAGCCATACCCTCAAGTGGCGTTCACTCTAATGGTTATTCTTTAGTGAGACAGGTTTTGAAAAAAGAAAAAATTAATTTAAAAAATAATTCATTTTTAAAAAAAGAATTACTTAGACCTACAAAAATTTATGTGAAAGAAGTTTTAAGTCTAATTCAAAATAATCTTTTAAATGGATGTGCTAATATCACAGGTGGTGGACTAGTGGATAACATTAAAAGAGTAATTCCTGATGGGCTAATCGCTGACATTGATTTAAATAAAGTTAAAACTAAAAAAATTTTTAAATGGTTGAAGCAATATAATATAGAGGACAAAGAAATGCTAAAAACATTTAATTGTGGGGTAGGTTTTTGTTTAATAGTTAATCCAAACAATTTGAGTAAAGTCACAAAATTCTTTACTAAAGAATTTAAGCCTTATGTTATAGGTAAAATTATCCCTGGAAAAAATAAAGTTAAACTTAATGGAAAAATTGACTGGTCTTAAAAAAATAAAAACTGCAGTTTTTATTTCAGGTGTAGGAAGTAATTTAAAAAATATAATAAAATTTTCTAAATTAAAAAAATCACCTATCTCAATAGATCTGGTAGTTTCTAATACTAATCTTGCAAAAGGTTTAAAGTATGCGGATCAATTTAAGATTAAAAAAAAAATATTTAATTCTAAAAATTTTATAGAAACTGAAAAAATTATATTGATATTATTAAGGAAAGAAAAAATAAAATTTATTTGCTTGGCTGGTTTTATGAAAATTTTATCTAAAGGATTTATAAAAAAATTTGATGGAAAAATAATTAATATTCATCCCTCTTTACTTCCTAAATATAAGGGTCTTAACACGCACAGTAGGGCAATTAAAAACAAAGATATTTTTGCAGGATGTACAGTTCACTACGTAACAGAAAAATTGGATTCTGGAAAAGTAGTTATGCAAAAGAAAATTAAAATAGCAGCTAGTGATAACTCTATCTCATTATCAAAAAAGATTTTGAAACAAGAGCATAAATTGTACCCAGCCGCTATTATGAAAATTTTTAATTAGTCTTTAAAAAAAAAACCGATTTCTATTTTAGCATTTTCAACACTGTCAGAACCGTGAACAGAGTTTTTATCTATGGAGATACCGTATCTTTTTCTTATAGTTCCTTCCGCAGCATCCTCTGGCTTAGTAGCACCCATTAATTCTCTATTTTCTAATACTGCATTCTCTTTTTCAAGCACCATTACAACTATTGGTCCTGATGATAAATATGTACATAAATCATTGTAAAAAGGCTTTGTTTCATGAACCTTATAAAACTGCTCTGCTTCAGGTTTTGCTATTTGAATTTTTTTATCTTTAATAATATTAAATCCTTTATTCTTAAACATATCTTTTATTTCATTGTCTAAATTTCTTTCAACAGCATCTGGCTTAATAATTGATAGTGTTTGTTCTATATTACTCATAATGTTCCTCTATTAGTTGATTTAATAATCTTACTCCATAACCTGTTGCTCCACCTGAATTTAAAGCACCACCATATTTTGAAAAAGCCATACCGGCTATATCTAAATGAGCCCATGGTGTCTTGTTTAAAATAAATCTTTGTAAAAATTGTGCAGCAGTTGTTGATCCTGCTCCACCAACATAATTTATATTTTGCATGTCAGCATTCTTTGAGTCTATAAGCTTGTCAAAGTTTTTATGAAGGGGCATTCTCCATAATTTCTCATCAACTTTTTCACCTACATCCAATAATTGTTTTGATAATTTGTCATCATTTGAAAACAACCCAGCATATTCAGAGCCTAATGAAACTATTATGGCTCCTGTTAAAGTTGCTAAATCAACCATAAATTTTGGTTTAAATTTTTTCTCAGTAAAAGTTAGAGCGTCAGCTAAAACTAATCTACCTTCTGCATCTGTATTTAATATTTCTATTGTTTTGCCACTATAGGATTTAACAATATCCCCTGGTCTTTGAGCATTACCTCCAGGCATATTCTCTACAAGTCCTACAACACCAACAGCATTTATTTTTGCTTTTCTTAATGCTAAATTTTTCATTAAACCAACTACTGTAGCAGAACCAGCCATATCATAAGTCATATCCTCCATAAATTTTGCTGGTTTTAGCGAAATACCTCCAGTATCAAAACAAACTCCCTTACCAATAAAAGCTAGAGGTTTAGAATTATCTTTTAGTCCATTCCATTCCATTGTTACTAAATATGTGCCTCTGATGCTGCCCTGCCCAACCCCTAACAATGCGTTCATGCCTAATTTTTTTAACTTTTTCTCATCATAGATATTTACTTTTAAACCATGTTTTTTTAGAGAACTTAATCTTTTTGCATACTCGTCTGGATGTAAAATATTTCCTGGTTCAGACACGAGGTCTCTTGCAAAAAAAGTTCCTTCCTCTAAAGCTTTAAATCTTAATTGATTTTGAGCAGATATTTTATTCTTATCTCCAAAGACATTTATAGAAATAAGTCTTTTATCTTTTTTTGATTTATAAATGTTAAATTCATAAGATTTTAATTTTAATCCATGCAGGAAATATCCTATAAAATTTTCTATTTTATTATTTATAGTATCTGAGTTTACAAAATAATCATTTTTCTTATCGTAATTTATATAACCATGAAATTTAGCTCCTAAACTTTCTATTTCAGAAGTTTTTAAATCTTTTTTAATGGACACTAAAAATATTGTTTTTTTTGAGTTAATTTCAAAAAAAAGTAAGTTTTTTTTTAAATCACTAGTTTTTAATAGATCGGATATGTAAGAAAATTCAGTACTTGAAATCATTTCCTTTAACACACTAATATTGAAATTTTGATCAACAAATAAGACAAGATTAGCTGAAGATTTGCTAGTTAATTTATTTGAGTAATTAATTTTAATAGACATAAATTTTAAATACACTCTCTACGAGTTGAGTGCTATATATGAGCAAAATTATCATATTTCAATGAAAAAAATTATTTTAAATAAAATAGGATTAGATTGTTTCAAATTTTTCTTACTTTCTACGTTCACTATATCATTGATAATCTGGGTGTTACAGGCTGTTAATTATCTAGATATCGTAATAGAAGACGGTCATGGTTTTATAGTTTATTTAAAATACACCCTGTTAAGCTTTCCTAAAATATTTGATAAGATTCTGCCATTTACTCTTTTTTTTTCTTTTACATACACATTATTAAGCTACGAAAAAAAAAATGAACTTGTTATATTTTGGAACTTTGGAGTTCATAAAAAAACATTTATACATTATTTTATAAAAATATCACTTCTCTTTATAATTTTGAATTTACTCTTAAGCTCTATTGTGGTCCCAACAGCACTAGATAAGGGAAGATCCTTCATCAGAACTTCTGATCTAGATTTTTTTGAATCAGTTTTAAAGCCTAAAAAATTTATAGATGTTATAAAAAATTTAACTATATATTTTGACAAAAAAACACCAGATGGAGTTCTTGTAAATATTTTTCTAAAAGATGATAAAGAAAATAATGATTTTCAAATTACATATGCCAAAAATGGAGAGCTCCAGACTAGAAACGGTAAAAAAATTTTAGTTTTATATGATGGAAAAACAATAACAAAAAAAAATGAAAGCATTTCTCAATTTAAGTTTTCTAAAACTGATTTTAATTTTTCACAAATAGAAACAAAGACTATTTCAACTATAAAAACTCAAGAAAACTCAACCAAACATTTGATAGCCTGTGCAGTACTTTTAAATAAAGTTAAGAATAAAAAAAAAACCCACAACGCTGTGAATAATATTAGTAACTGTAGGTTGGGGAATTTGGAAAATATCTATAAAGAAATTTATGGAAGAATTATAACACCTCTTTATTGCACAATATTAGTAATGATATCACTTTTTTTGATAATAAAATCAAAACATGAAAGTACATTTAGGTTTTATAAATTTAAAATTTATGCTTATGGGTTTCTTTTAATTCTTTTTTTAGAAATATCATTAAAATTTATTGGAGCAAATCTTTTGCATAATTTGTTTTTTATAATTTTACCCTTTGCACTCTCAGCACTTCTGTACTTTCTTTTAATAAATAAACTAAACTTTAAAATTTAATGAAAACATATAATAAATATTTATTAAAACTATTTAGTAATTCATTTTCTAAAGTATTTTTGGTTTTTTTTGGAATTATTTTGATAATAAATATTATTGAACAAATAGATTTTTTTAAAAAAATTGATGTAGATTTTTATTTTCCAATATTTTTATCACTATTAAACACTCCTTCTATTATTTTTGAACTATTGCCTTTTATATTTATGATATCAACACAAATCATATTTATTAAACTTATAGATAATAACGAGCTTGAAATTTTCAAATATTCAGGTGTTACTAACTACACCCTGATTAAATTAATTTCAATTTTCTCACTAATTTTTGGTTTTATTTGTATAATCTTTTTTTATAATTTCTCTTCAGTGTTAAAAAAAACTTATATTGAAATTAAAAATAATTATTCTAATGACAATAAGTATCTAGCAGTAATAACTGAAAATGGCTTATGGATTAGAGATGAAAAAAAGGAAGGAATAAACATCATAAATGCAAAAAAAATAGATGGCTCTTTTTTATTGGATGTTTTGATAACACAATTAGATAAAAAATATGAATTGGTTAGAATAATTCAAAGTAAAAAAGTTAACATTTCTAATAAAGAGTGGTTAGTTTTAATGCCAAAAATATCCATTCAGAACAAAACATTCACACTTGATAGTATTAAATTAAATTCAAATTTTGATCTTGAAAAAATTAACAGTTTATTTTCACAGTTATCTACACTTTCAATTATTGAACTTTTTGAACTTCGAAGTAGCTATCAGTCTTTAAATTATTCAATAATTGAAATCAATTCCCACTTATACAAAATAATTTCTTACCCTTTTTATTTAACATTGCTAGTTGTGCTATCTTCAATAATTATGTTTAATATTGGTTATAGGAGAAATTTATTATTTAGAATTATTTTTGGTATCCTCTTGTCTGTAATTATTTATTATATAAATTATTTCTTTAATATATTGGGTACAAGTGAAAAAATACCTTTAGCTTTGTCGATTTTTCTTCCATTAATTATATTATCAATAATAAATATCACTTCTATAATAAAAATAAATGAAAAATAAATTTTATATAACTATATTTTCTCTGTTTTTAAATCTTTGTTATTTTAACCAATTGTTTGCTGAAGAATTTACTTTTCAGGTCTCAGAAATAGAAATTACAAATAATGGTAATATTTACAAAGGAATTAAAAGAGGGGATATAATTACTAATAATGGAATTAAATTAATTTCAGATAATTTTAAATATCAAAAAAAAATTAATCAACTAGAAGCGTTTGGGAATGTTAAATTAATAGATACTATAAATGATATAATAATTGATGCAGATAATATTGTTTACTTAAAAGATGAAGAAAAAATTTTTACAGTAGGTAAAACAAAAATTATTATTGAAAAAAAATATACCATCAACGGTTCTAATATTATTTTACTTAGAGATAAGCTCTTATTGTCTTCTTTAAAGCAAACTATGATTAGTGATAAAATCAATAACCTCTATAATCTTAATGAATTTGAATACTCAATAAATAAAGAGATACTAAAAGGAAAAAATGTTGAAATTATTACAAATTATTTAGAGCAAGATAGTAATGAATATTTTTTTGAAACAGCATTTATTGATTTAAAAAATAATAAATTTTTATCTAAAGACGTTAAGGCAAAATTTAATAAATCATTATTTGGTGATAAAGAAAATGACCCACGGTTAAATGCAGCTACTGCTTACGGTGATGAATTTAATACTTATTTTGAACAGGGTATTTTTACTTCTTGTAAAAAGAATGATAAATGCCCACCTTGGAAAATTAAATCAAAAAAAATAAGGCATGATAAAATAAAAAAACAAATTATTTACAAAGATGCCTGGCTAGAAATTTATGATTTTCCTGTTGCTTATTTTCCTAAGTTCTTTCACCCAGACCCTAGTGTAACAAGACAGTCTGGATTTTTAAAGCCAGCACTTGGAAGTTCGGGTAATTTAGGCAGTTCTATTTATACTCCTTATTTCCACGTTATGTCTGATGACAGGGATATAACCGTAAAACCTCGAATATTTGGAGCTGATAAATTTGTGCTACAAAATGAATTTAGACAAAAATCTAAAAATTCGCTCTCTGTAGTGGATTTTAGTTTTGCTAAAGGACATGATTCAAGTTTAGATGATAAAAAAGATAACAGAACCCATTTTTTTTTAAAAAGTTTTGTAGATCTTAACTTAGAAAAATTTCTAACTAGCACGCTTGATATACAATTTGAAAAAGTTTCCAATGATAATTATTTAAAGCTGTTTAACTTGACATCACCTTTAATCGACGGTGATAATGACGTGCTTGAATCAATAGTAAAATTAGAGCTAGAAAGTGAAGACTACTATTTTACCACAAGTCTTGAACAATATGAAACTTTAGCTGGCTTAAATAATGATCGATATCAGCACGTATTACCTAATTACAATTTTATTAAAGATTTTAATATCCAAAATATAAATGGCAGTTTTAATTTCAATACAAGCGGAAGTAACACGCTGACTTCAACAAATAATCTTGCAACTGTTATTTCTAATGATCTGCAATTTAATTCTTATAATAAATACTTTGATACAGGTATAAAAAGTAACTATGGTATTTCAATAAAAAACATAAATACACTTGGAAAGAAAAGTACTTCATACAAAAATAGTGCCCATTCCAATCTAATGACTTCTTATATTTTTAACACTTCGTTACCACTAATGAAGAATAATGAAAAAAGTATAAATTTTTTTATACCAAAATTATCTTTTAAATTTAATCCGCATAATGTGAAGAATAATAATACGTTAGAAAGAAAAATAGATATAAATAATATTTACAATCATAATAGATTGGCGTTAGACAATTCATTAGAGGGAGGAGATTCTCTAACAATTGGTTTTGATTTTAAAAAGAATAAAATTACTTCTACAAATGATATTAAGGAGATTGAAGATTTCCTAGAATTAAAAATGGCTACTGTTTTTAGAAATGAAGAAGAATCCAGTATACCACAAAATAGCACTTTAAATAAAAAAAAATCAAACATCTTTGGTCAATTAAACTACAAGGTAAATAATATATTTTCTATGAACTATGATTTTTCAATTAAAGACGATCTAAATACAATTGAGTATAGTTCATTAGATACGATATTTGATTTTCATAACTTCAGAACACAATTTAATTTCTTGCAAGAAAGAGGCGTCTTGGGAAATGCAGATGTACTTGAAAATAAAACTAAATATAATTTTGATGATACAAATTCATTATCTTTTAGCACAAGAAGAAATAGAAATCTAAACTTAACAGAATATTATGATTTAATATATCAATATAAAAATGACTGTTTAATTGCAGGTATTCAATATAAAAAAAAATTTTATAATGATGCGGACATAAAACCGGTGGAGGAGTTATTTTTTTCTATTACGCTTATTCCACTTGCAACTTTTTCGCCTGATAAAATGATTTTAAAATAAAAATAATGAAAATATTTTGCTATATAATAATATCTATATTCTTTTTTAATTTTACTTACTCAATAGAGTCAAAAATAATTTATAAGATACAAAACGAAATTATCACTAATATTGATTTAAAAAATGAATTTAAGTATCTGTTAGTACTAAACAACAGATTAAAAGATTTAGATAAAGATAAGGCATTTTTAATATCTAAGGAGTCTCTAATTAGGGATAAAATTAAGAAAATTGAAATAATGGAAAATTTTGAAAATTTAAAAATAGATCAAAAATATGAAGATATTTTAATAAGAAATATATATTTAAAATTAGAATTAGATAATAAAGATCAATTCATAGAATATCTGAAAAAATATGATTTAAAACTTAAGAGCATTATCGAAAAAATTACAATTAATGCACTTTGGAATGATCTAATATTTAGAAAATACTCTGCTAAAATAGAAATTAACGAAAAAAAAATAAAAAATAAAATAGATTTAACAAACCAGCAAACTACAAGAGATTTTTTACTTTCTGAAATTGTCTATGAGGTCAAAAATAAAAAAGAAATTAATAAAAAATTTATTGAAATTAAAAAAAGTATAAAAGATATTGGTTTTGAAAATACTGTATCTTTATTTAGCATTTCTGCTTCAGCTAAAACAGGTGGAAATATAGGATGGGTTAATGAAAAATCTCTTAGTGAGGATATACTTAAAAATATTGAAAAAATGAAAGACAATCTTACACAGCCAATAATTTTACCTAATGCTATTCTGGTGTTAAAAATTAACGAAGTTAAAAAATCAACCTTAAAAATTGACTACGATATAGAATTAAAAAAGGCTATAGATTATGAGAGAAACAAGCAGCTTAATCAGTACTCTATAATTTATTTTAATAAAATTAAAAAAAATCTAGACTTTAATGAATAAAGAACCCATAATTATTGTAGCTGGTGAACCTAACAGTATTTTCTTTGAAATTTTTTTTAAAAGTATAAAAAAAAATAGATACAAAAGTCCCTTGATAATTATTGGATCAAAAGAATTGCTTGAAAAACAGATGATAAAGTTAGGTTTTTTTTATAAAATTAATACTATTGATAAAAACTTTAATAACTTTAAAAAATTAAATAATAAAATGATTAATTTAATTAATGTAAAATACAAATTTAAAAATTGTTTTGAAGATATTTCAAATAAATCTAATGATTATATAGAAGAAACTTTTGATGTTGCTCTAAAAATTATAGTAAAAAATAACTTCTCCAAGTTAATAAATGGGCCTATTTCGAAAAAACATTTTTTAAAAGGAAAAACTTTAGGTATGACTGAATATTTAGCAAAAAAAACAAGAAAAAATAATAATATTGCTATGTTAATTTTTAATAAAAAATTATCAGTAAGTCCAATTACAACACATCTTGCTTTAAAAGATGTGCATAAACATATCTCAAAAAAAAAAATATATACTCATGTTGAACTTATTACTGAATTTTATAAAAAAAATTTTAAGAAAAAACCAAAAATTGCAATAACGGGGTTAAATCCACATTGCGAAAGTAATTTTAAAAAATCTGAAGAGAACACTTCAATTATTCCTGCAATTAAAAAACTAAAAAATCAAAAATTTAGAGTTGAAGGGCCATTTCCTGCTGATACTATTTTCATAAAAGAACACTTTAAAAAGTTTGATGTAATTATTGGAATGTATCATGATCAAGTCCTCACTCCATTGAAAGCATTATTTGGCTTTGATGCAATTAATATAACTCTGGGCTTACCATTTGTGCGTATTTCACCAGATCATGGCCCAAATTCTTCTATGCTAGGTAAGAATTTATCTGACCCCACAAGTTTAATGAAAGCTTTAAAATTTTTAGATAAATAAATGTTTATTAGACCCAAAAAAAGCTTAGGGCAAAATTTTTTAATAGATCGTAATGTGCTAGAGTTGATCGCTGATACAGTTGACATTGCAAATAAAGAAGTTTTAGAAATAGGTCCTGGTAGTGGAAATTTAACCTCTTTTCTTCTAAAAAAAAACCCATCAAAAGTTTATGTAATTGAAAAAGATGACGAGCTAGCTCTATTATTGCAAGATAAATTTTCTGATGAAATTAAAATTATTAATGATGATGTTTTGAAAATATCTGAAGATAAAATTTCTAATGAAAAGCTGACTGTATTTGGAAATTTGCCTTATAATATTTCAACTGAAATTCTTTCAAAATGGATAACAAATCTAAATATAAAAATTTGGTTTGAAAGCTTAGTGCTAATGTTTCAAAAGGAAGTGGCTGAAAGAATTATTGCAGAATCTAATACCTCAAAATATGGAAGGTTATCTATTTTATCAAACTGGAAATTAAATATCAAAAAAATAATAGACATTAAACCTCAAAGTTTTTCTCCAAGACCAAAGGTTGATAGTACACTACTGCTATTCACCCCTAGAAATAATATTTTTGAACTAAAAGATGCAAAAAATCTTGAAATGATTACTAGAGTTTTTTTTAGTCAAAGAAGAAAAATGCTTAAAAAACCTTTTAATCAGGTTTTTACCAATGCAAAAGAAGTTGCAGATAAATTTAATATTGATCTTAATCTTAGACCTCAAAATCTTGAACCTGAAATATACTTCAAACTTGTTAAGGAATATGAGAATTTAAGACGTTAATTTATTTATATGTTTTCTAATATATTCTTTGTCATAATCTTTTGAGCCATTATTAATTTCTGCATCAATTAAATTGCTAATTTTAGAATAACACTCGTCAAGATTGTCATTTATAATTACATAATCATAGTTTATCCAGTGTAAAACATCTCTGCTGAATTCTTTCATTCTCTCGTCTACAATTAGCTTATCTTTCATATCTCTATTAGAGAGTCTTTCAAACAAAACTTTTTTACTTGGTGGAAGTATAAAAAAAGTAATTAACTTATAATTTAATTTTTTATTTTTAATTTGATCTGCACCCTGCCAATCAATATCAAATATTACATTCTCGCCTTTTTCTAATTTCTCTATAACAGGTGTTCTTGTTGTTCCATAAAGGTGATTAAAAACTCTTGCATACTCCAGAAATTCTTCATTTTTAATCAGCCTCTCAAATTTTTCATACTTGACAAAATAATAATCTTTATCTGCAACTTCACTAGGTCTTGCTTTTCGAGTTGTGTGAGATATTGATATATGAAAGTTTTTATCTTTAGATAGCAGTTTTACTAAAGTGGTTTTACCTGCCCCAGATGGGGATGATAAAATCACCATTATCCCATCTTTTTTTACGGACATTTTAAATTTCTAATTTGCTTTGCCTGCTATAAAATTAACAGCATCACCTACAGTAAGAATTTTTTCAGCTTCACTATCTGAAATTTCTGAACCAAATTCTTCTTCAAAAGCCATCACTAATTCAACGGTGTCTAAACTATCTGCTCCAAGATCATCTATAAAACTTGAATCATCTAATACTTTAGCTTCATCTATACCCAGATGGTCTGCTACAATTTTTTTAACTTTGTTTGAAATATCTTCTGACATAATGTTCCTTTTTGTTATATTTCGTTATTAGTTCAAAAAGTAGTTTTGTCAACCCAAATACATGCCTCCATTAACATGTAATGTTTCGCCATTAATATAGTCTGACTGATCTGAACTTAAGAAATTTACAGCTTTTGCAATATCCTCTGGTTTTCCTAGTCTATTAGATGGAATTTTGGCTATAATTGCCTCTTTATGTTTTTCATCAATCCGATCTGTCATAGCGGTACTTATAAAGCCAGGAGATATGCAATTCACATTTATATTTTTTTTTGCATATTCAATAGCAAGACTTTTAGACATAGCAACAATGCCTGCTTTTGAAGCTGTGTAGTTTGCTTGACCGGCATTTCCTGTGTGCCCAACCACCGATGTAATATTAATAATTTTTCCAGACTTACTTTTAAGCATCTTTTTAATGGAATATTTACACATTAAAAATGTTGAGGTTAAATTTATGTTTATGACTTTAGTCCACTCCTCTAAGCTCATTCTAATTGTTAAGTTATCTTTTGTAATACCAGCATTGTTGATTATACAATCAAGTGATCCACCTAACTCTTCAGTTGCATTATTTATAAACTCTTCAATTTTTTCATGCTGAGAGATGTCAAACTTGAGTATTTTAATATCATTAAATTTTACCTTTAGTTCTTCTAGCTTTTCAATTCTTGTACCTGTGGCTAAAATATTAGCCCCATTCTCGTGCAGTTTTTCGACTATTGAGTTGCCTATACCACCCGATGCACCAGTAATTATAATATTTTTATTTTTTAAACTACTCATCAATATTAATCAACTTTATATCCTCTTCTGTGTTTATTGCACTAACTTTAACATTTTTATCAATTCTTTTGATTAAACCAGATAAAACTTTACCCGGTCCTATTTCTATAAATTGATTAATTCCTTTATTAATCATTAGTAAAACGCTTTCTCTCCAACGAACTCTACTTTCAATTTGTTTAACCAATAAATCTTTCAACTCATTTGAATTACTTATTTCTTTTCCAGTTACATTCGAAATTAAAATATTTTCAGGTTCTTTAAAATTTAACTTTTCAATCTCTTCATTCATGACAAGTGTTGCTTTGTTCATTAATTTACAATGAAATGGTGCACTTACAGGAAGTTTAATATTTTTAATATTGGCAGATTTTAAATCAACCATCATTTTTTCTAGATCTTCAATATTGCCACTTAGTACTATTTGACCTGCAGAATTATCATTTGCAATATAACATTCATATTTAGTTTTATTTTCACTAATAAAATTTTCAATTGTTTCGATTTCAGAACCTAAAACTGCAACCATCCCACCCACTCCTTTTGGAACAGAGTTTTGCATGGCCTTTCCTCTAATTTTTAATATTTTTAAAGTATGCGAAAATGATAATACTCCAGCTGAGGCTAACGCTGAATACTCCCCCAAAGAATGCCCGGCAAAAAAATTTGCTTTATTTAGGTTAATATCAAATTCTTCTTTAATTAATTTAAATATTGAATAACTTATTAAAAATATAGCAGGTTGAGTATTTTCAGTTAAATTTAGGTCTTCTTTAGGTCCGTTAAGAATAAGGTTTGATAACGGAAAATCAAGCGTGTCATCAGCTTCTTTGAATAAATCTTTAACTAGGGTATATTTATTGTAAAAGTCTTTACCCATTCCAACTAATTGTGAGCCTTGACCAGGGAAAATAACAGAAAACATTTAATTATTTAAACTTTATTGTGGTTTTAAGTGTTGTAATTCAATTGTTATAATAGTATATCCTCACTTTTTATTAAAGAACAATTATGAATTTATACGAACACACTATAGTTGCTAGACAAGATACCAGTCCTGCTCAGGTTAAACAATTAACTGAGAAATATTCTAAAATAGTAGAGAAAAATGATGGTGAAATAGTACAAACTGAAGATTGGGGTTTGTTAAATTTGGCATATGCTATTAAAAAAAATAAAAAAGGCATCTACATGCACTTTAAGATTAAAGGTTCTGGAAAAATTATTGATGAATTAGAAAAAAATGAAATTATTGATAAAAATCTTTTAAGATATATGACTGTTAGAGTTAAAAAATTCGATTTAGAAGCAAAATATTTTTCAAAAAAAGATGAGTACGAAAAAAAGGAATACAAAAAAGATTATAATAGAGATTAATTATGCCATCAAAAAAAAGAGCAGGAAATAAGAAAAAAGGTAGCCAAAGTAACTTTGCAAAATTAAGCATATTCCAGCCTAACAAATATAAGTTCAAAAAATCTTGCCCACTTTCAGTTAAAGGTGCACCAGAAGTTGATTATAAAAATATAAGATTATTAAAAAAATATATGTCTGAGAATGGTAAAATTTTACCTTCAAGAATTACAAATGTTTCACAAAAAAAACAAAGAGAGCTTTCATTGTCTATTAAGAGAGCTAGAAACTTGGCATTGATTTAAATGAAAGTTATACTTTTAGAAAATTTAAGAAGAATTGGGTCTATTGGGGAAATCATAGATGTTAAAAGAGGTTTTGCTAGAAACTATCTAATCTCAAACAAAAAAGCTCTTTATGCTTCAAAAGAAAATATTGCTGAGGTTGAAAAAATTAAATCTGAGCTAGGAAAGAAAGATGATGAAAAAAAAAAAGAAGCGCAAAAAATTTCAGAACAAATCAATAATAAAGAATATGAAATTAAAAAATTAAGCACAGAAAACAAAGAACTTTACGGTTCAGTTAAGCCAACAGAAATTTCAAAATTAATACAAGAAAATGATAAATTGGATATTAAACCTTCAATGATACAACCAATAACTGAAATTAAATCACTTGGTAAATTTAAAGTAAAAATTATTTTACACTCTGAAATAGACTCTGAAATTACTGTTAATGTAGTTACAGCAGAAACTATTCAGTAATTATACAATTTTTTCCCCAGCATATATTTGTTATTTTTTTAAATCTTATATCGGTTAAGATTTATTTATGGAAAATAATCTAAGTATTGTTAAGGACACCTTTAAAGAACTCCCCAACAACATTGAAGCTGAACAAGCGGTAATTGGATCAATATTAGTACAAAATGAAATATTTGATGAAATTAATACTATTATTTCTAGTATTAACTTTTATGACCCTATGCATCAGAGTATTTTTTCAGCAATTGAAAGTCTAATTTATAAAGGGATGCTTGCAAACCCAATCACTTTAAAAAATTATTTTGAAAATGAAAAAGATGAACTAAATGTTCCTGAATACTTAGTCAAAGTTACAAAATTTTCAACACCACCAAGGCAAGCAATCGAGTATTCAAGAATTATTTACGATATGTTTGTAAGAAGAGAGTTAATTAAAATATCTGAAAATACAATTGATGCTGCAAAGCTAAACGCTCTTGATGTCAACGGACAAAATATAATTGAAAATTCAGAAAGATTACTATTTGATCTTGCTGAAAAAGGATCTTTTAACTCTTCATTAGTTAAATTTGATGAGGCAATGAAACAAACTATTGAAATGGCTTCTGCTGCCTACCGAAACGATGAAGGAATTGTAGGTGTGCCGACTGGTTTAAGAGATTTGGATGATAGATTGGGTGGATTGCATAATTCAGATTTAATTATTATTGCAGGAAGACCTTCTATGGGAAAGACAGCTCTTGCCACAAATATTGCATTTAATGCGGCTCAAAAATTACAAGAAAAAGGAAAAAAATCTGCAGTTGCTTTTTTTTCACTAGAGATGTCATCAGAACAATTATCAACCAGGATTTTAGCAGAACAGTCTAGAATTAAATCAAATGATATTAGAAGAGGGAGAATTTCTGATGAGCAGTTTGATAAATTTATTGAAACCTCAAAAAATATATCAGAACTTCCTTTATATATAGATGAAACCCCTGCTATCAGTATTGCTGCAATGAGCAACAGAGCAAGACGTATTAAAAGGTTATTTGGTTTAGATCTAATAGTCGTTGATTATATTCAGCTCATGAGAGGGTCGGGAAATAATAGAGACGGTAGAGTTCAAGAAATTTCTGAAATAACTCAGGGGCTTAAGGCGATGGCAAAAGAACTTAAACTTCCTGTGATTGCACTTTCTCAATTATCAAGAGCAGTAGAACAAAGGGATGATCACAAACCACAATTATCAGATTTAAGAGAATCTGGGTCAATCGAGCAAGATGCTGATGTTGTGATGTTTGTATATAGAGAGGCATATTACCTGGAAAGAAAAGAGCCAAGACCTGCAACTGTAGAGCATGCAGAATGGCAAGCTAAAATGAATGAAGTTTCAAACTTGGCTGAACTTATTATCGGAAAACAACGACACGGTCCTACTGGCAATGTTATGGTAGAATTTGAAGCAATGTTTACTAAATTTAAAGATACTCAAATTAACTAATATCCAATATAAATAGTTCTAAATGCTATCTCATTTATACCAAAACATTGTTTTAAAAAATCCCAAATCTATTTTTGTATTACTTTTAATTACACTATTGAGTTTTGGTTATTTTTCTAAAGATTTTAGGTTAGATGCTTCTTCTGATACTCTTTTAATTGAAGGAGACCCAGACCTTGAATATCTAAAAGAGATTACCCAGAGGTATGGCTCAAAAGAGTTTTTAGTTTTAACCTATACACCTAATGAAGGAATGGTTACTGAATCCTCAATTAACAACCTTTTAAGCTTAAAATATAAAATTCAAAGTTTGGACTGGGTTCACAGTGTTATAACATTATTAGATATCCCTTTACTCAATAATTCAGAGGCTCCTGTTCAAGAAAGATTAGAAAGTTTTAAAACGTTAAAAGATGAAAATGTAGATACAGAGAGAGGATTTAAAGAAATACTAAATAGTCCTGTCTTTAGAAATTTTGTCATTAGTGAAGATGGTAAAACAAGTGGTGTGATTGTTTATATTAAAAAAGATGAACTAAAAGATATAAAGAGCAAAACTGAAAAGGAAATAGAAATATATAAAGACACCTTAAAGAAAAAAAACCATGAAAATATTACCCAAATAAGACAGGTAATTGAAAGCTACGAAGATATTGGAAAAATTTATCTAGGAGGTATTCCAATGATTGCTGATGACATGATGTCATTTATTAAAAGCGATATAATTGTTTTTGGTTTAGGTGTTCTTTTATTTATCATCGCAACACTTTGGTTTATATTTAGAAAATTAATTTGGATTATAATACCAATTAGTAGTTGCTTCTTTTCAGTTTTAATCATGACCGGTCTTCTAGGTCTTTTAGGTTGGAAAGTTACTGTCATCTCATCAAACTTCATAGCTCTAATGTTAATCTTAACTATGGCAATGAATATTCATATGAGTACTCGTTTTTTACAATTAAGAAATGATTTTACAAACTTGAGTAACTTTGAAATTATCTCAATGACAACTGGAAGAATGTTTTGGCCAATTATTTACACCGTTCTAACAACTGTATGTGCCTTTTTATCTTTAATTTTTAGTGACATTAAGCCCATTATTGATTTTGGCTGGATGATGACTTTAGGACTGATTACATCTTTTGTAATTACATTCACTCTACTTCCTACGCTCCTAGGTTTTGTGTCTAATAATAATATAAAGATCAAACAAGATGGCGATTCAAAAATTACTTCTTTTTTTGGAAAAATCTCGATTAATAATAAAAATTCTATATTTGTAATTACTGGTCTTGTTATTATTTTAAGTATTGTTGGAATAAGCCGCCTTGAAGTTGAAAATAGTTTTATAAATTATTTTAATAAAAATACAGAAATATATAAAGGTATGAAGCTTATTGATGAAAAGTTAGGTGGTACTACACCCTTAGAAATTATATTAAAATTTCCTACTAAAATAAAAGTGAAGACAGCTGAGGATGATGACTTTGAAGATTGGGGGGTTGATGAAAATCAAAATGATGAAAAATACTGGTTTACCAAAGATAAGGTTGATAAAATTCAAGCTGTTCACAACTATTTGGACAGTTTAACGGCTGTTGGAAAAGTTTTATCACTTAGCTCAATTATAGAAGTTGCTACACAACTAAATAACAACAAGCCTTTAGGAACGTTAGAAATGGGTGTCCTATACTCAAAAATTCCTGAAAGTATAAAAAAAGATATTATAGATCCATATATCTCGATTAAAGACAATGAGGCTAGAATAAGTTTGAGAATTATTGACTCACAAGATGGCTTGAGAAGAAACGATTTAATAAATCAAATAAATTATGATCTAGAAAATAAATTAAATTTAAACAAGGAGGAATTTAAACTTGCAGGTGTTTTAATTTTATTTAACAATTTGCTTCAAAGTCTTTTTAAATCACAGATACTTACGTTGGGACTAGTTATGATTGGAATTTTTTTAATGTTTATGATTTTGTTTAGAAATATTAAATTATCTTTAATAGGAGTGGTGCCAAACTTTATTGCTGCTTTTTTTATTTTAGGGATTATTGGGTTATTGGGAATACCTCTAGATATGATGACTATAACAATTGCTGCAATTACCATCGGTATTGCTGTGGATAATAGTATTCACTATATTTACAGATTTAAAGAGGAATTTCTTAAAAATAAAGATTATAATCAAACTCTTAAAATATGTCACTCTACTGTTGGTGTGGCAATACTTAACACATCAATCACTATTGTGTTTGGGTTTTCAATTTTAGTTTTTTCCAAATTTATACCCACAATTTATTTCGGAGTGTTCACCGGTATAGCCATGCTGTTTGCTATGATCTCAGTATTAACTCTATTACCCTCTCTTATCTTAATAAGTAAACCATTTGGAAAATAAAAATAAATATGATTGATGCTTTACAAGATTTTTATAAAGCGATCTCAATTATAGATTTAATTTTTTTACTCGTCACTATTTGGTCTGTGATTAAATGTTATAGTAAGGGTTTTGTTTTAAGCTTACTTTCGCTTTCAAAATGGATTTTAGCTTATGTTGTAACTTTGATTTTATTTCCTAGAATTAAACCATATTTTAAAAATATAATTGATAGCGAATACGTACTTGATATCACACTTGGTTTGGCAATTTTTATTCTTGTAATTTTTATAATACTAATAGTGAATAAAGGAATTAGTAAGACTGTGAAGTTTGTTGGACTGGGAAGACTCGATTCTATTTTTGGTTTATTTTTTGGTTTTATTAGAAGCTATGCAATTTGTGTTTGTTTATTTTCAGCTATAGATATTGTCTATAATTATAACAAATGGCCAATTAATACTGATAAATCATACACCTTTCCATACATAGAAAAAGGTAGTATTTATCTTATAAAAGTATTTCCTAATGAAAAAAATTATCAAGATTCTAAAGAAAAAATTGAAGAACTATAACCCAAAACTTAAGGAAGAATGTGGAGTATTTGGTATAAGTAATAGCGATGATGCTGCTGCCCTAACTGCTTTAGGTCTTCATGCGCTTCAGCACAGGGGCCAGGAAGGGTGTGGAATTGTATCATTTGATGGAGAAAAATATCATTCAGAAAAAAGATTTGGTTTAGTTGGGGATAACTTTAACAAAGAAAAGGTATTAAAAAATTTACTTGGAAAACATGCTATAGGTCATAACAGGTACAGTACTACAGGTGAAAATACTTTAAGAAATATCCAACCTTTTTTTGCCGATACTAATGCTGGTGGTATTGGCGTTGCACATAATGGAAATTTAACTAACTCCGTTACACTTAGAAATAAGTTAGTTGAAGATGGTGCAATTTTTTACACAACATCAGATACTGAAACAATTGTTCAATTAATTGCAAAATCAAAAAGAAGCAAAACAGTTGATAAAGTTATTGATGCAATATTTCAAATTCAAGGTGGCTACGCATTGGTTATGCTTACACAAAGTACGTTAATAGGTGTTAGAGACCCACATGGAATACGACCTTTAATTATTGGTAAAATAAAAGACAGTTATGTTCTAGCATCTGAAACATGTGCGCTAGATATTATAGGAGCTAAGTACATAAGGGATGTGGAGAATGGTGAAATTGTTTTGATTGAAAATAATGAATTAAAAAGTTTTAAACCCTTCCCTGCAAGAAAAGTTAGACCTTGCGTTTTTGAATATATTTATTTTGCAAGACCAGATAGTTTATTAGATGGAAAATCAGCTTACGAACATAGAAAAAACTTAGGAACAGAACTTGCTAAAGAAAATAAGATTGATGCAGATATAATAGTCCCTGTACCGGACTCAGGAAATGCTGCGGCACTTGGATTTGCTCAACACTTAGGAATAAATTTTGAATTAGGTTTAATTAGAAACCATTATGTTGGAAGAACTTTTATTGAACCCAGTCAAAAAATTAGAAGTTTGGGTGTTAAATTAAAACTAAATGCTAATAAATCTACAATTAAAGATAAAAGAATTATTTTAATAGACGACTCTTTAGTTAGAGGAACAACTTCACATAAAATTGTTAAAATGCTTTATGACGCTGGTGCAAAAGAAGTTCATGTTAAAATTGCCTGTCCAGAAATTAGATATCCAGATTTTTATGGGGTGGATACACCAACTAAAAAAGAGCTTCTAGCAGCAAATAAAACCAATGAAGAAATTTGTGAATATATTGGTGCTAAATCTTTAGATTTTCTATCACTTGAGGGATTGTATAGAGCAATAGGATTCGAAAAACGGAATGACACCTATCCTCAATTAACAGATCATTATTTTACTGGAGATTACCCTGTAAAGCCAATTGATATATTGGGTAATGATAAAATAACTCAACTATCTCTACTAAGTACAGCTTCAGGAAATTAAAATAAGCATCATAAAGTTAACTTAAATGGCTTTAAATTAACCTTTATATCACTATATATAAATTAATGATTACCAATAAAAAACATATAATTAATTATTTTAATTCAGGAATTAGAGATACCAAAGATTTTAAAATTGGTATTGAGCATGAAAAGTTTTTATTTGATCAAAATAAAAATAAAAGAGCTGACTACAAAACTATCCTAAAAATGTTTAATGCATTAAGTGAGTTTGGTTGGAAGCCAATAATGGAAAAACAAAATATTATTGGTCTACAAAAAGAAGGTAAAAACATTACACTTGAGCCTGGTAACCAAATAGAATTATCAGGTGACAAATTAAATAATATTCATGAAGCCTGCGCTGAATCTCAAGATTATCTATTTGAATTAAAACAAGTAACTAAAAAAATTGGTTTAAAAATTGTTAGTGCTGGTTTTGATCCAATTTCAGCTCTAAGTGAAGTGCCTAATAACCCTAAGCAAAGATATGAGGTGATGACTAGAGATATGCCTAACGGTGGTTCATTAAGTCTAGATATGATGTATAGAACTTGTGGCACCCAATTAAACCTTGATTACAACTCAGAAGAAGATTTTATAAAAAAATTCAAAATAATTAATTCACTTGTTCCAATATCAATTGCATTATTTGCAAACTCTTCAATAGTTGAGAAAAAAAATAGTGGCTATATGTCTTACAGGTCAAAAGTTTGGCAAGAAACATCTAGAGGAGGTCTTCCTGAAGTTTTTTTTGATAATATGAATTTTGAAAAATATGCAGATTTTGCAATAAACTTTCCTCTTCTGTTCATTCAAAATGATAAAGAATATTTATCTGGAGCAAATTATACATTTTCAGATTTTATGAATGGAAAAATTCAAGAAATAAATAATAAGCTGCCAACAGAAGATGATTTAGCTACCCATCTAAGTACTATCTTTACAGAAAATAGATTAAAAAAATATATAGAATTAAGATCCATGGATACATGTGGTTGGGATTGTTTGTGTGCTGGACCAGCATTTAATACTGGAATTTTATATGGAAATTTAGATGAAACTTTTGAGTTAATTTCTAAATGGGATAAAAATAAAATTATTAATGCGTATTTGGAAGCTCCTAAAAAAGGTTTTAATACAGAATTGATGGGTAAAGATTTATTATATTGGTCATCATTATTGCTTAATTTGTCTAAAAAAGGTTTAGAAAGCAGAGACATTTTAAATAAATCTGGTGAAAACGAGACAAAGTTTTTAAACCATTTAGAAAAATTAATTCATAATAAGACAACAAGTGCAGATCATATGATTAATAAATTTTCCAAAGATGAAAATTTAACTGAACTATATGATAAATAAGATAGTTGCTATTCAAGGAAATCCCCCTTCAGAACTTAACCCAAAAAGCGATACCAGTATATTTCTTGCTGTAGAAGCTCAAAATAGAAATTGTAAAATATTCTATTATGAGCCGAAAGACCTTTCGATAATAAATGATAAAGTGGTAGCTAAGGGCTATTATATAAAATTTACCTATACCAATAAAAAATTTTTTAAAATTGTAAGCAAGCAAACATTGGATTTATCTAAATGCAAGTATCTACTGATACGTCAAGATCCCCCTTTTAACTTAGAGTATATTTCAACTACATACATATTAGATAAAATCAAAGATAAAGTTAAGATTATTAATAGCCCAACGTCTATAAGAAATGTATCAGAAAAGTTATACTCTGCTTCATTTCAAAAATTCATGCCAAATACAATTTTTACAAAAGACATCAGTGAGGTTAATAAATTTTTTATAAAAAATAAAAAAATTATCATCAAACCTATTCATAGCTTCAGTGGAAATGATATTCACCTTATAGAGAAAAAAATTAATAAAAAATTGATTTTAAATTTTATTAAAAAACATGGGCACATCATGTGTCAAAAGTTTTTACCTAAAATTAAACTTGGAGATAAAAGAGTTTTTTTGATTAATGGAAAAATTTGTGGGGCAATTTCAAGAATTCCTAAAAAAGGATCTTTCTTGAGCAACATGAGTAAAGGAGCCATACCTATTGCTACTAAATTAACAAAAATAGAAACAAAAATTTCAAATTTGATTGCTAAAGACCTTAAAAAAAATAATATTTATTTTTCTGGTATTGATTTTATAGATCAAAAACTAAATGGTGACATTAATGTGACTTCGCCTACTGGACTTAAAACTTTTTACGATTTAACAAATATAAATCTTGCTAAAAACTTTTGGAAAGGTTTAGGAGCTTGAACAATTTAACCGAACAACAAAAAGGTTCATTATTAGCTTTTGTCGCAGTAATGTTTATTACACCTGACTCTTTATTCATCAGACTTTCTAACGTTGATACTTGGAGTTTAGTATTTTATCGAGGGCTTATTCCTTTTATTACTGTCTTTCTTGGGATGTTAATAATTTATAAATTAAATTTTTTTAAGATGCTATTTTCAAGTGGCTATCACGGGCTACTTTATATAGGAACTTTTTCAGTTACAAACATTACATTTGTAGTATCGATACAAAATACAAATGTTGCAAATACATTGGTTATGATTGCTATGGCTCCTATGCTGTCTGCAGTTCTTGGGGGGATATTTCTAAAGGAATTACCTGATAAAAAAACATGGGTTACAATATTTATAACTTTTACAGCCGCTATATATATATTCTACGATTCAATACAGCTTGGTAACTTTTTTGGTGACATATTAGGCTTAATAACTGCCTTAGGTTTGGCTGTTGGTGCTGTTACTATTAGATCTGCAAAAGATAAAAATCTAATTCCTGCTGCTGTTGTTGGTAAATTGATTGTCGCTCTATTTGCCCTACTATTTATAGAAAGTTTTGCATTAATGGATCGTGATCTAATTATAGTTCCGCTAATGTGCATTATGTGTGTTGCTATCCCCTTTGTACTGGTAACTATAGCTCCTAGGTTCATTCCTGCTGCTGAAGTGAACTTGTTTTTCTTATTAGAGACGATTATTGGTCCTATCTGGGTATGGCTAATTATTAAAGAACAGCCCAGTCTCGAAACCATCCAAGGTGGGGCTGTGATTATCACTGCCATTGCAATCCACTCTTTTATCAAATTAAAGAATTCATAATTAGAGCACAATAAAGACTTGATTTACATCTAGATCACAAATAAGTACGGTCAATTTTATGAATAAAGTTTTAAAGAATTCTTGGGCATTGTTTTTAGGTATGGGTTTTCTTATGATGGCCTATGGTTTTCAAGGCTCACTCTTGGGTGTAAGAGCTGTGCAAGAAGAATTTAGTCTAGCAGCAACTGGCTTTATGATGTCGGGGTATTTTGTTGGATACTTCATTGGTGCATCAACAATTCCTAATCTTATATCTCGTGTTGGTCATATTAGAGTTTTTGCGGCTTTTGCATCTTTAGCATCTTTAGTGATCTTGGTTCACTCAGTTTTTATTAATCCTTATGTTTGGTTTGTTTTAAGAGTTTTAACAGGAATAAGTATGGTCTGTATTTACACTGTCGCTGAAAGTTGGTTAAACGATAGGTCAACCAACAAAAATAGGGGAAGTGTCTTGTCTATTTATATGGTTATTTTATATGGTTCAATGGGTATAGGAATGTTTTTATTAAACTTTAGTAGACCTGAGAATTATGAACCTTTCATATTAGTTTCAATTATTACGTCTATAGCTCTTATACCAATTCTATTAACTAAAAAAAAACCACCTACATTTAAAAAAATTAAAGGTATGCCTTTAAAAGAACTTTATGAAACTTCACCTTTTGGAATGGTAAGTGCTCTTTTTTATGGAACAATTCAATCTGCATTATTTACATTGTTGGCAGTTTATGCGGCATCAATGAATTTTACTATATTTCAAATATCACTTGTAACATTTCTTTTAGCAATTTCTGGTGCTATTTCACAATACCCGATTGGAAAACTTTCTGATAAATATGATAGAAGGAAAGTAATAGTAATCTCAACTTTTGGTGCATCTATTTTTGCGCTTTTTGCTATTATATCATCAGGTCAAATGTATTTACCAGGGGCCCTAGCCACCAGTAAAGTGTTGTTTTTTATTTTTTTAATTTGTTTTTCTATTTGTAGTTTACCAATGTTCTCTTTAATTTGTGCTCACACTAATGACTACATACCAAAAGAAAAATTTGTGGCGGCTGGTGCTGGTATACAATTTACATTTGGTTTAGGTGCAATGAGTGGTCCATTTCTTTGTTCAATTTTTATGAATGTAGTTGGTTCTAATGGATTTTTTATATTTTTACTTTTCTTTCATGCTTTAATAGGAATCTTTGGTATTTATAGAATGAAAGTTAGAGAAACAGTTGAAAACCCAGACTCTCAATTCGTTGCTATGCCTTCAACCATCACTCCTGCAGGAATTGAATTAAACCCAACGACAGAACCTATCGAAGAACCAGTGAAAACTGAAGATACTCAAGTAACAACTAATCTTTAAGCATATCGGCCTGCCACATAACCAGAAGACCATGCCCATTGAAAATTATAACCACCTAAATGGCCTGTCACATCAACAACTTCACCAATAAAGAATAGACCTGGGTGCTTCTTTGACATCATTGTTTTAGATGAAATTTCTTCAGTATCGATTCCTCCTAAAGTGACTTCCGCCGTTCTATAACCTTCAGACCCAGTTGGATTTATAGCCCATGCATTTATAGAATTACTCAGCTTATTTAATACCTTATTTGATAATTCACATATATTTCCACTAACATTATTTTCATTGCAAATAATATGAGCTAATCTTTTAGGAAGAATTTCTGAAACTATAGCGTTTATATCATGTTTAGGATTAGAGTTTTTTCTATCACTTAGGAATTTAACAATATCTAGTTTAGGAGACAGGTTAATCTTAATGTCATCTCCTAATTTCCAATAAGAAGAAATTTGTAAAATAGAAGGTCCACTTAAACCTCTGTGAGTAAACAACATGCCCTCCTCAAAGAAGATCTTTTTAAATGATACAACTGCTTCAACAGACAGCCCTGTAAGCTCCTTACACATAGCAAGTATTTTTTCACTAAATGTTAAAGGTACTAAGGCAGGTAATGTTTCAACAATATTTAGATTAAATTTTTTAGCAATATCATAACCAAATTTACTTGCTCCAATTTTAGGAACAGATAAACCACCAGTAGCAATAATCAATGAATCGCAAAAATATTTATCAGAACTAATAGTAATAAAATATTTATCTTCTTGTTTATCAATATCTTCAATTATTGTCTCTTTTTTTAAGACTACATTTGCCGTTTCACATTCTAAAAGTAGCATATCAATGATTTGCTGTGCACTCTCATCACAAAAAAGTTGCCCTAATTTTTTTTCATGAAATTTAATATTATGTTTCTTAATTAAATCTATGAAATCATTTTGTGTGTACTGACTCAATGCAGATATTACAAATTTAGGATTATTTGAAATAAATTTACTAGGGTGAGTATGAATGTTTGTAAAATTGCATCTTCCTCCACCAGATATACGAATTTTTTCACCTATTTTTTTTGCATGATCTATTAAAAGTACTTTTCGACCACGCTTGCCAGCTTCTATAGCACTCATCATGCCTGCTGCACCCGCACCGACTATAATAACATCATATTTTTCTGTCATGAATTAATTATAAAATTTAATAATGTGGTGGTTTTGTATCTTCTTTATTAATACTAGATTCAATTCCGCTATCTAATTCTTCAATTCTTTTATTAAGATTGGAAACTTCTTTTTTTAATCTCATAATTTCTTTTTGCTGGGAATAAAGTTCATTACTCATTTGAGACATTTCTTGCTGTAGAAAAGTAATCTGTTCTTCTAATTTTTTAACTAAGTTTTCCATAAATCATAACTTATTGCTTCATTCAGAGTAAATCAATTGGTCAATCCTAGTAGCTTTTGTTAATGTAATAGTAATGCTAATAGAGATTGTTCTAATCAAAAAATACATTATTATATGAGATATTAAAAATTATGCCTACATTTGATGTAATAAGTAAAATTAATTATCCGGAATTTGATAATGCTCTTGCTAATTGTTTAAGAGAAATTGGTAATAGATATGATTTTAAAGGACTTAAGATTTCAATTGAAAGAAAGGATAAGATAATTACCACACTAGCACCGGATGAATTAAAATTAAAACAAGTAAATGAATTACTACAAATTCATCTTATAAGAAGAAAAGTAGATCCTAGAGTAATAATTATTAAAAATTCAGAAAGTGCCGCAGGTACATCCATCAGACAAGTCAGTGAATTAGAAGAAGGTATTAGCCAAGAAAATGCTAAAAAAATTATTGCTGATATAAAAAAACTAAAACTTAAAATTCAAATTAAAATTCAAGGAGAGGAATTAAGAGCTGAAGGAAAAAAAAGAGATGATCTTCAAGAAGCGATATCTGCAATAGAAGCCATTGATATTGGTCTCCCAATTGAATTTGTAAACTTTAGAGATTAATTCCATTTTAATGAATAAAGAAAACGCAAGTAAACTGTGTAAAATGATACAGGAAGCTGGACTTTATTTACGTCGTTTGCAGGACAACCTAACCCACACTAACCTACATTAAACTACAGTACTTATGCGAGTAATTAAAAATTAATTTAAAATAAATCACTTAAAGACTCATCAATTTAAACAACAAACTAGGACAAAAACTAGAACTTTTTGAGATAAATCAAATAGTCAATTCTAAAGGTTTTTGATAACATTTTATTATGAAAAAACTTCTATCGATTGTAGTTCTGGGTTTGTTGTTGGGTGGGAGTGCTAATGCTGATGGTTATCTATTTTCAGAAGCTCTTTTTACTGATGGGGACATAATTACTGAAAAAGATCCAACCACTTTTGAGAATATAGTATTTATAAAAAAAAAAAGAATAAAGTGGTGGGACAGAAGAAATGGCATTAAACAAAAATCTTTTAAAGCTTTTATTTTTAAAGCAACATTTTTGAAAGGAAAAAGAGATATTATAATCCGAGTAAATGCTGAATTTGAAACAAAGAGTAAAGCCGAAGAACAAGCCGTAAAATATGCTAAAATAATAGGTCAATTACCAAATTTTTTAAGAACTAAAAATCTTAAAACTCTAACCATACACAAAGGAAACAAAGAATGGGGAGGTGGAAATAATGATATACTTATTCATACCGACCATTATGTAGGTAGATTAAAAAAATATATAGAGGAGGTAGCAATTCATGAGGCTGCTCATACATCACTTGACCCACAATGGCACGGATCAATTAAGAGATCTAAATGGAATAAAGCAATCAAAGCAGATAATAAATTTGTTTCACCATACGCAAAACGATTTCCTAAAAGAGAAGATATTGCTGAAACTATTAATTGGTGGATTGCTGTTAGATGTAAATCAGACAGGATCTCTAAATTAACTTATGAAAAAATTATTTTAGGAATACCTAACCGATTAAAGTATTTGGATGAACAGAACTACGACACCTATCCATTGGTATGTAAATAAATGAAAAAACTTTTAGGGATTTTGGTTCTTGGTTATAGGATTTTATGGGACAACTAGGACAAGAACTAGAACTTTTTGAGATGTTTCAAAGTTTTATCTAGTATGAATGAAGATAACCGGCGTAAATTGTGGATTTTAATACAGGAAGCCGGCCTTTATTTAGTGGGTCAGTTACCAAGCCATCCTAACCACCCTAAAGGAAGAAACCCCTACGCTCATGTTGCTCTATGTGTCAAAGAGAAGTTTGGCAACTCATATAAAGATATTCCTGATGAAAAGTTTCAAGAAGTTGTTGATTACATTAGCTTTTTGAAAGAGAACCCAAGTTAAGCAAGAGAACATTTTGTTCTCACTCGAATAAGTGTCTGGTTTGTGTCTGGTCTGTCCCAGATAATCCTATAACCCAGAACCACGATCCCTAAAAGTTTTTTCATAATCAAACATTAGCACTGTGCCAATAATGTGACCAGATTAAAAATGTTTAAAGATTATTGTTGCACACAAAGGTTTATTTAAACTTTAGCAATTGATTTGTAATCAATAGGTCCGCGGTTCGAATCCGTGCGGGGGCACCACTTCCTTAATAAAATCAACGTTTAATATTTTTAAAAAGTTAAATTTCTATTCTGACTGTGCTCATAGTGTGCTTTGATTGTGTATAGAGTGTGTATGGATTGTGTAGCAATCAAGTAGTCGTTTATTTTGTTTAAAATTTTTTGTTCCAAGGAATTCTACCTTTCAACCAAGGTTTAGGCTTGCCTAATTGCCACTCAGACATTTTTTTTTTAGTTTCAACGCTATGCTTCTTTCCCCACAAAGGATGATTTTTTCCACTTTGGGCTTTTGACATTTTTTTTCTAGTTTCTTTAGAGTGGGTGTAGCCTTTTCTAGATTCTTTAATTCTATCAATTTCTTTTTTTGTTTTTTTTCTACCTTTTGCTAAATCTGCTAACTTTCTTTTAATCTTAACACTATGAGTTTTTCCATACATTGGATTATTTTTTCCTGCCATGGATTTTGATTTATTTCCTTTAAATTTTTCAGAATGTTTTTTTCCATAAAAACTATTTCCAGTACCAGTTTGTCTTTTTGAAGCTTCTCTTTTTGTTTTTAATGTTGGTTGGATTTGAGGATATGCCGCTCTATTAATCCAAATATTTGATTTAATAGTATGTTTTTTATTATAATTTAACTCATATTGAATCGACTCTTCAATTGTATCGAAAGTTGCGTGAAGTGATATCTTAAAGTTTTTTGGGTTTTTTCTAAATTCTTTTTTGAACAATCTGTTGCTGCTGAAATAAAAATTTCCAAAATCTTCCTTTGGTGTTTTTTTTAATTTAACATTTCTCCATCTGACACCAAAATATTTTTTTCCGTCTTTTAGCCTTGTTAATATATAGCAATATGGTTTAACTTTATTAAATTCTTTGGTCTTCATTTAATTATATTGAACCCAGAACCACGATCCCTAAAAGTTTTTTCATTTTTTGCATGGAAATAATTCTTTTGCAGCATCACTTATACTTAACATCGCCAAATCATTATTTTTTTCAGGATTTCTTTCCATGTAGTTAATATAAATATTAATAAATTGGTTTAATGTTGTTTTAGTAGGAATACATGCTCCTAACATTAAAAAAGTATCTTTATCAGTTTTGACACCCATGCTTTCCATTTTAACTTCAAATTGAGCATGTCTTATAAGTGCGTTTTCCCACGCACCTTTAAAATAAAATTTGCATGTATATGAATCAAAAAGTTCATCTTTTGATTTATCTTTGTCAGACATTGCAATTTTGCAAGCATCTAGCATAAATTTTGATGAATCAACTTCTTTTGAATTTGCAGTTGAAAAACACAACAAACCCAGAACCACGATCCCTAAAAGTTTTTTCATTATCTAAAATTTTTTTTCTTCTCTATCAACTTTTTTACACTCACCAGTAAATGAAATTCCTTTACCTCTAGAGACAAATGATAAAACTCCAGAATACCTATCTATAGTCATTGAAGGTTTATTAACAAAATTTAATTTAAACTTACCACTAATTGAACTTTCTAAAATTTTTAAATCATAAATTTCATATTTATTATTAGCTTTCTTTATTCTTTTACGAGGTAATAAATGCATTGGCATCTGTATCCAGTTACCTTTATTGCCAATAGATACATTAACAATTGAATTAGTTTCTTCGAAGTACCTTAATTCAGAAGTTGATCCTGACTGACTCATTGTTTTTGATTTAGATCCTATTCCTTCACAAGTAAGGTTAAGATTCGCACTATAAGCATTCCCACTCAACACCAAACCCAGAACCACGATCAATAGAAGTTTTTTCATGTTAAATAGAAACTTGTTTCCCAAAAATTAAGGCTTTTCTTTTCTTTAAAATTTGCAATTCTTCGTGCGTATAAGGCTCAACTTCTTTAACTAAGGCAATCTCTTTTGCCATCTCCAATAATTCTTCTTTGTTTTTTTTACCCTCATATTTTTTAGTAATTTCCATACTTTGAGAAACTCTAGTTTTAATCACGTCTTTAATATCATCATCAAAACAGGCTGTTTGCATCGCAGCTACCTGACATATTTGTTTAAAATTATCATCATTATTTCCAGATAACGCGAGAGCAAGTAAAACACCACGTATTACACCTGGCTCATATTTAAGATGTTTGCTGTTATAAAAATTATTATCATTAAATATTTCACCATTCTCTAATTTAGTATCTCCAGCAATTACTCCTGCCCAATAATCTTTAACCTCGTTTTCAAAATCATTAGGTTCGCCAATATCTAAATCTTTATTTGGCACACTTTTTTTTGTTTTAAAAATATCAAAAAAACCCATGCACAACCCTACCAAACGTCTAATCAGGTGTCTAGGTGATGGAATGAGGGTTAATGAGCACTCGGAAAAGTGTCTGGTTTGTGTCTGGTTTTGTCATTAAAATTGCTTAATGTTTACGCCAGGTCTATTTTAATAACACTGCAAGCATAAGGGTTTTGGGACCTAAAGGGACTCGAAGGGGAAGGTGGTTTTTTACTATTGCTCTTTGTGTCAAAGAGAAGTTTGGCAACTCATATAAAGATATTCCTGATGAAAAGTTTCAAGAAGTTGTTGATTACATTGAACATTTGAAAGAGAACCCAAGTTAAGCAAGAGAACATTTTGTTCTCACTCGGAAATGTAGACAGTTTGTAGACAGTGTATCCTATAAAATCCTATAACTGATAAGCATGGTCTGTAATTCCCATTCCCGTTGCCTGTTACTTTGTGGGGGTAGCCTGGTTTAGTGCACCGGGTAACAGTCTATTTATTTTAGAAAATATTAAAATTAAAAAAATGATAAAAAAGTTTTTCACCTTATATTTAATTTATTTGTTTACCTTCTTTAATTGGATCTAATATTAGTTTTTTGTGATTATATTTATATTTGCTATTATTATAATGGAGTGAATTAATAACCAGTATTCTTGAATTTTCTACATCAATTAAAATAGTATTCCCACCATAGCCACCCATGCCAAATATAATTTTGTCTTTTAATCCTGGATAATCCATATGAAATTGACCTCCATATGATGATGTTTTACCAAATGCTGGTTCATTTACATTTACCCCCCCTTTTGGAATTCTTCTTTTGTGAATTTCTTTTAAATATTTTCCAACACAAGTATCATTCTGATAATCATCCATTATAGCTTTTGCTATTCTAAGGTAGTCAAATCTTGTTGCCATTATGTTGGGATGACCATTTCCATTTTTTTCTTGAAAACTAGTATAGCCATAACGAATGCTATTTTTGATCTTTATTTTATCGTTGAAAACTTTGCTATAAAATTTGTCATAATCTCCACCGATTTTAAATTTCATATAGTTTAAAATTAACTGAGTAATAAATCCATTATAATTGTATCTTTCCTTAGATTTTTTTGTATTTTTGTTTCTAAAGTGTGAGCGCATGGTTGTTTCAATATCCCTATCTTCATATGCGCCTAATTTACTTGTACCATCTGCAAATTCATCGATATATTTTTGATCACCAGTATTCATATTTAAAAAATTAATTAATTTTTGATCATGATAAAGTGAATCTTTTATTACAGGCCAGTCATTTACTCTTGCATCAACTCCATCAATATAACCCTCACATATGGCATGACCTAATAAATAAGAAGTTACTGACTTACCCATTGACATTGAATAAAATTTCGTTTCATTATTTAAAAATTCTCCCAGTCTTTCTTTAGGAGAAAATTCGTCAATCAATACTTCCCCATCTTGGTAATATAAATAGCTTAGGATACCTTTAGTTTTCATTTGTTTTTTTAAAAATTTATCTTCAATTAAATTGAATTTAAAATCGTAGGAATTATTTGTCGGTTTAAACTCTTTTAAATGTGAACCTCTATCTCTATAAGAATATTTCCATAAATAATAAATCAGGGTGTCTCTATTTGGGTTTGAATGATAAGCAATATTAGTTGATGAAAATGCTTTATTATCTATCTTGATATTTAGATTGTTCAACGTTATCATTTTTCCTTTGGGATAATTCCCACATTCTTCATTTAACCAAGCATCACTATTTCTTTTATATTTTGCACAAACATCAACCTTAGCACCCTCATCTTTTAAATATTGAGAGTGGCCATTTTCCAAAAGCCATTGATTGAATTGATTTTGTTCGTTGAACTCAGAAGCAAATAGATTGCTTGAAGTTAATAAGCTTAAAGTAAGAATTATAATTATTTTTTTCATGAACCCAAACCCTAACAAATAAAAATTTAGGTGTCTAGGTGATGGAATGATGGTTAATTAATAAGAGAATGCTTAGACAAATTTTATTCAATATACCCACTTTTAGCATCACATTTATAATGCTCTAAAAACTTATCATTTTTATAATCATACTTAGACATCGTCATAGTGGGTTTTGTATCCCCTTCAAATACAACCATTTGAAAACCTAATTCATAATTTGCAAATCTTGCAGTCACATGGTTTTCACCAATATCTAATTTGCTGGCTTTAATCATGACAAATTCATCCTTTTCTTTATCAAAGTATTGAAGCCCTACTGCTTGTAATGTGAACTTCAAAGGGTCATACTTTCTTCCTAAGACTGATTTCATATTAAGACATGAAATATTCAAACCTTGGTCAGCATTTGAGGTTGTTGGTAATAGTAATAAGACAATTATAAGAATTCTTAACATTATCTAACTATCCAAATGATTAATAGTTTCACAAAGCTTATTAGCCTCTAATACAGAAGGCACAAGCTTATCTAACTTCCAGTTGTTAGTGGTTATATCAAAATACTTGGCAGCTTTAAAATCGATACCATCCACTATCTCAATTTCATACTTATTCTCTTTCTTATAAAAATTGTTTAAACGATGGATGTATTCTTTAACAGGAAACTCTCCTAAGGAAAAAGTAACTCTAAAACCAATTAAAAATGGATTAACTGCCTGAACTTTAGCTGTAAAATCTTCTCCATTAATTTTAATTGGAATATTTTTACCCTCTAATTGATATATATCACCAGGTTTTTCATAAGTGACAAAGGTAAAATTATTATAGACAGTTTCACAGTTTTCTCTCGATCCTATAAAGAAATTTAAGCTATCCCCATGAACTACTTCACCACTAACCCTTGCATAAGATAGAGTTTCATACCTATCTATCGTCCACTCTTCTTCAGCTTGTGCTTGGTAAGCAATTATCATTAAAAAAAGGATTAAATGGGCTGAAACAAAGATAAGGAACCGCTTCAAGACTTTAGCTCCGCATTTATACCGATTTTTTTGAGGGTTCTAATTATTTTATCCCAGACGATAGAATTATGGTCACTTGGGCTAATTTCAAATTTAAAAGTTTGTTTGTAGACTGGGCTGCAGTTATCGTAAGCTATATAAGCACTTACATGACAGTATTTATTAATACGGTCTATTTCCATATATCAAAACTCCTATTATTGGTTGTATTTTTTAAGGTAAGTAATTTGTAGTTTGTAATGGTTTCACTCCTCTTCCAATCAAGAGGTCTACGTAAAGAGGAATATAAGGAAAAAAAACGTAAACGCGAAAAAAGGAATGAAATCCAATGCATGATTCTATTTAGATCATTAATATTTGACTGCACTAAGTCTGAAATATGTTAACAAAAAGTTTTATTGTTTGTTTCTAGTTTTCCCACTCGAAAATGTTTCTAGTTTGTTTCTAAGTTTCTTCATTAAAATTGCTTAGTGTTAACACCAAGTCTTTTTTAATAACTAAGTAAGCATAAGGGTTTTAGGCTGTCAGGGGGTGTCGAGAGTCAGGTGTTATTTTACTATTACTCTTTGTGTCAAAGAGAAGTTTGGCAACTCATATAAAGATATTCCTGATGAACAGTTTGAAGAGGTTTTAAAATATATTGAATTTCTTAAAGAAAATCCAAACTAGTTTTTTTGAGAAATTGTTTCTAAAAGTTGATCAACATCACTCTCTTTAGTATTCCAAGCAGCAACAAGTCTTACCGCTTTTCCATCAAGCTCTTCTTGATTCATTTTATAACCTTCTGAATTAAGGTGCTCAATAATAGGTTTTGGAAATTTTGCAAATACTTCATTTGCTTCTGTAGGATAGGCTAATTCAATGTTCTGATTAGCATCTAATCCTTCACTTAATTTTTTTCCCATCTTATTTGCATGTTTTGCATTTCTTAGCCAAATATCATTTGAAATATAAGCCTCTAGTTGAGCTGAAACAAATCTCATTTTTGAAAGTAAATGTCCTGATCTTTTCATTAAGAAGGGAAGATTGCCTACTAATTCTGGTTTAAAAAATATAATTGCTTCTGCTGCGATACATCCATTTTTAGTTGCACCAAAAGATAAAACATCTATTCCGGACTTCCATGTCATCTCAGCGGGAGTGGCGCCTAAAGATACCAAGGCATTAGCAAATCTAGCTCCATCCATGTGCATTTTTAAATTATGCTTATGAGTGATTTCAGATATGGCTGCAATTTCATCTAATTGATAAACTTCGCCTGTTTCACATAATTGAGTAATACTCACTACAGAAGGCTGGGTGTGGTGTACGATACCAACTCCTCCGATATTTTCAGATAACTCTTCTGGTGTAAATTTTCCATTAATTCCATTTAAGGGTACAAGTTTTGCACCACCTGTATAAAATTCAGGGGCCCCACATTCATCTGTATTGATATGTGAATGTTTGTGACAGTAAATACTTCCAAAAACTGGTGTCATTGCTGATAAAGCTAAAGCATTAGCGGCTGTACCTGATGCAGTTGGATAGACAATCACATCTTTTTCAAAAATTTCAGAAAACTTATTTTGTAAGTTCGTTGACCACTCATCATTACCATATGGAGTACTGTCTCCTTCATTTGCTTTTATAATTGCATCTAAAACTTCAGGACATGCACCCGCTACGTTATCGGATGCAAATTTAACTCGCTCTCTTTTAGTTTTAATTTTAGATGGCATAAATATTATTGTTTTGGAAAGTAATCTTTTAGCTCTCCTTCACGGTAAACATCTGCTGTACAACAATGAAGACCTCCACCAAATGCATAAGCATCTCTCATGTCAACTGGAATCACTTCCATTCCCAATTTATCTAATTGCTCCTGTTGATAAACTTCACTTTTTTCAACACATACTGTTTTAGGGTCTAGCACTAAAACATTCATAGATAACCAAGTAGACGAATAACATAAGGGTGGTGGCTCATTATGTGCTGGTTGCGCTGAATCTATAATTTCCCATCCATTGTTTTCAAATAACTTTCTTTGTTCTTTTGGAAGTTTTCTTTGAGGGTTATTAATAATTAAACCTTCTTTAATTGGAGTAAATGTTGCATCAATATGGATTGGATAAGGATCACCTGGAAAATTTACTGCATGAACTCTATGATCTTTATAGTGTCTTTTCAGCCAATCTATTCCTTTAAGGTTTGTTGTAAAACCATGCTGAACTACTAAATCTTTACCAAATCTTAAAACATCAGCTGCATCAAATAAAGGTTCCTCTTCTGTTGTTACAAAAAATTTATCTTCAGTCCATTCTAGTCTTTTTTGAATTCCAATTTTATCAGATAAATAATCTTTTCTATAATCCTCATCAGTTAACCTTGGTTTAGGTGCAGCTTCGTGTCTCATATTAGGATCTTCATCATAATATTTTTTCAATAAGGGTCTGTAGCAAAGGTATTCAAACCATCTACACCTGTAAGACATCGTAGCTTCTAAAATTTCACTTCCCACAGTTAACAAAACATCTCTAGGCGGCATACATCCAAACATTGTTTCTGCTTCCCAGTCGGGTGTTGATGTTTTTTTACTAAAATCTATTGGATCTGGTCTATCTACTTTTATACCTCTTTTAATTAACATATCTGAAAAGTCGTCTAACAACTGATTTGCTTTATCAACTGTATCTTTTGTTCTTGGTCCAAACTGACCTCGCATATCTGAGTCTTCTGGAACCTTGGCATCTAATGCTGGTTCTGGAGCCGGTATACAAGTATCGTCAGCCTTACCAACAATTACATGTTTTAAAGGATCCCATTCATTCCAACTATTAACTACAGTTTTTTCACTCATAATTTATGATTTAATAATATTATGTTCTGGGCCAAAAGGAAACTTAGTAATATTTTCAGCATTATCTTTTCCTATAACTAGGATATCATGCTCTCTATATCCGCCAGCTCCTGGTTTTCCATCAGGTATCATGATCATAGGCTCCATAGAAACAACCATATTCTCTTCCAAGACAGTGTCTATGTCCTCTCGTAATTCTAATCCAGCTTCTCTTCCATAGAAATGAGATAGGACACCAAAAGAATGGCCATAACCAAATGTTCGGTAATGAAGGTAGCCAAGCTCAGCAAAGAGCTCATTCAACTCATGGCAGATAGCAGAACATTTTACACCTGGTTTAATTAACTCTAGTCCTTTTTTATGAACTTTAACATTTGCTTCCCACGCTTTTAAAGAAGCGTCATCAATTTTATCTACAAAAAGAGTTCTCTCTAGAGCTGTGTAGTATCCTGAAATCATAGGAAAGGTATTTAAAGAAAGAATATCTCCTGATTTTAATTTTCTGTTAGTTTTTGGATTATGTGCTCCATCTGTATTCAATCCTGATTGAAACCAAACCCAAGTATCCATATATTCCGCATCAGGATAAGTTTTTGCAATTTCACGTTCCATCTTGTCTCTACCTGCTATTGCAATTTCAAGCTCACTTTCTCCAACTTTAATATGATTTACTATTTCTTCACCTCCAAGATCGGCTATTCTTGCACCATTTTTAATAATCTCTATTTCTTCAGCAGATTTAATCATTCTAAGCTGCATTAAATCTTTTGATACATCGCTAAAGACTGAGAATGTAAAAATAGAGGTTAGTTTTTCTTTAATGTCTAGAGTTACATGATCATTTTCAATGCCGATATTTTTTGGTGGTTCATCTCGTCCTATAATTGAAACTATTGCTTTTAAAAAGTTATCTCTTTTCCAATCTGTAAAGATTACGTTATCACAGTGCGATCTTCTCCAAGGTTGACTAGCATCGATGTTTGCTGAAATTGTAGAAATTTTGTGTGCAGTTACAATGCAACCATAAGGTCTTCCAAAAGAACAATAGATAAAGCCTGTATAGTAAGCAATATTGTGCATTGATGTTAAAATAATCATATCTAGATTATTTTTACTCATTACGGTTCTTAAATTAATTAATCGTCTTTGATATTCTTGGTCTGTAAAAGGAAGTTTTGCCTTGTCGCCGTTTTTTAAAATAAAAAAATCTGGTCTCTGCATTTTAATTAATTCAGAGCAATAAATCTTCTGTTGGTTTTAATTGTAAGACTATAATAAATAATAGACATAAATAGAAAGAAGCCACCTATTATTGTATTTGTAGAAGGGATTTCATTAATACCCAACAAAGGTACCCATACCCAAAAAATACCACCAATTACTTCCGTCAATGAAAGTAAAGTAAGTTCTGCCGCTGGTATAGCTTTTGAACCTATAGAATATAAAATTAAACCCATGCAAACTAACGTTCCATGTATAGAAAATAAGGCACCATTGTAACTTGAAGATAAAAAAACCATATCATTAGTTAAAATAACAATTGTTGCAACTGTAATACAAAAAAAACCCGCGAAAGCAACTGTCGTAAATTTTGGTGTTTCTTTTCTCCATCTTAATGTAACTGAAAAGACAGAAAAACCAATTGATGAAACCATTCCAAATACAAGACCCAATAAAGAAGTTTTTTGTGTATTACCTAACGCAATAATTACTATTCCAATAGCTGCAATGAAGATAGCTATCCAAACATTAATAGATATTCTTTCTTTTAAAAATAAAAAACCTAACAATGCAGTAAAAAAAGGCATTGCTGCCAAACAAAGCAAAGTAATAGCTGCACTTGTATTGGTAATTGAATATATGAATGTGATCATTGCAATACCTAGTCCAGTTCCACCAATTATACCCGAAATTCCAATTTTTAAATAATTCTTATAAAAATCTTTTCCTTCCTCAAAGAAAAGGTAAAGATTTAAAATCAAAAAAATTGTAAGGCCGCGTGCAAAAATATATTGCCATGGAACTAAATTTGGCTCATTCATATACCTAACAACTAAAGGTCCAAAGGACCATATAAGACCAGCCAATAAAACTACTGGAATTGCAATTTTTTCATTTTTTAGCTCAATCATAATTTGATATTTAATGGTAATTATTTAGCACTACAATAAAAATGAGGTCTATTTAAAGATATTAATATTTGAGCCAATGGGAGAGTAACAATCAATTAACTCCCCTTTTTTGAATATAGATTGTCCATCTTTGAATAGACCCCATACATTTGACACTACAAATGATTTAATTCTGAAAGATTCTTGACCTTTTAAAACCTGTAATTCTATTTTTCCATCATTAGTTGAAGTTAATTTTGCTTTTAAAAATCTAATAATCTTTTTACTCTTAAAATAACCATTTTTTAATTTAGCTTTAAATGGTTTTTCAGCCTTAACCCCTAGAATATTAAGCAGATAAGGGTAAACAAAAAACCTAAAGCAGGCAGATGAAGAAATAGGATTACCAGGTAACCCAAAAATAGCTTTGTCAGTTTTCTTAAATTTTGCAAACAATACTGGTTTACCAGGCCTAATCGAGACACCTTTAAAAAAATTAGATAAACTAAATTGTTTAATTATATATGGAACAAAATCATGTTTACCAGCAGATACAGCGCCAGACGTAATTATAATATCTATTTTAGATTTAAAACTTTTTTCTATTTTTTTTTGAAAAAGTCTAGCATCCTTATCTCTTAAAATTCCACCATCTATAAAGTTAAATAAAAAATTACTAGATAGAGATTTTATATAATAGCTATTAGAGTTTCTTACTTTCCAATTAGCAATATTTTTATTATTAGAAATTTCATTTCCTGTTGAAAAAAATAAAATATTGGGCTTCTTTTTAACTTTGATATTTACTATCCCTAATGTTTTAAAGGCTAATATATGAGAAGGTTGAATTATGGTTCCTTTTTTAATTATCAAATCTCTTTTTTTATAATCTGATCCAGCATATCTGATGTGTTGGTTATCTTTTATTTTTTCATCAATTAAGATAAATTTTCTATTTTTATTAAAAACGATTTTTTCTATTGGAATTATAGTATCAAAATTTTTAGGTATAAGTGCGCCTGTCATTACCTCGACAGCTTCGAACTTATTCATTTTTTTTAATGACGGATTATCTCCTGCAGATATAGTCTTTAAAATTTTAAAGTTTTGTGAATTATTTTTATTTAACTTACTTGTATCTTTAGAATTAATAGCAAAACCATCAAATGCAGCATTAGTTCCTGCTGGATAATTTACAGTTGAATAGATATCTAATGCATTAATCCTATTTGATGACTTTGATGAATTGATAATTTCATCTTTAATATTTATCTTTGATTTTATTAAGATTTTCTTAGCTTCTTTATAAGTAATCATTTTAATTTTTTTTTAGTATTTTTTTTGCTTCTTCTAAATCTTCTTTGGTATTTATATTAAAAAAAGGATCAAATTTTTTAGGCTCAATATCAATCGTTTTTACCCCTATTTTATTTGCCCAATCCTCTACTTTTCTAAAATTATTATTAATCAAATCATTTTCAAGTGGTTTTAATAATTCAATTGACCATAGGCCAAAAATATTGTGCCTTTTGTTGTTTGACTTAACAAAATACAACAGGCTATCTTTTATTTTAATTCTTTTTTGGTATTCATCAATAATTGATGTTTCAAAAAAAGGTGTGTCTGATGGGAATGTTGCAATCCACTGATATGATTTTTGATTTTCTTTAACCCATTTCATTGCACTCAAAACTCCTGCTAATGGTCCAAAGTCATCAAAACAATCAGGAATTATTGTTACATTTTTTATTTTTTTTGTATCTATGCTATGGCTTGAGACAATAAGTATCTCCTCATATCTATTGCTAATTTTTAATAAAACGTGCTCTAACAATGTTTTATCACCAAGTTTTGTCTGGTTTTTATCTTCACCAAATCTCTTTGACTTTCCACCTGCTAGCACAACAGCTAAAATATTGTTATGTTCCATAAATCAAAATATAAAACATTAATCTCTTAATTAAAGAATTATAATGGACTTAGAAATTTTAGAAATTGCATCTAATACCGAAAACCACAAAGTGGTTAAGAATCATACACATCAATTAAAGAACAAAAACCCATTATGCGGTGATGAAATGGAAATTAGCTTGCTAGTCAAAGACAATATAGTTCAAGATATGGGGTATCAGTGTAGATCATGTGTTTACTGTCAAGCTTCTGTAAGTTTACTTTCGAGATGGGTTATGCAAGTTCCGATAGAAAAAATTTCAGATTTTGTCTTAAATGCAGAACTTTTATTTGATAAAAATTTTGATCAATTGAAAAAAATTAATATAAAAGATTTAAAAGATTTTAAAAAAATAATGAATCCAGAAAATATTTCTAGAAAAGAATGTTTATTACTTCCTTTTAAAACTATTTCAAAAGCCCTAAAGCTTTAAAAATAACACTAACAATATAAATAAAAGATTATGATAGATACAATAAAAGAAAACTTTAACAGAGCTCTATATGCTTTAATATTTTCAATAATCACAATTGGTACCCTTTCATTCTTAAGTTTTGAAACTCCCTATGGGTTATTTTTAGCTGGATCATTTGGATCTTCTATGGTTCTACTTTTTGGGTATCCTGAAAGTCCTTTTGCTCAACCCAAAAATGTTTTTTTTGGACACTTAGTAACATCTATAGTTGGCGTAATAATTTTAAAATTTCTACCAATTGATCAATTTTTACAAATAGCTATTGCTGTAGGTCTTGGTATTTTTGTAATGATACTACTTGGTGTAACTCACCCACCAGCAGGAGGAAATCCTATTGTTATAATACTTGGTGCAGTTTCATATGATTTTTTATTAAACCCGATTATTTTTGGTTCTATAATAATAATTGTTTATGCGGTTATTCTAAATCGTTTCATATTAAAGAAAAACTACCCAAGTAGTTGGAAAAGCTAATCTTTTCGTTGTTTCAAATTTAGCCAGTTTAAATATACTAGCTAAATGAATTCTAATTATAAAGTCATAAAATTTAGATCTAATAACTCGAAAGAGTTTAATGATCTAATATCTATTGAAGAACCACTTCAAATAATACTTAAATATAAACATAAAGAAAATTGGATAGAAAATACTATATCCATTACGATGAGAACGCCTGGAGATGATGAGAATTTAGTTACTGGCTTTCTTTTTAATGAAAGAGTAATTGAAAAAATTAGCCATATAGAAAATATTGAAGCTAGTGGTGAGGCTGTTGGGCAATATAAATTACAAAATAAAGTTATTATTACAATAAATAATTCTGAGAATATAGATATTGATAAAATTAAAAGAAATTTTTTGACTAATTCCTCATGTGGGGTGTGCGGGAAAACATCTCTTGAATCTCTAGAAATTATTAAGAAAGATAAAATATTAAAATCTATCCCTAAAATATCTCATGAAATTATAATGAAATCTCCAGATATATTAAGACAAAACCAATCTGAGTTTTCAAAGACAGGTGGCATTCATGCTAGTGGGTTATTTAATGCAAATGGAGAAATTATTGCCTTAAAAGAAGATGTAGGACGACATAATGCTTTAGACAAACTAATTGGATTTGTCTTAAAAGAAAATTTACTTGATAATAGTTCTCAATTTCTAACCTGCTCTGGAAGGCTAAACTTTGATCTTGTGCAAAAGGCTCTAATGGCGAATATAGGTGTCTTAATTGGTGTAGGTGCGCCAACCAGTCTCGCTATAGATTTAGCTAATAAGTTTGACATGACATTAGTTGGTTTTGTAAAAGGGGATAGCTTTAATATTTATAGTAATAATGAGAGAATTATAATAAAAAATTTAAAATTTTAACAGGGTAAATAGTGTCAAAAAATATAAGTAACTTATCAGGCAGAATTGGTTTAAAAAAAAATCTATTCGAGAAAATCTCTGAAAGATCTCTAAACTCTGAAGATGCAAGTGGCATTCAAGAGATAGCTAATGAATATAATATGGGTGTATCCACTATTCATGGTGCTGAGAGTTTTTATGAATTTTTAAGACCGGCTCACAGAGCCAAAAAGGCCTTTGTTTGTAACGGAAGTGCTTGCATGTGTTCTGGAACACAAGAGCCTTTAAAGAAAAAATTAAAAGAAAAATTGGGTGATGACAAAGTTGGTGAAATGTTTTGTCTTGGTCACTGTTATGAAAATAAAGCCTTTCATTATGATGGTGAAAACTATGCCGGCAATGATATCAATAAAATTGATGAGATAATCAAAGGAGAAAAAATTATACAGGAAAAATTTTTCTCAAAAAGTTTTGCTTCAACAAGTTTTTTAATGGATGATAAACTTTCAAATTTAGATCAATTTAAAGATACTTTAAGTAAGTTTATTAATACTGATAAGCAAGAAATTATAAAATCATTACTAGATTCAAATTTAACAGGTAGAGGTGGTGCCGGCTTTCCAGCAGGAATGAAATGGGATTTTTGTAGAAAAGCTCCCTCTGAAAAAAAATATGTTATATGCAATGCGGATGAAGGTGACTCGGGTGCCTTCTCTGATAGATATTTATTAGAAGATCAACCATTAAAAGTTTTATTTGGAATGATTATTTGTGGATATGTTATTGGAAGTGATGAAGGTGTTTTATATATAAGAGGTGAATATCCAAAATCTATTGAAGCAATAAATGGTGCTATCAATTCTTTAAAAAAAGCAGGGTTGCTTGGTGAAAATATTTTAGGAACTAAATTTTCTTTTGATTTGAATATTTGTATTGGGCAAGGTGCTTATATTTGTGGAGAAGAAACAGCATTGATTGCATCAATTGAAGGTAGAAGAGCTGAAGTAGATGTTAGACCTCCCTTCCCTGTTACTGAAGGTCTTTACAAGAAACCAACTGTTGTAAATAACGTTGAAACATTAGCCGCTGCTACAGGAATATTGATTAATGGAGCTGATAAGTTTTCTGCAATTGGAAATAAAAAATCTGCTGGAACCAAATTAGTCTGCTTTGATAGTTTTTTCAACAATCCAGGTGTTTATGAAGTTGAAATGGGAACACCAATGAAAAAAGTTTTAAATGATATTGGTGGTGGTTTTAAAGAGCCTATTAAAGCATTACAAATTGGAGGTCCATTAGGAGGTGTAATTCCTATTACCGAGGTTGAAAAATTAAATTTAGATTTTCAAGAATTTACTGCTGCTGGTTTTATGTTGGGACACGCAAGTATAGTAAGTATTCCAAAAGACTTTCCTATGGTTGAATATATTCATCATTTATTTGAGTTTTCTGCTGAAGAATCGTGTGGAAAATGCTTTCCCGGTAGACTTGGTTCTTACAGAGGTAAAGAAATGTTTGATCAAGCAAAGAATAAAACTGCTAAAATTCCATTAAAATTACTGAATGAGCTACTTGTGACTATGCAAAAAGGCTGTTTATGTGCTTTGTGTGGAGCAATTCCTACTCCTATCATGAATATATTAAAATATTTTGGTGATGAAATGAAGGATGATATGGTGAAAGATAATTAATGAGCTCAGAAAAAAGAAAAATCGCATACATAGATGGTAAACCATATGAAATTGGTCCAAACCATACCTCTGTTTTAAATTTTGTAAAAAGTTATTTAGGTGAAAAAAAAGTTCCTACACTTTGTGATGATCCAAATTTAGCCCCTTATGGTGCTTGTAGAGTTTGTTCTGTAGAAGTGGCTCTAGTAAAAGATGGTCCAACTAAAGTTGTAGCATCATGCCATACACCAGTTGCTGAAAACCAATATATTTTTACTAACAACGAAAGTTTAACAGAGTTAAGAAAAAATATTGTCGAACTAGTTTTAACAGACCACCCAATGGAATGTGATACTTGTGAAGTAAATAATAATTGTGAACTTCAAGATGTTGCAAATGATTTGGGTATATCAGATCATAGATATAACAGTCCAAAACAACATAAAGGTATTAAGAAAGATACTTCTCATGATTATATGAGAATGAATTTGGATAACTGTATTAACTGTGGAAGATGTGTTCGTGCTTGTGACGAAATTCAAGGATCTTTTGTTTTAACAATGAGTGGTAGAGGATTTGAATCTAAAATCACAACAGATAATGATGCATTATTTGGAGACTCGTCTTGTGTATCTTGTGGTGCTTGTGCACACACATGTCCAACAGATGCTATCTCTGATGTTTTTCAATCAAAATCTGTTGCTGTAGATGAAAAAGTTAGAACTACTTGTTCTTATTGTGGAGTGGGATGTAATTTGGAAGCATCAATCAAAGATAATAAAGTTGTTGCAATTTCTACCCCTAAAGAATCTGAGGTTAATGCAGGTCACACTTGTATTAAAGGAAGATATGCTTTTGGATTTTATGATCACCCTGACAGATTAAAAACTCCTTTAATTAAAAGAAATGGTAAATTTGAAGAAGCATCATGGGACGAAGCATATGACTTTATTAAAAAAGAATTAAATAGAATTACAAAAGAAAGTGGACCAGACGCAGTTGCAGGTATTTCTTCTGCAAGATGTACTAATGAAGAAAATTATGTTTTCCAAAAAATGATTAGAGCAGTAATAGGAACTAACAATATTGATTGCTGTGCAAGAATTTGTCACTCACCAACTGCTTGGGGAATGCAACAAACTTTTGGAACTGGTGCCGCAACGAATTCTACAGAAGATATTTATTATGCTGATTTATTTATGGTTATTGGAGCAAATCCAACAAATGCTCACCCAGTTACTGGAGCAAAAATAAAACAACAAGTAATGAAGGGTAAAAAATTAATAGTACTAGATCCCATTACTACGGAGCTAGCTAAACTAGCTGATTATCACATTAAACTTAGACCAGGAACTAATGTGGCTGTTTTGAACATGATGTTGCATTTTATAATGAAAGCAAATCTTTATGATAAAGACTTTGTTAGAGATAGAACTGAAGGTTTTGCAAATTTCATTAAAGAAATCGAGAGACAAGATATGGATCAACTAGCCAAAGTTGCAGGTGTTGATAAACAATTAGTTAAAGAAGCTGCAATTGCTTATGCAACAGCTAAAAACTCTATGGAATTCCATGGTTTAGGTGTTACAGAGCAAGAACAAGGCTCTAAAACAGTAATGTTAATTGCTGACCTTGCAATGATTACAGGTAATATTGGTAGAAGAGGTGTTGGTGTTAACCCATTAAGAGGACAAAATAATGTTCAAGGAGCTGCTGATATGGGCTGTCAACCTCACCAAGGAGCTGGATACTTTGAGGTTGCAGACAAAAAAAATCAAGATTTTTATACTGAAAAGTATGGAGTAATTCACCCAACAAAAGCAGGATTAAAAATTCCTGAAATGTTTGATGGGGCAATTAATAAAGATGTTAAAGCTGTCTGGATTATTGGAGAAGATATTGTTCAAACAGATCCTAACAGTGCACATGTTGTTGATGCAATGAACTCATTAGAATTATTAGTAGTTCAAGAAATTTTTATGAGTGAAACAGCAAAACTTGCAACGGTAGTATTGCCTGGAACAACTTTCTTAGAAAAAAATGGAACTTTTACTAATACAGAAAGAAGAATTCAAAGAGTCAATCGAGCTGTACCTCCTTTGCCTGGTACTAAAACTGATGGAACAATTGTGACAGACATGATGCAAAAATTAGGCTTTGATCAACCTGAATATGACGCTGATCAAGTTCTAGCAGAAATAGCTGATGTTGTTCCTTTCTTTAAAGGGGTAACAAGAGAGAGACTTGGTAAAATGGGATTACAATGGCCAGTTCAAGAAGATGGAACAGATACACAAATTTTGCATAAAGAAACTTTCAAACTTGGAAAAGGACGTCTTAAAAATTTTGACTGGAAAGAATCTACAGAAATAGAAACAAATAAAAAAGAATACCCATTAATTTTAACAACTAGTAGAGTTCTACAACACTACAATGCTGCTACGATGACAAGACGTACAAGTAATATCAATATAGTTTCTGAAGATTTATTATTAGTTCACCCAAATGATGCCAACAAAAGAGAGTTAAATACAGGTGACATAGGAAGACTTTATTCTGGACGAGGGGAAGTTGCCCTAAAAGTAGAGGTTACAGATAAAGTTAAAGAAGGCATAGTATTCACAACATTCCATTTTCCAGAACATATGGTCAATATGGTAACGGGTCATGGTAAAGATGAAGAAACAATGTGTGCTGAATACAAAGTTTCAGCAGTAGAAGTTCAAAAAATCTCAAATCAATTTAAAACTGAAATTAAACCAAAAGAAAATCAAGCAGAAGTTAACTAAGCGATAAAATGACAATTGGTTGGCATTTCGACAATAGTTATTCAAGATTACCAAAAATATTTAAAGAAGATATCAACCCTGTTGCTGTAAACTCACCAGAAATATTAATATTAAATAAAGATCTAGCAAATGAATTAAATCTAGATTTTTCAAATATTAATGATGACGATTTATCAAAAATTTTTTCAGGAAATATGTTGCCTGAAGGATCTAACTCTATAGCACAAGCCTACGCCGGTCACCAATTTGGTCATTTTACAATGCTTGGTGATGGAAGAGCTGTTTTGATTGGTGAACATCTTACCAAAAGTAATGAGCGATTTGATATACAATTTAAAGGTTCAGGTAGAACTCCATTCTCACGAGGTGGTGATGGTAGGGCTGTTTTAGGCCCAATGTTGAGAGAATATATAATAAGTGAAGCAATGCATTTTTTAAAAATACCTACCACTAGAAGTTTAGCAGTGGTTAAAACTGGTGAAGATGTGATTAGAGAGCAAATTTCGAAAGGTGCAATTCTTACAAGGGTAGCCTTAGGGCATATAAGGGTTGGAACATTTCAATACATTGCTGCAAAACAAAATATTAGTGATTTAGAAATCTTAATTAATTACACAATTGAAAAATACTACCCCAATATAAAATCATCAAAGAATAAAGCATTAGACTTACTGAATGTTTTAATCGAAAAACAAACCCAACTTGTAATTGGCTGGATGCGTGTTGGTTTTATTCATGGAGTTATGAATACTGATAATATGTCTATATCCGCTGAAACAATAGATTATGGTCCGTGTGCGTTTATGGATGCTTATGATCCTAAAACAGTTTTTAGTTCAATAGATCAATTAGGTAGATACGCCTATGATAATCAACCAAAAATTACCAAATGGAATTTAACAAGGTTTGCTGAATGTCTCATTCCTCTTATTAGTAAAAATGAAGATGAAGCGATTAAATTAGCCACAGAAGCTTTAGATAAATTTGAACAAAATTATGAAACAAAATGGTTAAATATGATGAGAGATAAACTTGGATTATATGGTGAAGATAAAGAAGATAAAAATTTAATTATGGAATTATTAAATTGGATGCAGAAAAATAAAGTAGACTATACAAATACCTTTATTTTTTTGATGAATAAGACAATTAAAAATTCTGAAGTTTATGATAATGAAAACTTTGATTTATGGAAAATTAAATGGGTAAAAAGATTAGCAATGTTTGCTAATACCTATGATAAATCTATGGAGTTAATGAATTCTTCTAACCCAATGGTAATACCTCGTAACCATAAAGTTGAAGAAGCTTTAACATTAGCAAGTAATGGTGATTTAATATTGTTTAATAGGTTAATAAAAATATTAAAAAATCCTTATTTATTTAATAGCGATGATTTAGAATTTATGTCACCTGCTCCACACAGCGATAAGAAATATCAAACTTTTTGTGGAACATAATACGTTATAACACATAAGGTTCTGGTCTAGCTTCTTTACTAAATATTCTTTCAACATTAAAGGCGCTTACATCTATAGTTTGATAAGAACCTGTTGTTATAAGTTCTGTCAAAGCTCTGCCAATGCCAGGTGCTTGTTGTAATCCTCTTCCTGTGAAACCCGAAGCCATATATACATTTTCGTATTTAGGATGCTTACCAACAATAGCATTACTGTCTAGTTGGTTATGATCATAAAATCCTGCCCAAGCACCAGTTAATTTAAGCTCTTCAAACATTGGAATTCTTTTTGCTAAAGCTGGCCATACCAACTCTTCAAAGTCATCCCAAGCAGGTTCAAGATTTGTTGCATCAAAAGTAGATTTTGGAGAACCAGCTAAATATTCTTTGCCCTCTGGCCTCCAATAAACACCAGTTGTTAAATCAGCAGATAAAGGCATTTCAGATATATATGTTGGGCACTTAACTCTGAAAACGGTGTGTTTTTGTGGAATAACAGGAATATCGTTTAATATTTTTTTAGTCCAACAACCTGCGGCAGAAATAATTATCTTAGCATTAATTTCTGATATTTCTTTTATTTCTCCCTTAATAAATTCAGCCCCAAGTTCTGTGGCCTTGCTTTTTAAAGCACCGTGAAACATGAAAGGGTCAATCCAACCCTCACTTTTATCATCTGTATAAGTGGCAGTTTCTATACCTTCATCGTTAATGTAAGAAAAAACCTTGGATAATTCTGAACCTTTTATATTTTTTGTTCCAGCACCACACTCTTTATGGTTTTCTAACGCTCTATACTGTTCCTCTGCATGCTCAGGTCCAAACATTAATAAGTAACCATTTGGTACCATACTAGCTGTAGGATTAGGATTTTTTTTAGTTTTGAGTAATTCTGGTATTTGAAAAATAAAATCTCTTGCAAATTTACCTAACAAAATATTTTCTTTTTGGAAAAATTGTCTCCTAAAGCCACCCAAGGATAAGGGGAATGAGGCTTCTTTGTACGATGGATCTTTTTCTATAACTTTAACTTTTCGACCTTCTTTAGATAAAAAATAAGCTGTTGCAACTCCAATGATACCACCGCCAATTATTACAACATCGTCCATAATTAATTTAAAATAAATAAACTTAAGTTAAGAATTAATGCGTAAAAACACCAAAGTAAATAAGGAATCATTAAATAATAACTTACTAAAGTTATTTTCTTAAATCTTTCCATTAATAAAACTATTAAAGCTATTAAAATAATTAAAACTAGTAATGCTAAGAAAATTTTATGAAAAACAAAAAATACTATACTCCAAGTTGTATTAAAAATTAAATGAACGATATAAATATAAATCGTATCTATGTCTCTTTTTTTAGTATGCCAAAAAGACCATATAGCGATAGTCATCATTAAATATAGTGTTGTCCAAACAGGTGCAAATATCCAGCTTGGTGGATTATATGATGGCTTTATCAATAATGAATACCAAGGCTCTTTAAATCCAATAGTTGCAATGCCTCCAATAACAGATGCTGAGTAAGTTATTATTGCAAATAATAAAAAAGATAAAAATTTGTTTTTTAACATAATCATATTATACATTACTAAATGAATGATAAAAAAGTAATTTGGATCACTGGTGCAAGTAGTGGAATTGGTAGGTCTTTAGCTCTAAAATTTGCTAAAGAAGGATGGACAGTTGCTGCCTCAGCTAGACGAGAAAACTTATTACAGGAGTTGCATACTGAGAATGAAAATATCCATTCATTTCCTTTAGATGTTACAAATACAGAGCAATGTAAAGCTGTCTTCAATAATATTGTAAAAAAATTTGAAAATATTGAAATTTGTGTATTTGGCACTGGGATACATGATCCAAAATCTGAAAAAAATTTTAACTTAGATAAAATAAGAAAAATTATGGAAGTAAATTACTTTGGTACAATGAATTCTATCAACTCAATTTATGAATATTATAATAATAAAAAAGGTGGTCAAATATCTATAATTTCTTCTGTTGCTGGTTATAGAGGGTTACCTGCAGCTGGAGGTTATTGTGCATCAAAGTCTGCACTTACAAGTTTTACAGAAAGTTTACATTTTGAAATGAAAAGAGTAAACGTGCGTGTTTCCCTGATAAGCCCCGGGTTCATTAAAACACCAATGACTGACCAGAATGATTTTCCTATGCCCATGATAAAGTCACCAGAATTTGCTGCAGAACAAATCTATATTGGTTTAATCAAGAATAAGGGATTTGAAATCCATTTTCCAAAAGCTTTTACCTTTATAATGAAAACTCTAAGAATACTTCCAAGTAGCTGGTATTTTAAGATAGTTGAAAAAGGTATGAAAAAAATTGACTACTAATTTTTCTTAAAGAATACCGTCAACTCACCCACTTTAAATCCAAATTTTGTTAATGTAGCTCTATTGATAGCAACCTCCTCATCTTGTTTAAAAATCCAATCATCAAATGAAACTTTAATATTCTTTCCTTTAAAAGGGACCATTAAATCATATTCAAATTTAAAGGCAGATCCATATTGAAACCCTTTAGCAGTTCCTACAACATCAGGTGCAGATCCTTCATAGTAATTTTGATCAATTTTTTTGATTTTCCATATTCGGTTTTGTTTTTCACCATCTGTCCAATAGAAATCTTCTTTAAGAGTTAAGATATCACCCTCAAAACTACCAAACATATCAGCTTTAAATTGTCTAGTTACCTTGCCACTTCGATCTTGTAATAGACCCCATGCTTTAACAGGACCTTCAAAGTATTTCTCTATAGTCATTGACGGTTCTGTATTTTTAAAATCTGTTGGTTTCATAGAGTTATTGTTTATACAACTTGCCGTAAAGAATAAAGCAATTATTAATACTGTTAATTTAAATGTCTTAAAGTTTATCATGTCTCTCCTGTTGTTATTTATTTTGTAATGAAAATTGAATTAGATCTATATTTTTTGATTTAAAACCAGCCTCACAATACGAAAGATAAAATTCCCACATTCTTTTAAATGTTAAATCAAAACCTTGCTCTTTAATCAAATCCCACTTTTTATTAAATATCTCTCTCCAAATAATCAAAGTATCAGAGTAATGATCGGCATATGAATTGTATTCATCAAATTTTAAACCATTAGTATCAACATAATTTTGTAATTCATTTCTAGAAGGTAAAAAACCTCCAGGAAAAATATATTTTTGGATAAAGTCCTGTTTATTTTTATATCTATCAAATAAACTATCATCGATAGTTATAGCTTGAATACCCACTGTGCCTGATGAAGTTAGATTATTCTTGATTGTGTTAAAATAGCTATCTAAATAGTTTTGTCCTACCGCCTCTATCATTTCTATAGACGCTATATGATCATATTTACTCTTTAAATCCCTATAATCTTTTATTTCAATATTTACTTTTTCATTAAGTCCACATTTATGAATTCTTTCTTTTGCAAATTCAAATTGCTTTTTTGAAATGGTAATACAATCTAATTTAACATCGTAATTAGTGCCCAGGTATTCTGCAAATCCACCCCAACCACAACCAATTTCTAAAATTTTACTTCCATTTGTTGGTTTTAAAAGATCAATCAATTTTTGGTATTTATTATTCTGAGCATTGAAAAGATCTTGCTTAGGGTTCTCAAATATAGCGCTGGAATAGGTTAAGGTTTTATCAAGCCATAAAGAAAAGAAGTCATTTCCTAAATCATAGTGTTTTGCGATGTTTTCTTTGCTTCGGTTTTTGGTATTTTTTATAATTTTATTTTTTAAAAAATTAATGAATGGTAAATCAAAAATACCTGAAAATTTATAAATAATATTTATATTTTTTGCAGTTAACTCAATTAAATCAGATAGGTTATTTGTTATAAAAAAATCTTTCATATAAGATTCACCTAATCCAACACTACCACTTTTAATCAGATTATAATTAAGGCTTTCATCTTTAATCTCTAAGAAAACTTTTAAATTGTCATCTGGATTACCAAATTTTAAAACTTCTCCATTAACTTTTTTAATTTCAAGAAAACCATGCTTAATATTTTTTAATGCATTGAATACGATTGAATCTGAAATTTTATAAATTAACATTAATTCTTATTATATTTTTTAATTTTTACTTAAACGGAAACTTAATTCTTTTTATTTGAAAATTAAATGACGCAAAATTGCAGATAAAGTAAGAGGTTTAAGGTAATTTATTAGTAAAGTTTAGTCATCAACTTCAGCCAATAAGGATGCATTACCACCCATAGCTGCTGTGTTATTTGATATACTTTGCTCATAACATAGTCTTTTCAGGTATTCAGGGCCCCCTGCCTTAGGTCCTGTTCCAGATTTTTCAAAACCGCCAAATGGCTGTACACCAACAACGGCTCCAATCATATTTCTATTAATATAAATGTTTCCAACTTCTGCTTTGGAAACGATTTTATCAATAGTTTTATCTATTCTACTATGGATACCTAATGTTAAACCAAAACCTAAATCGTTAATGTCATCAATTAATTCATTTAATTCTGAAGCTTTATATTTAACAATATGTACTACAGGACCAAAAACTTCATTTTTTAAATCACTTAATTTTTTTATTTCTATTAAAGTTGGTGGAATGAAATATCCTAAATCATTTTGAAAATTTGTTTGATAAACATTATCAAAATTATCAATATGTTTTTTTATACTATTGTAAGCCTCCTCATCAATTACTGGTCCAATATCTGTTGAAAGTTTTTCTGGGTTTCCAATATCTTGAGTATTCATTGCACCAATTAATGTTTCTTTAATTTTTTTGTATACATTTTCTTCTACGCATAAAATTCTACAAGCTGAACATCTTTGTCCAGCACTATCAAATCCCGAATTCACAACATCTTTAACAACATGCTCTGGTAAAGCTGAGCTATCAACAATCATACAATTTAAACCACCTGTTTCTGCAATAAAATTAGTAATACTCTCTTGTTTTTGTAAGTTTGATTGGATAATTTTTGCTGTATTTAGAGAGCCAGTAAATAAAACATTTCTAAGTTTTTTATCATTAATAACTTTGTTGGAAATTAATGCACCATCACCCAAGATCAAGGCAATTGAATTTTTAGGTAATCCTGCTTTTAATAAAAGTTTAATTATAAAATATGCTGCATAAGAAGATTGTTCTGCAGGTTTCGTTAAAACAACATTACCAGTAATTAGTGCAGCTATTGTTTGTCCTACAAAAATTGCTATAGGAAAATTCCATGGACTAATTACTAAAGTTAATCCCTTTCCTATTAACCTATATCTATTAAGTTCACCTGTTGGACCTTTAAGAATTTGTTCTTTAAATATTAGGTTTGCTTCCTTAGAATAGTACCTGCAAAAATCAACAGCCTCTCTAATTTCAGCTATAGAATTTTTAATACTTTTGCCAGATTCTTGTGCACATATTTCAATTATTTCCTTAAAATTTTCTTCAATTAAATTGGCAAAATTTAAAATAATTTCTGATTTTTTTTTAATTGGAAAATTTTTCCAAGATATAGAATAATCTTTTAGGCTATTAATTGCTTCATCTACAATTTGATCTGTAGCAAAATATTTTGAACCTAATAAGGTAAAATCACTTGGTGAAATAATATCTAATTTTTTATCAGATTTTTTGTCTTTGCCATTTATAATTGAAAATGCATTTATATTATTTAGTTTTTTTATAACGTTATAATTATTAATCACAGATTCTTCACTTATATCCAGACCTTTTGAATTATCTCTATTGCCCATAATGTTCATTGGTAAAGGAATTTTATCTGTTTTTAACTTATCTAGCTTCAAAAGTGGTGATTGAATCAATTTATCAATATCAAAATTTTTGGATTTTAACTGATGAATAAAAGATGTATTCGCACCATTTTCTAATAATCTTCTAACTAAATATGGCAATAAATCCTTATAGCCTCCTACCGGAGCATATACTCTACATTTAAAATCAGGTTTATTTTCTAAAAATGAATATATTTCATCACCCATCCCATGTAATTTTTGGAATTCAAAATTTGTATTTTCAAAAAGAGTATGAATATAAGAAATACTATGTGCATTATGAGTGGCAAATTGTGAAAAGATATTTTTGTTTACTAATAGTTTATGTGCGCAAGCTAGATAAGATATGTCTGTCGCAAATTTTTTTGTAAAAACAGGATAGTTTTTAAAACCTTCTTCTTGAGCAATTTTGATTTCTGTATCCCAATATGCACCTTTGACTAATCTAATATTAATTTTTTTATCAACACTATGTAAATAATCATTGAGCCAATCTAATAAGAAAAATGTTCTTTTTTGATATGCTTGAATAGCAAATCCAAAACCATGATAAACATTGTCAATTAATTTGCTTTCAATAATATCTTTAAACATGAAAAGTGATAAATTTAATCTATCAGCTTCCTCAGCATCAATACAAATATCTACTTTATTTTCTCTACCTAATTCCACAAGTCTAAAAATTTTTGGTAATAGTTCTTTTTTTAGTAAATCAATTTTGTTTCTTTCGTATCTTGGGTGTAATGATGATAGCTTAATTGAAATACTTTTCTTATGTGGATTTAAACTTTTTCCTGTTTGTAAAATAGCTTCTTCATATTGACTGTAATATCTTTCTGAATCTTCATAAGTTACTGCTGCTTCACCAAGCATATCAAATGAAAAAGTGTATTTATCATTTTTTTTATTATCACTTTGTTTAATTGCTTTTTTTATATCTCTCTCAAATACAAATTGTTTAGCTAAAATATTTATTGCTTGTTTAATGGCATTTCTTAATAGTGGTCCGGATAGATTTTTAACCATCTTGACTAAAATATTTTTATTTTCTTGAGGTTTTTCTTCTACTATTTTTCCTGTTAACAAAAATGCTATAGAAGAAATGTTTACAAAAATATCATTTTCATTCTTTATGTGTTTATTCCAATCTCCAATGGGAATTTTATCTTCAATTAAATCATTTATAGTTGCGGCATCAGGTATTCTAAGTAATGCTTCTGCTAAGCACATTAAAACAACACCTTCGTTACTAGTCAATGAAAACTCATGTATTAATTTAGCAAATGAGCTTATTTCTTTATAATTTATTGCGCTGTCTATGATTTGACGTGAAAAGTTATCAATTTTACTGTGATTAATTTCTGAAAAGTTTCCAATTGTTTTTATTAAATGATTATTAACCAATGAAGCTTGGTCAGTATATTTGTGTTTGAATATATGATTCATAATAAATAACTTTGCTGATAAACAACTAGAAAATTAGACTAAAATGACTAAAAATAATTACTGTATTAATGAAAATAGTAGAATTAATTGCTTATAAATATATTTGAAATAGTAAATAATATGGTGTATTAAAAATTATTGGTAAATTTTACTATGATAGATAAAATAGATAAACAGTTAATCACACTACTGGCAAAAAATGCACAAACTACACTTAGTGAGCTAGCAAAAGCTGTTAACCTATCAATTTCACCATGCCAAAGTAGAATCAAAAAATTAGAACAACAAGAATATATTCTTGGCTATCATGCTCACATAAATTTTAAAAAGTTAGAAAAGGCACACATAGCCTTCGTTCAAATTTCTTTATCAGATACGCGAGCTAAAGCACTAGATCAATTTAATTCTGAGGTAAGAAAATTAGAAGCAGTTGAACAATGCCATATGATTGCAGGAAACTTTGATTATTTATTAAAAGTTAGAACTAACAATATAAACGCATATCGTTTATTATTATCTGAAAAAATATCCTCATTACCTAATGTTGCATCTACTTCTACATTTGTTTCCATGGAAAGTGTAAAAGAATAGTCTGTAAAATATCTTTAATTTAGTAATTCAAATTAATTTTCAATAGAAATATTGTTTTTAACTTTAATTTTTTTTTTTATAAATTTAATTCCTTTTGTCCATAGTTTAAATGCCTCAAAATGTATTGCGATAATAATCTTAAATGTCATCAATGGATGTCTTAAATAAACTTTCATAAGGTTGTAATTATTTAATTCGCTTTTAATACCATCTTGTGAAGCATATAATATTTTGCCAACTGGATCATTCAAGTCAATTATTAGAGATATTTTATTACCAGGTTTCAACAGCCTAAAAAAATAAATGCAATTCATTTCAATAAATGGAGATACATGAAATTTTTTCTTACACACATGTTGAATTAGATTTTGGTCTTTTTCAGTTTTAAAAACATAAACATGTTGTTCACCAAATGTGTTCTTAACTTCATATAATATTGATATTAAATCAGAATTTTTGTCATATACATAAAAAACACTTAAAGGATTAAATACATATCCAAATATTCTTGGATAGCATAAAAGTTTTATTTTAATATCGTCACTTTCAATATTATTTTTCTTTAAATTATTAATCACCCAATTTCTAAGAGAGCTACCATCTCTTGCTCCATGGTCCTTATCAAAAAAACTAATAATATTTAATTTATTATATGAGAATATCTTTAAGGTTTTGTGTAATAGGTTTATTTCTGATAAATCTATAAGTAGTGAAAATACTCTGTAATTAAAGCTATGAATTTTGGGCTTAAACCTTTTATGAATTACATTTCCTGTGTAAATATAAGAATTTTTAATCATTAAGTGTTTTTAGCATATCAATAGACGACTTTATTCCATCCTCATGAAAACCATAACCAAAATAGCTGCCACAAAATAAAATATTTTTTTTATTTTGAATTTTATATAGATTACTTTGATTGGTTAATGCTTCTGTATCGTAATAAGGGTGAGTAAATGCTACTTTTTTAAATATCTTATTATTTGGAATTTCTTTAAATGGATTTATCGTTAAAAAAATATCTCTATCTATCTTCAAATTTTGAAGCTGATTTATCCAATATGTTACAGCTGTCTTTTCATTATTAGCTGAATCCATTGAAGAATTCCAAGCACACCATGCTTTTTTATTTTTAGGCATAATACTTTCATCAAAATGTATTACTGCCGTGTTGGCTCTATATTTAAATTTCTTTAATATTGACTCTTCGTCTAGTGTTGGGTTGTCAATTATCTTTAATGCTTCATCTGCGTGGGTTGCTATTACTACTTTATCATAATTAAAGAACTCATTTTCCTCACCATAAAAAATCTTAACACCCAAATCATTTCTGGCAATTTTATTTATATTGTAATTCTTAAAATGTTCACCACTAACTTGGTCTATTATCTTATCAACATAAGTTTTGCTTCGATTTGCAACCGTAAACCATTGAGGTCTATCTTTAATTTTAAATAGGCCATGATTCTTGAAAAAACTTAAAAAAAAAGATAATGGCATTTGTGTTGCTTCAAAAGGTGGCATCGACCATATGGCAGATACCATTGGTATAATATGATAATTAATAAAATAATCTGAAATTTTTATTTCTTTTAAATATTCTCCTAATGTTATTGATTTAATTTTTTTAATTTCTATTTTTTCACAGTTTTTATAAAAACTTAAAATTTCAAAAAACATTTTTATGAATTTTAAATTAAATAAGTTTTTTTTATTGGAAAAAATTCCACCTAATCCTTTTCCACAATATTCTAAGCCACTATTTTCTATAGTAACAGAAAATGACATATCACTTTTTTCAATCTCTATTTTATTTTCTAGAAAAAAATTAATTAAATTTGGATATGTTTGCTTATTAAAAACCATAAATCCAATATCTATTGGAATTTCTTTATTAGGTTTGTAAGCAACCTTTATCGTATTTGCATGACCACCAAACTGATTTTCTTTTTCAAATAAATCAACTTTATGTTTTTTGGATAGGTAATAAGCAGCACTCAATCCTGATATACCCGCACCTACTACAGCAATTTTCATCTTGGTAAATATCTAAGCTGCTGTATCCTCATATTCTTCCATAGATGGACATGTGCAAAACAAGTTTTTATCTCCATAAACATTATCAACTCTACCAACTGGAGGCCAATATTTATTTGTTCTTAAAAACTCTGAAGGATAAGCGGCCTCTTCTCTTTCATACTTATGATCCCACTTATTGGATGTTAATTCAACGTGAGTATGTGGCGCATTCTTCAATGGGTTGTCAATCTTGTCATATTCGCCAGACTGAATTTTATTTATCTCTTGTTTTATCTTTATAAGCGTGGAGCAAAACTTATCAATTTCACTCAAACTTTCACTTTCTGTAGGCTCAATCATCATTGTACCAGCAACTGGCCAGGACATTGTTGGAGCATGATAGCCAAAATCAATCAATCGCTTTGCAATATCTTCTTCCGTAATCCCTGTTTCACTTTTTATTGTTCTAATATCAATGATACATTCATGAGCTACATTGCCACTTTTACCCTTATACAAAATTGGAAAAGAGTCTTTTAATTTATGTGCAATGTAATTTGCATTTAGTATTGCTACTTGTGATGCTTTTCTTAAGCCTTCAGAGCCCATCATCTTTATATACATCCATGAAATTGATAAAATACTTGAGCTGCCCCAAGGTGCTGCAGATACTGCTCCCATTCCAGTCACTGGGCCACAATCTTTAATCACAGAATGCTTTGGTAAAAATATTTCTAAATGCTTTTTACATGCTATTGGTCCCATGCCAGGTCCTCCACCACCGTGTGGTATACAAAATGTTTTATGTAAATTTATATGACAAACATCTGGTCCAAAATTACCTGGTTTTGCAATTCCGACTAACGCATTTAAGTTTGCTCCATCCATATAAACTTGTCCACCATGATTATGAATTAATTCACAAATATCAGTTATTTTTTCCTCAAAAACGCCATGTGTTGATGGGTAAGTAACCATAAGAGCAGCTAAATTTTCTGAATGTTCTTCAGCTTTATTTTTTAAATCTTCATAGTCTACGTTTCCATACTGATCACATTTCACAACAACCACTTTCATACCAACCATTTGGGCACTTGCCGGATTTGTACCATGTGCAGAGCTTGGAATTAAACAAACATTACGATTTGTTTCATTATTTTTTTCATGAAATTTACGTATTACCATTAAACCAGCAAACTCACCTTGAGCTCCAGCATTTGGTTGCAATGAAACTCCAGAAAACCCAGTAATTGATCTTAACCAGTTTTTTAAATCTGTAAATAACTCCCTATAACCATCCATTTGTTCTACAGGAGAAAAAGGATGTGGCTGTGAAAATTCTTTCCAGGTAACTGGTATCATTTCTGAAACTGCATTAAGTTTCATAGTGCACGAGCCCAAAGCAATCATAGATTTATTTAAGGCAATATCTGAGTCTTCTAATTTTTTTAAATATCTAAGCATTTCAGTTTCTGAATGGTAACTATTAAAAACTGGATGATCTAAATAAGTAGAAGTTCTTAACAGATTTTTAGGAATATTAGATAAACTTTCATTCATAGATTCTTTAATTGTTTCTGAGCAATTAAAAATTTTTAATAACTGATTTGCTCTATAAAGATTTTTTCTTTCATCAAAAGACACTGCTAACATTTCAGAATTTACTTTTCTGATATTTACTCCTTGATCTAAAGCATTTTTGTATATCTTCTCTGTTTTATCTAGAGTTTTTATTGTTACCGTATCAAAAAAATCATTTGAATAAAGTTCATAACCAGATTGTTTTAGTTTATCTGCAAAATTTTTAGTTAATTGAGAGACACTTTCTGCAATTTTTTTTATACCCTGTGGACCGTGATAAACTGCATAAGCTGCAGAGACTATTGCTAATAATGCTTGTGCAGTACAAATATTACTCGTGGCTTTATCTCTTCTTATATGTTGTTCTCTTGTTTGTAGGGCAAGTCTGTATGCTTTTTTTCCATGTCTATCTACTGAAACACCTACTATTCTTCCTGGCATTGATCTTTTGTACTCATCTTTCGTAGCAAAAAATGCTGCGTGTGGACCACCGTAACCCATTGGAATTCCAAAACGTTGTGAACTACCAACTGCAATATCAGCACCTAACTCAGCAGGTGTTTTTAGTTTAGCAAGTGCTAACAAATCACATGCAAGAACTGCTTTTCCATTATGTTTATGTATTTTACTAATAGCCTCACTTGGGTCTTTTATATCTCCAAGGGTGCCCGGATATTGAATAATACCACATATAATATCTTCTTTAATATCTTTATCCTCATCACCAACTATTATTTCTAGACCTAAAGGTTCAGCTCTTGTTTTAATAACATCGATAGTTTGAGGGTGACAATTTTTTGAAACAAAAACTTTTTTAGATTCAGACTTAGATATTCTATAACTCAATCCCATAGCTTCTGCTGCGGCTGTTCCTTCATCTAAGAGAGAGGCATTAGCAATGTCCATTCCCGTAAAGTCAATTATCATTTGTTGAAAATTTAATAACATTTCCAATCTTCCTTGTGCAACTTCTGGCTGGTAGGGAGTATAAGAAGTGTACCATCCTGGATTTTCTAATATATTTCTAAGTATTACGTACGGAGTATATGTTCCATAATAACCCATTCCTATAAAGCTTGAATAAACTTCATTTTTTTTTGCAATATTTTTTAATTTTCTAAGTGCTTTATATTCAGAGTTTGGATCTCCAATATCTAAATCATCTTTAAGAAGAATTTTTTCTGGTACAGTGTCTTTTATTAAATCATCAAGACTTTGATAGCCTAATTCTTTAAGCATAACATTTTGTTCATCAACGGATGGACCTATATGTCTTTGTATAAAATCTTTTTGAGCATTTTTTAACATTTAACTACCACTTTCTTTTGAAAATTTTTCGTATTCTTCTTTATTCATTAATGAATCCATTTCAGACTTATCAGTAATTTTTAATTTAAAAAACCATGCTTCATTTTCTGGATCACTATTAACCTTTGCAGGATCATCAACAATTGCCTGGTTGTTTTCGATAATTTCTCCAGATACAGGAGTATAAATATCACTTGCAGCTTTTGTAGATTCTACAACTCCTGCATTACCATCTTTAACAACAGAGGATCCTATTTCTGGTAACTCTACAAACACAATATCTCCTAGCATTTCGGTTGCATGTTGTGTAATTCCTATAACAGCAGTATCTCCATCTAATTTTATCCACTCATGTTCTTTTGAATATTTTACTTCACTCATTTGCTAGCTCCTTTCACATAACTTTTTTTATAAAATGGCAAATTACTTATAATTGCCGGATATTTTTTTCCTCTCACTTCTAAAAAAACCTTAGTATCAATTTTAGAAAATGAATTTTCTATATAACCCATGGCGACTGGGGCCTGAACACTCGGTCCGAAAGTTCCACTTGTAATTTCTCCAATATTTTTATCATCTTCACTAAATATTGAAGTTTTTTCTCTAGCTATAATTCTTCCTTCTGGCTTAATACCTACACGGATCTTGCTTACCCCTTTCTCGATTTGAGATTTAATTTTTTTACATCCAATAAATCCACCCTCAAGAATTCTATTTTTTGATATTGCCCATTTTAAATTGGCTTCTATTGGGCTTTTATTGATATCCATGTCATGACCATACAAACAAAGCCCCGCCTCTAATCTCAAAGTATCTCTGGCACCTAGCCCAATTAAACTGGCCCCTTCATCTATGAGTTTTTGCACAAACACTTCTGATGCATCATTTTTTATCGATATCTCAAATCCATCTTCACCTGTATAGCCTGATCTTGTGATATAAATATTTTCTTTAAGATAATTAAATGTATCACCATTCATAAATTTTAAATCTGACACTCCATTGATTATCTTTTCTAATATTTGGACTGCTTTTGGTCCCTGTATTGCTATAAGAGATAGCTCTTCACTTAAAATCATTTCATACTTATCTTCTAACAATTTAGATAAAAGTTCAAAATCTGTGTTCTTACAAGCAGCATTTAATACAATGTTAAAACCGCCTTCAACTTTTGTAATAATTAAATCATCATAAATTCCTGCTTCTTCATTCATTAAAAAACTATATTTTGACTGATTTAACTTAGCGTTACTCAATTCAGCTGGAAAAATTCTTTCAAGACTTTTTGCTAATGTGTCGTCTCCTTTAATGAATAGCTGACCCATATGTGACACGTCAAAAATACCTGCATTTTCTCTTGTACTTTTATGTTCCTCAATAATTCCTTTAGAATATTGAATTGGCATTTGATAACCAGCAAATGGAACAAACTTAGCTCCATGCTTTAGATGTAAATTGTAAAGTGCAGTTTTTAAATTTTCCATATTAACTCACTGTACCCATCTGTATGTTTGCCTGAGAGTTTTATTCCGTCGGCGAGAACTTAATCTCTTTCCAGAGTTAATATGTTACGGTCCTTTTGCCTGAGAGATTCCTGGGTGGTTGCTCCTTCGGCGCTACGATAGTTTGTAGTCTCTCCCGTATTGGAGAATAATCTACCAGATGTATGTCAGAGTCAATTAATAATTTTTTCTTTTTTATTACACAAAAGCAACGATGAAAATTGAAGTAAAACAGCAAATAGAATAATTACACCTCCAATTAATGTAAATAATGATGCTCGTTCACCTGCAAATAAAAAAGCCCAAATAGGTCCTAAAACAGATTCGGATAGCATAATTACTCCAACCATTGCTGAGGGTGTGCTACGTGCGCCGATGGTGATAAATATAAAGCCAAAACCAACTTGAAAAAAGCCTGCTAAGAAGCCTAAAAATATATCATTAGGCGAAACCATTAAATTATGTGAATAATAAATACATACGCTTAGCCCTATTAAACATGAGCTTACTCCAGCAACAAATTGTGCAGGTATCATGTCTACTGTAGGAAATTTTCTTACTATCATGATTAAGACCGCAAATGTAATAGGCATTGTAAATGCAGCTAAATTTCCTGAAAGATTACCTGGTCTAAGATCATTACCAACCATTAAAGTAACTCCTGTTATTGCTAATATTATTGAAACTAAAGTGATTGTTGAAATTTTTTCTTTTAAAAATAAGTAACCAAAAATTGCAAGAAATAAAATCTGTAATGATATTATAAAATTAGTATTAGCAACTGATGTATTAGACATTGCATATACATAGCCACAAAATCCAAATGATAATACAATACCTCCAAAAAAACCTGGTAATCCTGATTTATAGAAAGAACTTAAAGTTTTCTTTTTATAGGTAATTATTAGGAAGGCTAAAACGGTTAATGTGAAAAATAAAGATCTCCAAAAAAGAATTTGCCATTCGGTAGAGCCTTCAAATTTTTTTACAATAAGCCCACCAAAGCTTAAACTTAAAGCTCCCATAAAAATCAGTAATGGGCCAGGAATTTTATTAATTACATTCATTTAAATATTTATTTGTATCATCTGTGTATGCTTTAAATATATTTTGAGCTTCTTCAAGACTTACTTCTTTGAAATTTATAGCAGAACCGGGTATTAATTGACCAACACGATCTAAATCAGCAGAAATCACAACTCCTATTTTTGGATAACCTCCAATAGTACCGTGGTCAGAAAGCATAATAATGGGATTGCCGTCTGCTGGCACTTGTATAGTTCCTCTAACAAGACCTTCAGATTTAATATTTGTGTTAATAATGTTTTCTAAATTATGACCACTTAACCTAATCCCCATTCTATCTGCTAATTTAGTAACTGAAAATTCTTTGTTAAAAAAAATATTTTGTGATTCATTTGAGAAATAATCAAAATTTGTACCCTTAATAACTCTAATTATATTATCTGAAAGATCGTTATAGTTTATTTTTATTTCTTTGCTTATTTGTAAATTTGAATTTTTTATAAAAATTTTATCTTCTATAGAATATTTTTTTCCATTATTTGAGCCAATATTTGCTTTTGTGTTTGTTGAATAACTGTTCCAAACTTTTTCTAATTCAAAACCCCCGTTGACTGATAAATATCCATAAGCAGTATTTTTTGTTGATATTATATCTATTTGATCCTCATCCTCTAATATATAATTTTTATAGCATACACCATCTTCAATCCTTGAGTTTTGTTTAATTATCTTAAAGAGCACATCTCCCGTTATGCTAAAATTAATCTTACCATTTTTTAATTTTAAAAGTGGCCCTTGATATGCAAATTCTACAACTGCTTGATTTAAATCATTGTTAACCAGCTTATTACTTAATTTATAATTTCTTTGATCAATTGCACCACTCACAGTAATGCCCAGATGGTGCATGTGATTTCTTCCTTTGTCCTGAATAGTTGTATTAATACCTGGTCTTAAAATTTCAAAATATGTATTACTCATTCCAGTATAAAAACTCCTCTTTGGATATTTGATAAAAACTTACCTTATTACCTGGTTTAATTAACACTGGTTCTTCTAAATTTAATTGGTCAAAAATTTTTTTAGGCGTGTTTCCAATAACGTTCCACCCACCAGGACTTTCAAAGGTATAAATATTTGAAAATTGTTCTGTTATGCCTACGGATCCTTTTGGTACTTTTACTCTTGGTGTCTCTAATCTATCACATCTAATATCTTTATTGATATCTCCCAAAAAAGGCATGCCTGCAATAAATCCTGTCATATAACAAAAGTATTCTTTATTTAGGTAAAGTTCTAATATCTCTTCTTTTGAAAGCTTTGTCTTATTTGAAAGTCTATCAAAATCTAATCCAAATTCATCATCACAACAAATTGGAATTTCAATTTTTTTATAATTATTTTTAAAATCCTTATTAACATTTAGATTTAAAATTATTTTTTTTATTTCAGTATAATTTGTTACTGATAAGTCAAAACTAATAATCAACTTATTATAAGATGGAGTAATATTATTTATTCCATTAATCTTACGCTCTTCAACTAACTTCGATAAACTATTAAAATAATTAATAACATTTAAGTTTATTTTTTCATTTACTTCTGATCCAAAATCACAATATACAGCTGCATCACCAAGATTAGATATATTTTTGATCATAACATGTTATAGTATATACTTTAAGTTATGGAAATTAATATCAATTGTGATTTAGGTGAAAAATCAAAATTTCATTCTACTGAGAATGATCCTGCTTTATTAAATATTGTAAATTCAGCAAATATTGCTTGTGGTTTTCATGCTGGTGATAATGAGACTATGAAAATGGTTATTAAAACTTCTAAGGAAAATAAAGTTAGTATTGGAGCCCATCCTTCGTTTAACGATCCTGAAAATTTTGGAAGAAAAAGAATGAATTTGAATTCTTTAAATATAAAAAAATTAATTATTGACCAGTATGAAATTCTTCAAAATTTTGCTCAAGAACAAAATGAAAAAGTAACACATATTAAACCTCATGGAGCATTAAACAATATGGCATGTGAAGATTTAGAATTAGCAACAACACTAGCAAATACTATATATAGTATTGATAAGGATATTATTTATCTTGTACCAACCGGCTCTAAAATGGAAGTAGCTGCAAAAAAACTAAATATGAAAATTGCATGTGAAATATTTGCTGACAGAAATTATGAGGATGATGGTAATTTAGTATCAAGATCAAAAGCAAATGCACTTATTATTGATCCAAATATCGCAAAAGAGCACGTCCTTAATATGGTTAAAAACCAATCGTTAAATTGTCTTAGCGGCAAAAAAATACCTTGTGAAATTGACTCAATTTGCATACATGGTGATAATAAGAGCTCATTGGACGCAGCAAAAATAATAAAACAAAATCTAGCTGACAACGGTCTCACATTAAAACCATTAAACAAAATGACTAAATTTAAGTAATTATGATAAAAAAATATTTACTCTTCATGTTTGTTTCTTTAATTTTTAATACTTCTATTTTTGCGGCTGGTAATGATGACTCATCTTCTAAGGTAGATGACTATTTAAAAGCTTCTAACTTGATAAAAGCTGCTAAGAAGTATGAAAAAAAAGGTAAAACTGAAAAAGCACGAAAACGATACGCTAAAGCACAGACACTTCTTCTAAAATCTAATATTGAGAAACCATTACAGGCAGATACACTCAATTACTTGGGCTTCACTACTAGAAAGCTTGGCGATTATGAAAAAGGTGAAGAATATTACCTACTTGGTCTAAAAATTGAACCTAATCATAAAGGAATAAACGAATACCTTGGAGAGCTTTATGTGGTTACTGAAAGAATAGATTTAGCTAAAGAAAGATTAGAAGTATTAAGCGGGTGTAACTGTGAAGAGTACGATGAGCTAAAAGAAATTATTGATGGAACAAAAAAATCTAAATATTAAATCATTGAATTAATATAATTATTTAATATTATAAAAGAACCTTGATTGAAGAATTCATAATTTTAACCCAAATTATCTTTATAGATATTATTTTAGCTGCTGATAATGCTATTATTATTGGTTTAATTGCTGCTAACTTTGTTCCAAAAAATAGAAAGCAAATAATTTTGTGGGGTGTTGCTGGTGCTTTAGTTTTTAAGATTATTTTTGCACTTTTTGCAACTTACTTGTTTGAATTTTATTATATTAAAATTTTAGGTGGATTGCTTCTAATCTGGATTGTTAACGATTTAAGAAAAGATTTAGTTGAGATGAAGAATAAGATTAAGTCTCCAATAAAAAAATCGACAGAGCCATCTTTTGTAAAAAGTATTTATAAAGTTTTGTTTGCAGATATTACGATAAGCTTTGACAATGTGATTGGTGTAGTTGGTGCTGCAAAAGGCTACTTTGGTTTTATGATATTTGGACTTATTTTATCAGTCGTATTGACGGGTGCTTTGGCTACTTATTTAGCAAATTATATCCAGAAACATTTATGGATAGCGTATATAGGTTTAGGATTTATTTTAATAGTAGCACTTCAATTAATAATTGGTGGATTAAATGATTATGGAGTTTTATCAATTAATGAAACTTTTAAACAATACTTTTAGTTTAATAAGAATGTTTTTTAGTAGGGAATTTAACTTTTGTTACATCCTGTTTAAATTTTAATGCTGCATCATTTATTTGCTTTTCAATATTTGAATACTTTTTAACGAATCTTGCACTAATTTTATTTAGTCCTATAAGATCATCTGTAACCAAAACTTGTCCATCACAGTGGGCTGAAGCACCTATTCCAATTGTCGGTATACTTATTGTTTTTGTAATTTCTTTTGCTAAAGAACTTTCCACACACTCTAAAACAATTGAAAAAACACCTGCCTCTTCTAAAAGTTTAGAATCTCTTAAAATATTTTTTCTTTCATTAGTATTTTTTCCCTTAAATTTAAAATTTGTTGCTGATTGAGGTAGTACTCCAAGATGACCCATCACCGGAATTTTATTCTTGATTAAAGTTTTGATTATTTGACAAACTTTTTTTCCACCCTCAAGCTTGACAGCATCACATTTTGTTTGTGAAATAATTTTTTTTGCATTTGTTAATGCTTCCTTTGGATTTAGATAAGTATTGTAAGGCATGTCCACAACCATTAGACTTTTTATAATACCCATTCTAACGCTTTTGGAATGTTGTATCATCATATCCAATGTTACCTTTTTTGTAGATGAAAAATTATACAAGACAGATCCAAGTGAATCTCCAACTAAAATAAGATCACAATGTTTATCAATTATAGATGCTATATTTTTAGAATAAGCAGTGAGACTTATAATTTTTGATTTATTTTTTTTTTTAATTAGGTCTAAAATTTTTTTTTGCATCTGTTTACCAAGAGCCAGTATTCTCCATTGATGCCCATGGTTCTTTGGTTTCTAAAGTACCTTCTTGTAAAATTTCTATAGATATATTGTCTGGAGATCTTACAAATGCCATATGACCATCTCTAGGAGGTCTATTTATTGTATAACCCATATTTTGCAATCTCTCACAAGTTTCATAAATATTTTCCACACGATATGCTAAGTGACCAAAATTTCTAGATCCATCTTCTAATTTGTCACCATCCCAATTATACGTTAGTTCTAATTCTGCTTTTTCATCACTCGGTGCAGCTAAGAAAATTAGTGTAAACCTGCCTTGTTCATTTTCTATTCTTCTTGTCTCAATTAAACCTAATCCATTACAGTAAAAATTTAATGACTTCTCAACATTTGAGATTCTAATCATTGTATGTAAATATTTCATAATATAATAATTTTATTTTATTTCGATTTTCTCAGGAAGTATACCTTTTGGACGGTATCTCATGATTAATAGAAGGCCCATACCCATCATTAAATATCTAAAGTATGGAACACTTTCAATCAAGTGAATTTTAAACGCATTTGTATCCGCTAGGCCTGCTGTAAATAGATTAATTAAGAAAAAAGCAATTGGCGATGCTTCAATCCATAAAAACCAGACTGCAAAACCACCTAAAATTGCTCCAAAATTATTTCCACTCCCTCCAACAATTACCATTACCCAAATAAGAAATGTATATCTCATCGGTTGATAACTTCCTGGTGTAAACAGGCCATCTTGTGTAACTAACATTGCACCTGCTATTCCCACTATTGCTGAGCCTAAAATAAATATTAACAAGTGTTGCTTAACAACATTTTTACCCATAGCATTTGCTGCCTCCTCATTATCTCTTATAGCTCTCATCATTCTTCCCCACGGAGAATAAAGAGCTTTTTGAGTAATTATTAACAAAACCACAACTACTATTAAAAATAATCCTGAATAACAAAGTTTTACAAATACTGAAGATCCTTCAATAACTAATTGATTAAGTGCCGCTTGTTTATCAGATATACTTGTCATTAAATCTAATTTACCAGAATTAAATTTTGCAACTAATTTTATAAACCATTCTTTAGTTTGAAGTTCAACCTCATAAGGTACTGGTCGATCTAATCCAATTACATTCTTAACACCTCTGGTTAGCCAGTCTTCGTGCTTTATGATAGCAATAATAATTTCTGAAATAAGTAATGTTGCGATAGCTAAATAGTCTGCACGCAATCCTAAAGCTACTTTACCCACTATAAATGCTAAACCTGCAGCAAAAAAAGCACCCACAATCCAAGAAAATACTATAGGCAAACCAAGTCCTCCAAGAAATCCTGTTGTTGCAGGATTAACACCTTCAATAGCTTCAATACTTGATTCTGATGTTGTTCTTATAATAACAATTCCAGCAATAATAATTGCTGCAATACCATAGGTTCTAATTTTTGATTTTTCAAAATTTTTTAATACAAAACGTACTGCAAACACCATCACGACTATTAACCACAAACACATTAAAATATTAAAACCACCTGCAACCCATGCTTCTTTTACAGGATCAACTGATATTAAAACTGCAGCTAACCCTCCTAGCGCAGCATAACCCATGAGACCAAAATTAATTAAACCAGCATATCCCCATTGAATATTTGCACCCATTGTCATCACTGCTGAAATTAAGCACATGTTAAAAATAGATAGAGCAACATTCCAAGATTGAAATATTCCAACCAAAACAATAAGTCCCAACATTATTGCATAGGCTATAATCACATTTAGGTGTTTTCTCACAGTACCTTCCCTTTAAATATTCCATTAGGTCTGTAGAGCAAAACAATCACCAATATAGAAAACGATACAGCAAATTTATAATCAGTTGATAAAAGTTGGACTAAACTTTCTGGCTCCATACTTGCTGGTAAAACATACATAAAGAATTTTTTGTAAGCATAGGTCAGGAATATTTCTGAAAAAGCTATAACATAACCACCTAAAAATGCTCCAAAAGGGTTTCCAATACCTCCTACAATTGCTGCAGCAAAAATTGGTAACATGTTATTAAAATAGGTAAATGGTTTAAAGCTTTTATCCAAACCATACAATGCACCACCAATAGTTGCCAAAATACCTGCAATAACCCATGTAATCATGACTACTCTTTTGGGGTCAATTCCAGAGAGTAAGGCTAAATCTTCGTTGTCTGAATAAGCTCGCATACTTTTTCCTGTTTTAGTTTTGTTTAAAAACCAAAATAAAATAGAGACTAATACTAGTGTTATAAATATTGTCATTACTTGGCTGGATTTAATTGCTAACCCCTCATTAAGCCCTGTCATTTCTTTAAACTCACCTGCTTTAATAATAAATCTTTCTCCATCAAAAAATCTTCTGTCACTAGGACCTATTATTATTCTAACTACGGCTTGTGTTACAAACATTACACCAATACTAACCATTGCAAGTTGAACGGGAGGGCTTTTGTTAACTCTATAATATCTGAATACAAATTTGTCTATGAAAAGCATGTACCCAATCATAAAGATTATAGCAAAAGGTATTGCAAGAAGGGCTGTTGGTAAAACACCTAAAGAAATCCCAATTGATTGAAAGTACCAAGTAATTAAAATAGTTACCATCGTTCCAAATGCCATCATGTCTCCAGTTGCAAAATTAGCAAATCTTAGAATTCCATAAATTAAGGTTACGAATATTGCACCTAGTGCTAACTGCGAACCATAAGTAAGAGCTGGCACAAAAATATAATTTAATAATAATATAATGGCATTTAAAAAATCCATATTATCCTCCTAAAAAAGAGCTTCTTACTCTTGGGTCATTTAATAACTCTTTACCTGTTCCCGCATATTTATTTTCTCCTGTAACTAGTACATACCCTCTATCAGAAATTTTAAGAGCTTGTTTTGCATTTTGTTCAACCATTAATATTGCAACATTAGTTCTTTTTACTTTAATGATATGATCAAATAACTCATCCATTACTATTGGGGATACACCAGCAGTAGGTTCATCCAACATTAAAACTGATGGTTTGATCATTAATGCCCTTCCGAGAGCAACTTGTTGTCTTTGACCACCTGACAACTCACCAACTAACTGATTTCTTTTTTCTCTTAATATTGGAAATAGTTCATAAATTTCTTCTATAATACTTTGATAATCATCACCTCTTAAATAAGCACCCATTTCTAAATTTTCCTCAACACTCATACCTGTAAAAACATTTTTTGTTTGCGGTACAAATGAAATACCTTCTCTAACTCTGTCTTGCGGAGAAAGTTTTGAAATATCTTTGCCATCAATTACAACAGAGCCTGATTTTAAGTTTATAAGACCAAGCAATGCTTTCATGGCAGTAGATTTACCCGCACCATTGGGTCCTAGAATTGATACTATCTCTCCTCTATTTACATCAACAGAACAAGAATTAATAATATCTGGTCCAGTGCCATATCCACCTGTCATTTTTAAACCTTCAAAAAAAGCCATTAATTTTCATCCTTTATTTTAGATCCTCTGCCCAGATAACTATCAATAACCTTTTCATCTTTCTTGGCCTCTTCAGCAGTACCTTCAAACAAAACAGAGCCTTCTGCCATAACGATAACAGGATCACATAACCTGCTTATAAACTCCATATCATGCTCGATCATACAGAATGTATATCCCTCTTCTTTATTTAATTTTATTATCGCTGTTCCCAGATCTTTGAGCAATGTTCGGTTAACACCAGCACCTACCTCGTCAAGCAGTACTAGTTTGGCATCTACCATCATGGTTCTTCCAAGTTCTAATAATTTTTTTTGTCCACCTGATAAATTTCCAGCTAACTCATTAGATAGATGTTTTAAATTTAAAAAATCTACAACATCTTGAGCTTTTTGTTTAACTACCAGTTCTTCAGTTCGAACAAGGTTTGGCTTTAATAAAGCCGTCATTAACTTTTCACCAGATTGATTTGCTGGTACCATCATTAAATTTTCTAAAACTGATAAATTTGTAAACTCATGTGCTATTTGAAAAGTTCTTAAGATTCCTTTTGAAAATAATTCATATGAAGGAACATCCGTTACATCTTCATCATAAAATAAAACTTTTCCACTTGATGTTTTTAAGTTTCCTGCAATTAAATTAAATAAAGTAGTTTTACCGGATCCATTTGGACCTATAATTCCTGTAATTGACCCTTCTTTAATTTTTAAAGAACAATCTGAGACCGCAGCCAAGCCACCAAAATATTTAGATAAATTTTCAATTTGTAAAATATTCTCGCTCATAAAATATTATTTATCTAATCTTTTATGAAGACCATTGAGTGCTTTTTCTAACTTTTTATAAAAACCTGATTTAGTTAACTCTTTAACTCCTTGTTCATTTAACCCATTGGGCGTTTGAGATTCTTTTACTAGAAATTTTAAATCTTTTTTTGAATTAACCACAGCATATTCGGACAAGGCTAAAAACAAAGAAGTTACATATTTTTTTGCATTATCTCTTTTAACTCCTCTTTTAACCAACCAATCAGTCAACACTCTTAACATCTCATAAAAAGGTGCCATCATTCCAGAGATTGACCAAAAGTTAATTGAAGATTTTTCATTTTTAATTTCGACTGTTGTTCCGATCTTATTAAAAAATTCTTTAACTTTTTTATTTGGCGGGCAGATTGGTATGGGGCCTTTTTTTAATGAAATTGGAGGCAAAGGTATTGCTCTTACTATTTTTGCTTTAACTTTAATTGTTTTTTTTAATTGAGCCAAATTAATGGTTGAGATAAAGCTGATAATGGTTTGATTGGATTTAAATTTTAAATCTTTAATAATTTTTTCTCCAACAGAAGGGGTTACTGATAAAAATATCCAATCACATGAATTAACTATTTCTTGGTTATCCTTGGCTATAGCAACCTTTTTAAACTTTTTTACCAAACTTTGAGATATCCCTTTGTTTCTTTTTGAGATTAATATCTTTTTATAAGATATTTTAGAACTACAAATGCCTGTAATTACAGAGGATGTTATCTTTCCTGTTCCTATAAAGCCTAATTTCATAATTAAGGATACTTATAGTGAATAATATAGAATTAATTAATAAAAAAAGAGCCCCTAATTCTTAGTAGTTCTCTGCTTAAATCTTCGTTCTCTTTGAAAGGTTTTCTTCCATGTAGCCAAAAATAATTATTAGCAACTATGGCTGATCCAACTGGGAGTTTTGTTATTACCTTGTTTTTACTTTCTTCCAATCCATCAGATAATTTTTGTAAAAAATTCCCTTGAGCCATATTTTTTGGTTCTGGAAATTGATCTATATAAGAAATTTGAGGTTTACCTTTGCTATCAACTGAAAAAACAGGATGCTCTACTTTGTAATCAATATTTTTACTTTTAGGAGAGCCCCAAAAAAAGTTTTTCCTCCCCACTGGGTCATTAAATAAGTCCTTACAATGCTCCCAATCATCGAGGTGAAGCATAGCGGTTTCTCCACCTTCTACATTGTGTTCTTGTATTTTGGTCATTAAAAGCCAATCTGTAATTTCATTAACATATGTTCCATCAGTATGAAGATCCATATTAGTATAAGCTTTTCTTAAATATGAATCGCTTTTATCCTCATGCTTAACAAAAAACCTGGCGTAATATTTTCCTGCCATTGAATCATGATTTGGATTACCAATTAAATGTGCAATAGATGTTGATAGTTTTACTAAAAAATTGTCATCAATTTTAGAACTAATATTTTTAGGACCAATTATAAAGCAACCTGTTGCTCTATCTCTTATTATGAGGTTCATAAGTTTACTTAGCTTGTTAAAAGTAAGATCATCTAAACTTTTAGCTAAAGTAAAACGAGTGAATGGTTTGTACTCAAGTGCAGTTATATTAAATTTATTAAAAGGAAATATTAATTTCTCAAGAATTTCATCTTCAATTTTAATATTAATTATTTTTTTAGATTTTTCGTGTTCAAAAATTTTAAATCCTTTTATTGTTTCCATTATAGATAATTGTTAAATAAAGCCATCATAATAGCAGAAATTACCGTTGGATAAACGAAATTTCTTTTTGAAATAAAAAATATAAACAAACAAAATAAAACTACAACAATTCTACTTAGATAACTTGCTTCAGATAAAACTCCTACGGGAAAAATAATAGTTCTAGCAATCAAGGATGCTAAAGTTGAATAAGCTAGACAATTAAACCATCTAAATAATTTTGAAGTTTCTTTTATTCCTTTGGATGAAATTACACCCAATAATCTAGATGAAAAAGTTGCTAATGATGTAACTAAAATTGCGAGAATTACACTAGTTGACATTTAACTCTCCAATAAAATAAGCAATGGTTCCACCAACTAGACCACCAAGTAAAATTGACCATTCAGGTGAAAGAAAATAAAATATTGGTCCCAATACTAAGCCCAAAATCACTGAGGCTGTAAGTTGAATAGTCTTCATTGCACCCACCATCATACATAAGAAATAAATTGGGTTTAAAATTGCTAAACCTATCATCATATTTTTATCTAGATAATCAGATGCATAAAAACCAATAAAAGTGCCTATTACTGCTGTAGTCCAGGTTGCACAACCAATTCCAATCCAGAAATCAATTCTGTGTTTTTTTTCTATACTTTTATAATTACTCTTCATTATTAACCATGCCGACACAGCAATAAAATGACATGAAAAATAATATTTCCACTTAGGTTGGCTTTTATGCATCATTAATGGGAATAAAGAAACTGCCATTGGATAAAGTCGTGCATTAACAAACCATACTGCTAAAAAAATATTTAATAATGATGCTCCAACTAATAACGACTCTGCCATAACCAATGAACCAGGCAAAGCATAAGTGAGCATTGTTGAAAAAATACTTTCTTGAATATTAAATCCTAAATTTTTAAGAAGTGCTCCAATAGCGATAAAACAACAACCAAGTGCAAGTGCTGGACTATCTGGAGCTAGAATTGATTTAAAACCTTTAAAGAAAAATTCTTTATTAATCATTAGCCTCCAAGGAATAATCTACCAACATCAGGGTTTTTTAATAAATCATCCCCTTTGCCAGCAATCGCAGTTTGTCCTGATACTAAAACGTATCCAATATCCGCAAACTCTAATCCTTTTTTTGCATTTTGTTCTACTAAAATAATTGTTTTCTTTTCTGTTTGTTGAAGGTCTCTTAAAATTTCAAAAACCATGTCAATATATCTTGGCTCTAATCCAATAGATGGTTCATCTACAAGTAATACTGAAGGTTTCATAACTAATGCTCTTGATATTTCTAATAATCTTCTTTCTCCACCTGATAAAACTTTAGCAGGTTGATTTCTTCTATTTCTTAATCTTTCATATTTTTCAAAAATTCTTTCTGCTTCTTGATAAGATTCGTCAGTATTTTCTTTAGAATAGCCACCCATCAATAAATTTTCTTCAACAGTCATATCTGGAAAAACAGAATTATCTTGAAGTATATAAGCAATTCCACATGATGTAAGTTTTTGAGCTGGAGTTAAGTTAGTAATTTCTTTTCCATCAATTTCTATTTGCCCTGAAAAAATATTTGTAAATCCATAAATAGAATGAAGTATTGTAGATTTCCCTGCACCATTTGGACCAATCAAACATAGTGACTGAGCCTTACTTACATTTAAATTAAAATCATGAAGTATTTCCATTTTACCATAACCCGCTGATAATTTTTTTATAGTTAAGTGATTATTATCTGGTGATAATCTTTGTAAATCTTCTGGCCCTGGTGCTTTACCTAATACATCATATTGATTTGACATTATTGTGCTCCCAAGTAAGCGTCTAGCACTCGCTTATCATTTTTAATTTCATCTGGAGTTCCATTTGCTAACATTTGACCATGTGCTAGACAAAAAACTCTTTGTGCTAAATTCATAATTACTTTCATGTTGTGCTCTATAACTAGCAAGGTAATTCCATAGTCCTTATTAACACTGATCAAACGGTCAATAATTCCATTAATTAAAGTGGGGTTTATCCCAGCTGTTGGTTCATCTAATAAAAGCATTTTAGGTTCATTCATTAGTGCCATAGCAAGTTCCAGTAGTTTTTGTTGTCCAAAAGAAAGATCTCCTGCTCTAAGTTTTCTTTTTTGATGAAGGCCTACAAATTTTAATAACGTCTCAGCCTTATCTGTTAAATCAGGAGGTATCTTTTGAAATACTGATAATATTCCATCATTCTCTGGTTTGTTACTGATTAACATATTCTGAATACAGTTTAATTTCCCATAAATCCTTGTTTGTTGAAAAGTTCTTAGGAGTCCAAGCTTTGCAACAACTGGTACTGGCAGTTCTGAAACTTCTGTACCGTCAAATTTAATTGAACCATTGTCGATTGGATAAGTTCCTACAATTGAATTAAATAAAGTAGTTTTACCAGATCCATTTGGACCAATCAATCCAACAATTGAACCTTGCTCAACTGACATTGAAATATCAACGTTGGCTTTAACGCCACCAAAAGACTTACTTACGTTTGAGATGTCTAATATAGCCATTACTTTAATTCCACCTGTGCTTTTAAGTCAGCTTCATCTACAACTTCACCAAATCTTTCAGGATACTTTTCTCTTAACCATCCCATTACCCCTTCAGGAAAATAAACAACGATTACAATAATTAAAACTCCAAGAGCAACATACTGCCAACCCAAGAAGTAAGTCCAAAAACCTTCTTTAAATAAGTGAAATATAGTTGCACCAACAAGTGGTCCCCATAAAGTTCCTTTACCACCAAGGATTGCCATTAAAACCATAAACACACCAAACGTTGGTCCAGCAAATGCAATTTCAGTTGGTTCAATATAACCATTAATATGACCCATTAATCCTCCAGCAATTCCAACAAAGAAAGCTGAGACCATCCAGCCAATAATTTTATATCTCATTGTATGAATTCCCATCGCCTCCGCTTTATCTTCATTGTCTCTTATTGCATTTAAAACTAAACCAAATCTTGTGCTGTAGGCCCACTTCAAAGTAATAAAAGTTACAGCTGCAAGAGCAAAACACAAATAATATAAAAACTGAGATGATGATGCGTTAGATCCAAATCCCTTTGGCCAAACTGGAACTGTCATACCTTGACCTGCACCAATTATCTCAATTCCACCCGCAAGTTCACCTGCAGCAATTCCTAATGCTAATGTACAAATTGCAAAGTAATGCCCTCTTAAGCCTAAAATCCCATAACCAATTACTCCTGCAATTATTGTCGGAATAATTCCTGCTAATAATATACCAACACCAAAACCTTGAAAAAATTGAGGGATAGTGTGAACAAAAGTTTTTTCTCCGCCTGCATCTGTCCACTCAGCTAATGAGAAAAACATTGCTATTTGAGTACTTGATGCAACATACATTCCAACACCAAAAAATAATATATTACCGAACGTGTTGTAACCCATCTGTCCACCTTGAACATCCCAAGTCATAGCCAAAACAATTAGAATATATAAAAATGATAATTGTAGTTTATAAGCAGGGAATATGAATGCTCCAGCCAAACCAAAAATTATTAAGCCTGCGTATAGGAGTGTATTTTTATTCATTATTTTAAATATTCTCTTTTTCGAGCTAATTTAAACCTTCTATATACCAGTATGATGACTAGTAAGGAGAATACTGCTGCAATTCTAAATTCTGTTCCAAGCAGATAATCTGCCCATTCTTCAAATACTCCAAGGCCCATACCAGATATTGCAACAGCTGGTAAATTTCCTAGTCCTGCAATAATTACAATCATAAAAGATCTAACCGTGTAAGGTAGTCCTGTATAAGGGTGAAGAGTAAATGTAATTGCAATACAAGCTCCTGCAATTCCGCATAATGCTGCATTAATTCCAAAGGTTGCTGCATATACTTTTTCTGTATCAACACCCAAAATCTTTGCTGCTCTTGCATTCTGAGCTGTTGCTCTAATTGCTCTACCTAATTTCGATTTCTTCATGTAGATGACAAGAATAATTGCAGATATTACACAAACTGCTCCTGAAAATATTTTAGCATTTGGCAGTGTAACTGAGTTATTAAATAACATTGTGGTTCCAAAATTTGATTGAGCAACTACTACGTCTGCACCAAATGCAAAATTCATTAATTGCTGAGCTAAAATACTAATTCCAAATGTTGCAAGTATTGAAGTGAACAAATCTTTGTCTACTACTTTATTAATAACAAGCTTGTACATTCCCCAACCCACGCAATACATAATGATTGGTGATACAATCACTCCAAAGGCTGGGTGAATTCCTGACAGATACATAAAGTATGCAATGTATCCACCCATGATTACTAATTCTCCTTGAGCAATGTTTATTATATTCATTACTCCCCACTGCAATGCCATCCCGTAAGCAATTAATGCAAACAAAATACCAAGAAGTATTCCATCCATTGATGCTTGAACCATTAAGATCGGTGCTTGAAAAATTAAGAAATCCATAAATTCTTTAGATGTTTATAAAAAAATGCCCCCTATTACTAGGGAGCATTTTGCATATTAGGTATTATCTTTCTGACCAAGATGGAATTGGGTGTACCAACTCAGCTGATGCCCATTTTGTTGGAGCTACAACTTTGTTTTCACACACACTACCATCATCGTTACATGATACTTGGAAAAGCACCATTGGCTTAGATACATTTTGACCACCTGCAGCAAATTTTATGTTTCCATAAAAAGTTTGCATATCGGTTGCAGCTAAAGCATCTCTAACTTTTTTAGTATCAAATGATTGTGCTCTTTCGAACGCATCTTTAAAAACTAATAAAGCAGCAGAAGATTCAGCAGCTTGATATGGCGGTGCATATCCAAATGCTTTAGTGAAGTCTGCATCATATTTCATACCACCACCAAAGTAGTTGTCTTTGTATGATAGAGATTTATGCCATTGAGAAGCACAAAGTGCGTACTCAGAAGCTTTACCATGTTGCTTAGATAATTTTGCAGCATCACAGTGAGTCATTGCTAACATTTTCACATCAACTTTCATCTCTGAAATTTGTCTAACAGCTGTCAAAGCACCTTTAGTATGACCTGAAACTACAAGAACGTCTGGATTAGTAGCTTTTACTTTAGATAAAGTAGCAGCCATATCGTTAAGTTCTTTTGGTAACTTGTCATCTATAATGATTTTAGAACCTGTTCTTTTAGCAGCTTCGACAATGCCCAATCTCACATCTTGTGAGAAAGCATCTTGTTCAAATGCCATTGCAATCTTAACTGGTTTTCCACCATTTTTTTCAACTGCAAGGTCAATTGCTACATCAAGATATAAGTTTGCTGGAGCAAGTACTGCAAATAAATACTTATATCCTTTAGTGAATAACGATCTAGACGCACCGTTCGCTTCAACCATAGGAACTTCATATTTTTCAGTTACAGGAGCCATAGCTTTTGTAAGTCCTGAGCTATAAGGCCCAAGCATAAACTTAACACCATCTTGTTGGATTAATCTTTCTGCAAGTTGTGCTGCTCTTCCAGAGTTTGATTCATCATCGTAATAAATAATGTCAAATTTGTAAGTTTTTCCACCAACTTTAACACCACCCATGCTGTTAATTCTCTCAACTGCTAAGTTATAGCCGTTTTGAGTATGAACACCATTAGATGAATATTTTCCAGTTAATGAAACAGCCGCACCTAAAATAATTTTATCTCCAACTACCTTCGCGAAAGATATAGTTGAAGCTGAAATTAAAAGAGCAATTGCAGAAACTAACGTAATTAGTATATTTCTGATTTTCATTTTATTTTATCCTCTATTAGTTTTAAATTTAAAAAACAATTAAACATCTAAATGAAGAAAAACACAACTAGCGTCATACAAACTTAATTGCCGCAATCTTATTGATATATTTTTAATACTTTTGAATAAGCGCAATTATAATTGCAATTACTATTAATACGCACGCTGAAATTGTATTTATAACTTTTGGATTAGCTTTAATCCAAATAATTAACTTTCTAGCAAGTATCGCATAAGCAACTAAAGATAAAAAGTCTAAAACTACATACGTTGTGATCAAAATAAAAAATTGAACAATATAATTTGAATTAAAGTCAATAAACTGTGGGAAAACTAAAGGAAAGAACATCCAAGCCTTAGGACTTGTTCCTGCAACTAAAAACCCATCTTTAAAAAAAGAAAAAAAACTTTTAGATGAAATATTTTTTGAATTAATATCTTTTGGTCTTGAATTATAAAGATCATAAGCAAGATAAAGTAAGTAAGCAATTCCTACCCACTTAAAAGTATTTAAAAAATTGGGATTATCGACAAAAAAAGATCCAAGAACAAAAATTACCAATGTTGCTTGAATAATATTTGCAGTAATATCTCCTAGTGCAGTCCAAACACATTTTTGAACTCCATAATTCATAGAATAAGAAATAATAACAATTCTTGGTGTTCCAGGAGTAATAAATAAGAATAATATAATCTGTAAAAAAAGAAAATAATTTAAGGGGAACATTTTAAAGGTTTGGATAGTCCTAAAAAAACCGGGAGCTAAAGATGGCTAAATAGGACTACCATATATATTTATAATAGCACGAGACCAAATAGAATGCATTAATCATTTTTTTCAAATATAAAGGATTTATGAAAAAAAAAGGTCACACCCCCATAACTAGGGTTAAAAATCCAGAACCCCATATATCAGATCCTGACTGGATAGTCTGGGCAGCTTGGGCAGACCGTATTACTTTTGAGGAAATTGAACAAAAGACAGGAAAGACAGAAGCTGAGGTTATTAAGATTATGCGTAGATCTATAAAACCAGTTTCTTTTAGATTATGGAGAAAAAGAGTTAATCAAAAAAGTATTAAACACAGAAAAAAGTTTGAATATTCCAGAAAAGAAATAACTAGCAAAATTAAAAAGAATGATTATTTATAACTTATGAAAAATGTAACAATTTATACAGGTCCACTTTGCAATTTTTGTGATGCAGCAAAAAAATTATTAACTAGAAATAATGTTGAATATAAAGAAATTAATATTGCAACAGTTGATGGTGCAATGGATGAAATGATTTCAAAAGCTAATGGTAAAAGAACTATTCCTCAAATCTTTTTTGATGATCAACACATTGGTGGTTACGATGAAGCAAGGGCTTTAGAAAAAGAAGATAAGTTACAAGAACTTTTAAAATAAATTAATCTTTAGGCCTAAAGGTTAAGCAAACACCATTATTACAATACCTTTTACCTGTTGGCTTAGGCCCATCTTCAAATATATGTCCATGATGTCCACCGCATTTTTTACAATGATATTCCACTCGCTCATAACCTAATAGAGTGTCTGTTTTAGTTTCAAAAGCTTCAGGTAAAGAATCATAAAATGATGGCCAACCTGAACCACTTTCGTATTTTGCATTTGAATCAAATAATTTTTCGCCACAATTAGTACAGTGGTAGCTACCTTCTCTCTTCTCATGATTTAACTCACTAGTACCAGATGCTTCAGTGCCATCTTCAAATAAAATCAATTTTTGTTCAGCAGTAAGATCTGGATTAATTTTTTTTGTCATAGGTTTACTCTATTACTCTTAAAGGTTTACCAGCAACACAAGCTTCTAAGCCTTCAATCATCTGTGTATAAAACACGCTATAGTTCTCAGCAGTTACATAACCAATATGGGGCATTAACAATGCATTTGGTAAAAATCTTAATTTATTACCTTCTGATAAAGGTTCTTTTTCATAAACATCTAATCCAGCACCAGCGATCACATTGGTTGACAATGCAATAATTAAATCATCTTCATTAATAATGTTTCCTCTAGAGGTATTAACTAAAAAAGCAGTTTTCTTCATCATGTCTAGTTCTTTTAATTTTATTAATTCTTTATATCTTTCTCCCCCTTGAACGTGAATAGATAGAAAATCAGAATTTTGAAATAAATCTTCTTTACTACATGGCAGCACATCTAATTCTTTACATGTATCTAGGTTTAAATTTTCACTCCAAGCCATAACTTGCATACCAAAAGCTTTACCTATTTTTGCAACTTGTGATCCAACTCTTCCAAGGCCTACTAGGCCTAAAATTTTTCCCTTAAGTTCAAGGCCAATAGTTGACTGCCAGTAGCCTTGATACATATTATCAATTTCTTCTTTAAAGTTTCTAGCTAAACCTAAGATTAAACCCCAAGTTAACTCGGGTGTTCCTGAAGAACCAATTTCTGTTCCACATACTATAACTTTTCTTTTTTTAGCTGCCACTAAGTTTATAGCTTTATTTCTCGAGCCACTTGTTATGATGTATTTAAGATCATTAAGATTATCAATCAAATTTTTGGTAATTGGAGTTCGTTCTCTCATTATTAATAATGCGCCAAAATCTGATAATTTTTCTATCGCATCTGCTTCATCCACAAAAGGTTCGCTGAATATTTTAAATTCATATTCTCCTGATAGTTTTTTTAAATCAACAAACTCATGAGAAACATTTTGATAATCGTCTAAGATAGCAACTTTAAGCATTTTTAAACTTTCTATTTGATAAAAGAATTCCAGTTAAAATAAATATTGCACCTAACATATGATAAAACATAAATTTTTCATTAAAAATAATCATGGCCATAATTGCACTTAATATAGGCATCATATGCAAAAAAACACCTGCACGATTAGCTCCAATCAAAGAAACTCCTTTTATCCAAAAAATAAAGGAAGCAAGACCTGGAAACAAAACTACATAAAATAAAATCATGTAAAAGTTTTGATCTAGGACAATTCTATAGCCCATTTGATACTCTATAAAATAAATTGGTATTAAGAAAATAAAGCCAAACGAAATTACCACTTCTAGTAATCCTAGTTGAGATAGTTCATGTTTTTTTTTCTTTAATAGGGCAGAATAAGTAGCCCAAGAAAGCATTCCAAAAACCATTGTAATATCACCCTTGTTAAAATCTAAGTTTATTAATATTCCAAGATTTGCTTTTGTTATAATTAAAACTACTCCAATAAAAGAGCAAGTAACCCCAAATATTTGAAAAATATTAGTTTTTTCAATCTTTAGAATTGATGAAATAAAAATAATCATTACTGGTATTGTTGATATCATTAATACTCCACTAATAACTTGAGTAAAATTTAAAGAGTAATAAACAATTGAATTAAATATAGTAACACTCGTTATTCCAAGAACGATATAATATTTATAATTTTTTAAAATATAGTTTCTTTTTTTTAATATTTCTTGAATTGTAAATGGTGCTAAAATTAACCAAGCAAAAAGCCATCTATAAAAGTTTAATGAAAAAGGTGGGATTTGATATTGACTAGCAAATTTTCCAACCAAAAAATTACCAGACCAAAATAGAGTTGCTAAAAATAAAAAAATATACGCAATATTATTCTTATTAGTCACCTAACTGAACCTAAGAGAGCTATATGGTTTTAAATCTAAGTTTGTATTTTCTTCAGCAATCATTCCTGAGATTATTTTCCCTGAAATTGGTCCTAAAGTCCATCCTAAATGATGATGACCAAAACAATAAAAAACATTTTTATGTTTTTTTGAAGGTCCTATTACGGGTAGATAATCTGGCAATGTTGGCCTAAAGCCTAACCATTCATCTTCGTGTTCAGGCAAATCACCCATCATATATTTTGCATTATTAATTAAATTTTTAACTCTTGATTTAGATAATGGATTATCTAAACCCCCAAATTCAACTGTGCCTACCACTCTAAGCCCTTGTTCCATTGGGGTAATACCAAATCCTCTATTTTGGAAAATTACAGGTCTGCTTAAAAGATGATCGCAATCTTTAAAATGAACATGATATCCCCTTTCAGTATCAAGAGGTATTTTTTCATCTAAATTATCTGTTAATTTTTTAGAAAATGAACCACAAGCAATAACAATTTTATCAAAAAGAAAGCTTTGGGTTTCAGCTTTTATAACTGGTTTTTCATCATTAAAAGTTATGTCTTTGATATTCATCTTTAAAAATTTGCCCCCCTTTTTTAAAAAAAGTTCGTATAGCTTTAAAAGTATTTTTTTAGGATTTCTAGCATGTCTACCATGTTGATAATAAACACCTCCGTGGTAAATAGGTTTTATATTTGGTTCTAAATCATGAATTTCTTCCGGTGTTACTACTTGTTGGTCTACACCAAGCTCATTTCTAACTTTAATTTCAAGCTCTCTACTTTTTAAACTTTGATCGTTCCAAATATATAGAATACCTTTTTTTTCAACCAATCCTCCAAGTTCAATTTCATCAAATAACTCATCGTAAGCAGGTAATGCTAAATCTAAAATTTGATGCATGTTTTTGGCTGTGTGCATCATTCTATCGGTGGTACAGTTCTTTATAAATTTTAAAAACCATGGAAGCATTTTTGGAACATAGTTCCATTTAAGAGCAAGTGGGCCAGTTGAACTTAAAAGCATTGCCGGAACATCAGTTAAAACATCTGGTCTATTTATTGGTACAGATGCATATGGAGAAAAATGACCCGCATTACCATAAGATGCAGCAGGACTACCAGGTTCATCTCTATCAAAAATCGTTACGTTAAAACCTTTTTTTTGTAAAAATAGTGCATTGGAAATACCTTGAATACCAGCACCTACAATTCCAATTTTTAATTTCTTTTCCATAACACTCTATATAATTCTTAAATTTAAATATTCTCGCGACAAATTCGACAACCAAAGTATTAAAAGACTTAAGCTATTAGTTGTTTATGATTAATGTTTGCACTCATAACAATTCCAAATCCAATCATTGTTGCTAGCATTGAGGATCCACCGTATGACATAATGGGTAATGGTGATCCAACTATAGGGAGTAAACCTAAAACCATCGACATATTTACTGTAACATAAAAAAATATTGCAGATCCATAACCATAGCAAAAAAGTTTAGCAAAATAACTTCTTGAGATTGCACCAATTCTTAAAACTCTATAAATAATAATTATATAAATTAGCAATAAACCTAATGATCCTAGAAAACCTTGTTCTTCAGCAAATAATGTAAAAATAAAATCAGTATGCTTTTCTGGCAAAAATTCTAAATAACTTTGAGTACCTTTTAAAAACCCCTTCCCATTTAATCCACCTGATCCAACAGCTATTTTAGATTGAATAATTTGATACCCCGCTCCTAATGGGTCACGATCAGGATTAAGAAATGTTAAAATTCTTAATTTTTGATAGGGTTTTAAAAGTGCAATAGCAAAAGGCATTGAGATCAATAAAGCTATAAAAGAATATATAAAATACTTAATATTTATTCCCGCAAGCCATATAACAACTAGGCCACTTAGTGCAATTAAAATTGAGGTTCCTAAATCAGGCTGAGTAATAACAAGCATGATTGGTAAAATTAAAATCACCAAAGCAATAAACATAACCTGAAAGTCATTAATTTTGTTAGTTTGTATTCGATGATAATATTTTGCAAGACACACTATTATTGCAATCTTCATCAATTCAGACGGTTGTAAATTAATAAAATATAGATTTATCCATCTTTGAGACCCTGAAGATTTGATACCATATAAAGATGCCCAAACTAATAAAAATAAAATAGCAATATAAAATACATAAGCAAAGTAATGCCAAAATTTTATATTTAAAAATGATATAAAAATCATCATCGTAAAAAAAATTAAAAATTTTGATATATGGCTTTTGCTGTGAAATAAAATTTCCCCTCCATCAGTTGAGTACATAGACAAAGAGCTAATTAAACCCAGCAATAAAATACAAGTTAGCAAGATATAATCAAAGTTTTTTAATTTCTGAAAAAAAGTTATCTGTGTATTAAACGAATTATATAGCATTTATATTTTTATAGCTTTTTGAATTCTGGTTTGTTCTCTAAGTTCGTGCCTATCTACAATTAACTTAAAGAGTTTTTTTGCAATCGGTGCTGCCGTTGAACTTCCTGATCCACCATGCTCAACAACGATGCTTAATGCATATCTTGGGTCTTTATATGGCCCAAAAGCGATATACAATGCATGATCTCTTTCATTATAGGGAATTTGAGATGTACTTAGGTCAAGTTCTCTTGCTACTTGAGTTATTCTTCTAACTTGTGATGTTCCCGTTTTTCCAGCAAATTGATATTTTGGATCTTCAATTCTAGATGAATAGGATGTTCCTCTAACTTCATTGGTTGAAGCAAACATTGCTTCTTGAACTAATTTTATATTTTTAGAATTTTTAAATAGACGATTGTGTTCTTTCTGGTTTGAAAATCCCAAAAGTTCACTTGCATCCTGTAATCCATTATTTTTTTCATCCAAATTTTTAGCATTTTTATTCATTATAAGTTTAATTTCCTCTGCTGTTTTAATATTTTCTTCCACTATTATTTTTGGATAAATTTTAAATCCACCGTTTGCAAGTTGGGCTGTCATTTGACATAATTGCAGAGGCGTAGTTTGAGTATAACCCTGCCCAATACCTGTAATTAATGTTTCACCTATAACCCAGCCTTTTCCTAAATTATTTTTTTTCCATTTAGTGTCAGGAATCAATCCTTTTTTCTCAATATCAAATATTTCACCTAAAACTTTTTCACCAAGACCAAATTTTAAAGATGTTTTTTTTAAACGATCTACACCAAGCTTTCTTGCAATTTCATAAAAATATGTATCACAAGACTGTTTCATTGCACTTTTTAAATTTACAAGACCATGGCCTTTTTTTTTCCAGCAATGATAAGTTTGGCCATACATTTCAATTTTTCCCTTACAGTTGACCTTAAAATTTTCATTAATAATTCCATTTTCTAGCGCAGATAGAGCCACCATCGGTTTATACGTTGAGCCAGGTGAATATAAACCTGATAAAGTTTTATTAACCAATGGTTTTAATTGATTATTTCTAATTAACTGCCAGTCGTCTTGATTAATTCCAAAAAGAAATAAGTTAGGGTCAAATGAAGGCGAAGATTGCATCGCTACAATTTCACCAGTGTAAATATCCATGACACTTATTGAGCCTGCCATATCCTTTAAAAGTTTATTACATAACTTTTGAATTTCTGTGTCTACGGTCAGTTGGATCGTTTTACCATTTAATCCATCTGTATAATCAAGTTGACTAATTCTTTTTCCATATGCGTTAACTTCATATCTTTGAATACCATTAGTACCAATTAATTCATTTTCAAAAGTTTTTTCTAAACCAGTTTTTCCAACTTTAAGACCTGGTACGTGCTTACTTTTTATCACCTCATTATTTAAAAGGTCTTTCGCACTAGCCTCACTTACATAGCCCAAAATATGGGTATACTTATCATTAAATGGATAGTTACGAGAAACAGATAGAACTGGTTTTGCTCCAACTAAATCATGCAAGAAATAATTAACTTTTGTGAACTGTTCCCAGGTTAAATTTTTAGAAATAATTAATGTTTCCCAAGGTTTTTGTTTATTTTTTTTCCTTATTACTTTTTCAAATTCACTATTATTAAGGTTTAAAATTTCTTTTAGTCTTACCATTAAATATTTAAAATCTTCTACCTCTTCAGGAATAACGTGCAATTGATATATCTTTATATTACCAGCAATAATATTTCCAAAATAATCTAAAAATTCACCTCTAATCGGAGGCAGTCTCCATTCACGTAGTCTATTTTTATCAGATAGAGTTAAATATTTTTTATTTTCTGTGATTTGTAATGAAAATAATCGTGCTATTATTCCTCCGAATACAATAAGCTTTGCTGCACCAATAATAAACATTCTTCTATTAATGGTTTGATTTTTCTTAACTCCAAAATTTTCACCTAACATTATTACTGCTCACAAAGTAATTTTCAAAAATATCAAATAGACTTGAAAATAAAAAATACAACAAAAATGTGAATGTAATATTTATTATTTGATTAAAGTAATTTAACTCATAATTAAAAATAAAATTTAAAGCCACAAATAATAATGAATTTACAATCAAAATTGTAGTAAGAAAAAATATACTATCTTTTATTAAGCTTGGTCTTAAAGTAATATTTCTAAGGTAAGAGGCTGCAACACAAATGATTAAATATATTAAGCTGGTTAGTCCCATAGGAGTACCTCCTACAACATCATTAAATAAACCTGCTACAAATATATAACTATACCCTAAGCTTTCACTTTTTTTTACACTGTAATAAAAAATTAAAATATAGGAAAAATTAAATGAAAAATATTTTAAACCTAAATGATTAAAATCATAATCATTTAAAACGGATACAAAAAGTAGAATTAATGGTATTTTTGAAGATATTTTATTAATGAGATTTTTATTGCTCAGCTCTGTCATTCAGCCTCATTTTTTATAAATGAAAAAATTTTTACAAATCTTAATTGAGAAAAATCTGAAAAAAATTCTACTCTTTTTTCGTCGCCTAAAAAGGCACTATTTATTCTACCTATTGGTATTCCTGCTTTAAATAAACCACTAGTGCCTGATGTATAAATAATGGACTGACTTTGAATTTCTTTATACTTCTTGGTATATTGGATAACACCATGATCTTCTCCTGTTCCAGATAGTATTGATAATAACCCATCAGGCTCCAAAGTAACTGGTATCTTACTATTCAAATCTGATAACAATAATACTCTTGATGACAAATAATTAACTTGAATAACTTTTCCTACAAGGTATTCCCCATCCATTGCAATCATTCCTAGATAAAGACCTTGTTTGCTTCCTTTATTAATAATAATTGATTTTAAAAATGGGCTTCCTTTGTCGCTTAAAACTTTAGCGACTATAGCTTCTGATACACTCACGTATTCATCAATTATATTTTTTAATCTTTGATTTTCTAAGATAATAAATTTATTTATCAAAACTTTTGATTTTAACTTTGCTAATTCAGATTTATTTTTTTCATTTTCTTTATAAAGATTTTTGTGATTTTGAATTGTAAAATAGCTATCTTTTATAAAGTTTTCTGGTCCTGATATAATAAAAGAGGATCTGTATACTATTTCTTTAATGGTTATTTTCACATAGTTTATAGCTTTAAAGTTTAAACTACCTAGAATTAAAAAAACTATAGAAAAGATAATTAAACTCAACAATGAAAACCTTTGTTGCGTTCCTTTTTTTAAGAAAGCAGACCTTATTGCAATTACAAAATCATCTCTGCTTGTTTCCATTTTTTCTAATATTCAGATAGCATAGTAGAGAAGGTCTCTTCTTGATCTAAAGCTTTTCCTGTACCAATTGCAACACATGCTAAAGGGTCATCAGCTATGAAAACTGGCAATCCTGTTTCTTTAGAAAATCTTTTATCAATATTTTTAAGTAATGCCCCCCCACCAGTCAGTGTTAATCCCATATCAACTAAATCAGCAGATAATTCAGGTGGTGTGTTTTCTAGGGCATCTTTTATTCCATTCACCATGTCTTTAAGAATATCATTTAATGCCTCAGCAGTATCTTCTTCAGTAATGTTTACCTCCTTAGGTGTTCCAGATCTTAAATCTCTACCTTTTACCGCATAAGTATTATTATTAGATGGAATAGCCGTACCGATTTCTTTTTTTATTTTTTCAGCAGTACTATCTCCAATCAGAAGATTATATTCTTTTCTCATATAGGTAACTAGTGCCGTATCCATTGCATCTCCTGCTATCCTTAATGATTTAGAATAAACAAGACCTCCTAGTGACATAACAGCTATCTCTGTAGTACCTCCGCCAATATCAACAACCATTGATCCTGTTGCTTCTGAAATTGGAAGACCCGCTCCAATCGCTGCTGCGATTGGCTCTTCAATTAATTGAACTCTTCTGGCTCCTGCTGCTAGTGCACTATCTTGAATTGCTTTTCTTTCAACTGGTGTAGATCCAGTAGGAACACAAATTAAAATTCTAGGGTTTGCAAAAGTTTTATTCTTGTGAACTTTTTTAATAAAATGTTTAATCATTTCTTCAGTCACTATAAAATCTGCTATCACTCCATCCCTTAAAGGTCTAATGGCACTAATATTTCCAGGCGTTCTTCCAAGCATTGTTTTTGCTTCATCCCCAACAGCTAAAACAGTTTTTTTCCCGTTGTTCTCAGCTATAGCGACAACAGATGGTTCATTTAAAACTACCCCTTGCCCTTTTAAAACAACAAGTGTATTAGCGGTTCCTAGGTCAATCGCCATATCTTGACTCCAAATACTAGTTAAATTTTTAAACCATTTAGACATCTTATATTCCCTTCACTTTCTGAGTTTCGTGCTCTATTGGAGCAGTTTTTTTTCTTTTAATTATCATTTTATTTAAAGCACTTAAATAAGCATTGGCTGACGCTACCAATGTGTCAGTGTCAGCTGCTTGTCCTACAGTAGTTTTTCCTTCCTCTTCAATTCTAACACTAACAGTTGCTTGGGCATCAGTTCCTTCTGTAACAGCGTGAACTTGATATAACTGTAACTTAACATCATGCGGGTACAAAACTTTTATACATTTGAAAATTGCATCTACAGGACCATCTCCTGTTTCTGAGGTTGATTTAACCTCACCATAAACATCAAGTGTCATTTCTGCTTTTTGTGGCTCACCTGTCCCTGCAAAAACTTTTAATGATTTTAAATTAATTACATATTTATCTAAAATCATACTGTCATCAACTAATGCTGCAATATCGTCATCATAAACATGTTTTTTCTTATCTGCTAAAATCTTAAACTTACCAAAAGCAGTTTGAATTACATCATCTGTAACATTTGCATAACCAAGGTCATTTAATTTTTCTTTAAATGCGTGTCTTCCAGAATGTTTTCCCATCACTAATGAGGTTTTTTTAACACCAACACTTTCTGGTGTCATAATCTCATATGTTTCTCTATTTTTGAGCATTCCATCTTGGTGAATGCCTGCTTCATGAGCAAAAGCATTTTTTCCAACAATTGCTTTATTAAATTGTACTGGGAAAGTTGCGTTAGAGACAACTTTTGATGCTTTACTTAATAATTCAGTTTTAATATCTGTTGTATAAGGCATCAAGTCATTTCTTGTTCTTATTGCCATTACAATTTCTTCAAGTGCAGCATTACCAGCTCTTTCACCTATTCCATTAATTGTACATTCAACTTGTCTAGCACCCGCAGAAACGCCAGCTAAAGAATTTGCAACAGCTAATCCTAAATCATTATGACAATGGACAGATAATATAGCCTTATCTATATTTGGAACTTTATTTTTTAGTGTTGTGATTATTTTTGTAAATTCAGAAGGAGTTGTGTAACCAACGGTATCTGGAATATTTATTGTAGTTGCACCACAACTTATTGCAAGTTCAACTGACTTACACATATAATTCATATCAGTTCTTGTTCCATCTTCACAAGACCATTCAACATCATCTGTTAAGTTTCTTGCATAAGTAACACTTTCTTTTATCGCATCTAGAACCTGTTCAGGTGATTTGTTTAACTTATGCTTCATATGCAAAGGACTTGTTGAAATAAAAGTATGAATTCTAAATCTTGGAGCAGCTTTTAATGCTTCATAACATGCATCTATATCTTTTTTACTAGCTCTTGATAACCCACATGGAATTGAATTTTTTAAAATTTTACTTATTGCTGTTACAGCTTCAAAATCACCTGGTGATGCAATAGGGAAACCAGCTTCAATAATATCAATTCCTAGTTCATCAAAAATTCTTGCAATTTGGATTTTTTCTTCAAGACTCATTGATGCACCTGGTGATTGCTCACCATCACGCATTGTTGTATCAAATATAAAGACTTTATCTTTGTCGGTCATAGCCAATAATTTTAGAAAAACTATAATACAATCTATAATAGAGATTGCAAAATAATTGTTATAGTTTTGCTACAATCTTTGGTCGATTTGGGTTTTTTTTAAAAATTAACTCTTATCACTATCTATTAATTTTTTCTTACCAATCCAAGGCATCATTGCTCTAAGCTCAGCACCCACTTTTTCAATTGGATGATCCGCAAGATCTTTTCTCATTTTTAAAAAGTTCTTCTGCCCACCTTCGCACTCTTTCATCCAATCTTTAGTAAATTTACCAGATTGAATATCAGCTAGGACTTCTTTCATTCTTTTTTTGCTTTCACTATCTACAATTTTTTTACCAGATACATATTCGCCATATTCTGCGGTGTTTGAAATTGAGTAATTCATATTGGCAATTCCACCTTCATAAATTAAATCTACTATCAGTTTTACTTCATGTAGACATTCAAAGTAGGCCATTTCAGGTTCGTATCCGGCTTCTGTTAAAGTTTCAAAACCATTTTTAATTAACTCAACTAATCCACCACAAAGTACAGATTGCTCACCAAATAAATCGGTTTCACACTCATCTTTAAAAGTTGTTTCAATAATACCTGATTTTCCACCACCGATCGCTGAAGCATAGGATAATGCAAGATCTCTTGCTTTACCTGTTCCATCTTGATGAACAGCAAATAAACATGGCACCCCACCTCCTCTTTCAAATTCACTTCTAACCAAATGTCCAGGTCCTTTTGGTGCAACCATAAATACATCCAAGTCTTTTCTTGCATCAATAAGTTTGTAATGAATATTTAATCCATGAGCAAAAGCTAGACTTGTTCCTTCTTTGATTCTTTGTTCGATATGATTTTTATAAATTGAAGCTTGTAATTCATCTGGCGTAAGTATCATTGCAACCTCTGCCCATTCAGCAGCATCTGACATATTCATTACCCTTAATCCTTTAGATTCTGCTTTTGCTTTACTTACCGAACCATCTCTAAGAGCTACAACAACTTCTTTAGCTCCACTATCTTTTAAGTTTAATGCGTGTGCATGTCCTTGACTACCATAACCAAAAATTGCTATTTTTTTGCTCTTAATTAAATCTACGTCTGCATCTTTTTCATAAAACATTTTCATTTTTTTTCTCCTTTATAATTAATTAAAAATTTCTGCACCTCTAGTCATTGCAACCGCTCCAGTTCTTGAGGCACTAACAAGACCGAATGGTTTTAAATTTTTTGTCACCTTATCTATCTCTCTTCTTAATGCTGTTATTTGAATTACAGCAGATTTATTTGTTTGATCTAATATAACTGGACTGTATTTTTTACAAGCATTTAAAGCTTTATTAATTTTGTTAGGATTTGCAACAATTTTTAATAGTGCCATCTCTTTAAATATGACATTTTTATCTTCTCTTTTAAAATTTCCCACTTTGTGAACTGGAACTAGCTTTTTTAATTGTAATACAATTTGCTCTATAACCTGGGGTGTTCCAGTAGTTACTATGGTAATTCTAGAAAGATTTTTTTTGTGATCTACTTCTGCAACTGCTAACGATTCAATATTGTAGCCTCTACCTGAAAATAGTCCAACTACTCTTGATAATACACTTGCTTCATTATCGACCCAAACAACAATTATATGAGTATCAATTTTACCTAATTTGCTAGGTGTACTGTATGCTGATTTAGATTTTGTCATTTAAACTAATGCTTTTCCTTTGCCTGTAATTTTATTTTCTTCTTGGTCCTTGGGGCCTAATAACATTTGGTTGTGAGGCTTTCCTGAAGGTATCATTGGAAAACAATTCTCATCTTGATCAACATGACAATCAAAAATTACAGGTCCATCTGTATTAATCATTTCTTCAATTTTTTCATCCAATTCATCTGGATCTTCTGCTCTAATTCCAACACACCCGTAAGCTTCGGCTAATCTAACAAAATCTGGTAATGCTTTTGAGTAACTTTCAGAATAGTTTTTTTCATGAAGGAGTTCCTGCCACTGCCTAACCATGCCCATATATTGATTATTTAAAATAAATATCTTTACTGGCAGATTGTATTGAACTGCTGTTGACATCTCTTGTATATTCATCAAAATTGATGCTTCTCCAGCAATATCAACCACTAATTTCTTTGGGTGAGCAACCTGAACACCTACTGCAGCAGGTAAGCCATACCCCATTGTTCCAAGACCACCTGATGTCATCCATCTATTAGGTTTATTAAATTTATAATGTTGTGCCGCCCACATTTGATGCTGACCAACCTCTGTAGTTATGTAGGTGTCTTGATTTTTTGTTAATTCATAAAGTCTTTGTACGGCATGTTGTGGTTTAATAATTTTATCACTATTAGCAAAGTTTAGAGATTGTTTTGTTCTCCATTTTTGAATTTGTTGCCACCATTTTGAAATTTTTTGTTTATTAGATTTTTCTAGATTTAAATTTTTCTTTTTTAAAGTTTTTGTTGTAGATCTAATGACATCACTCACATCGCCTACAATAGATAAATCAACTTTTACAATTTTATTTATTGATGATGGGTCAATATCAATATGAACTTTTTTAGATTTTGGAGAAAACTCATCTATCTTTCCAGTGATACGGTCATCAAATCTTGCACCTATATTAATTAGTAAGTCACAGTCATGCATTGCGTTATTGGCTTCATAAGTTCCATGCATTCCAAGCATTCCTAAAAACTGATTATCATCTCCCGGGTAAGCACCTAGGCCTTGAAGAGTTGAAGTGATCGGAAATCCAGTTATAGAAACAAGTTCTCTTAATAGCTCACTTGCTTTTGGGCCTGAATTAATTACACCCCCACCAGTATAAAAAACTGGTCTTGAAGCTTTTTTCATTAAATCAACTAATTGATCGATATCACTTTGCTTAAATGCATTGTGAGATTTTTCTTTTAATTTTATTTTTTTTTTAGGTTTAAAATATTTTGCTTTTGCAAACTGAATATCTTTTGGAATATCAACTAATACTGGTCCTGGTCTTCCAGTTGTTGCAACTTCAAACGCTTCATGCATTATTCTTGGAAGATCATTAATATCTTTAACTAACCAATTATGTTTTGTGCATGGTCTGGTAATACCTGTGGTATCACATTCTTGGAAAGCATCTGTTCCAATTAAATGAGTTGGTACCTGACCTGAAATACAAACTAAAGGTACTGAGTCCATGTAGGCATCAGTTAATGCAGTAACAACATTGGTAGCACCCGGCCCTGATGTAACTAATACAACACCTGGTTTACCTGTTGATCTTGCATAGCCTTCCGCAGCATGACCGGCACCTTGCTCATGTCTAACTAAAATATGTTTTATTGATGGATGATTTTTTAACTCATCATAAATTGGGAGTACTGCTCCACCTGGATAACCAAAAATATGTTCTACTTTTTGGTCTTCAAGACATTTAAATACAATTTCAGCTCCAGAAAATAGTTTTGGCATTCAGGCAATCTATCGGATTTTATGTTAATTGGTCAAGTTTAAGCGATGTTTTTTTTAATTTTTTTATATAGCCAACAATATTGATTGGATTAATTTTTTCCCAAGATGTCATCCTACTTCTCGCCCATGTGGCTTGTCTTTTGGCGTATTGTCTTGTTTTAATTGAAATTAATTCTTGGGCTTGATCTAAATTAATTTTTTCATCTAAACACTGTGTCAATTCGTCAATCCCTATTACTTTATTTACACTTAAATCTTTTTTGATCTTTGATTTTATAAATTTTTTTACCTCATTTATTGCCCCATTCTCAATCATCTTGATTGTTCTTAGTGATATTCTTTTAATCAAATCTTCTCTTTTAAAATCAATATATAGTTTTAAAAATTCTCCATCTTTAAATTCAGATTTAGTTTTGTTTAGCCACTCATAAATAGAAATTTTTGTATATGATTTAACTTCAAAAGCTCTAATCGTCCTTTGAGAATCATTTTGATCAAATTTATCTTTAGCCATAGAATCAATTTTTAAAAGTTTTTTATAGAATTTTTTCTGGCCTTCTTTTTTTTGTATCAATCTAATTTTATTTCTAAACTTAACAGGAATTTCTGGAATTTTAACTAAGCCATCAATTAAAGATTGGAAATACAATCCTGTGCCACCAACTAAAATAGGAATTTTTTTTCTTTTTTTTATTTCTTCAATTTTTTTAATAGCAGTCTTTAACCATTGGCCTGTAGAAAATTTTTTATCTAAATCAATAACACCATACATATGATGTTTAATATTTTTTTTCTCTTCTTTATTTGGTCTAGCAGTAAGAATTTTTAATTGTTTATAAACCTGCATGCTATCTGCATTAATAATTTCACCATTAATCTTTTTAGCAATTTTTACAGCAAAATTTGATTTACCTGATGCAGTGGGACCTGAAATTAAAATAATCTTGGACTGTTTGTCCATTATCAATCTAATTTAACACCAATATATCTTCTTTGGTTTTGATTATTATAAATTACAATTAAAATTGTTTTTTGATTAGATTTTAGAGCTTTATCAACTATATCTTCAAGATCTTTTGTGTATCTAATTTTTTTCTTTTGGACTTCAACTATTACATCGCCTACATTTAAATAATTAACTGGGCTATTTTTGCCAATATTAGTTAAAACCAATCCTGTTGTTTGATTGGGAAGTTTTCTTTCCTTAATATCTTTTTGATTTAATGGTCTTACTATAATTTTTAAGGATTTAATTTCTGAAATCTCTGGTGTTTCTACATCAGTTTCTTTTTTTTCTTCTTTGAAATCACTTGATGTTTCTAATCTCCCTAATTTAATTTTTTTTATAATTTCTTTTTTGTTTCTCCAAACTTTAACGTCAACAGTTTTACCAACTTCTGTTTGTGCTACAATTATTGGCAACTCTTTCATTTCATTAATTGTAGTTCCATTGAATTCTAATATGATATCACCTGCTTTAATTCCTGCTTTATCTGATGGACTTTTTTCAGCAACACTCGCTACTAATGCACCTCTTGGTTCGTCTAATTTTTCAATATCAGCAATTTCTTCTGTTACTACTTGAATTCTAACACCAAGCCATCCTCTTTTAGTTTCACCAAATTCTATTAATTGGCTAACAACTTTTTTTGCACTGTTGGCTGGTATTGAAAAGCCTATACCAATTGAACCGCCTTTACCTAAAATTGCTGTATTAATACCAATTACATCTCCATTCATATCAAATAATGGCCCCCCTGAGTTTCCAGAATTAATCGATGCATCTGTTTGAATATAATCTTCATAACGCGAGAGACCTATTGATCTATTTCTTGCTGAAATAATTCCTGAAGTAACCGTTCCACCTTGTCCATATGGATTACCGATTGCTATTACCCAATCTCCAATTCTTGCCTTATCTGAATCTCCAAACTTAACTGGTATAAATTTTTCTTTAGAAATTATTTGAAGAACAGCAATATCAGATAAAGGATCTGCCCCAATAACTTTAGCTTTATATTCTTTATCTCCATTAACTCTAACTACAATATCTTCTGCATTTTGAATAACGTGGTTGTTAGTTATCACAATCCCTTTTTCCTCAATTATAAATCCAGACCCCAATGCTGCGGATTTTCTAGTTTGCGGTGTTCCAAATTCTTTAAACATATCTTCAAAAGGAGATCCTGGGGGGAATTGAAATCCTGGGAACGGATTAGTATTTGTGGTTACAGTAGTTGTTGTTGAAATATCTACAACAGATGGCATTAATCTTTCAGCCAGATCTGCAAATGATGCTGGTACATCTTTTGCGAAAATCTGAGAAGCAAAAGCAATTGTGAAAAATACTATTAATAATTTTTTAATTCTGTTCATTTTAATTTTTTATGTACCAAATAATAATAAATCCTAAAATTGCAAATATCAATCCCCCTGTTCTTAGTTGACTATTAGTCACATCATTTAATTTCAATAACAAACTTTTCATTTTTGATGGAAATATGGCATACAAAATTCCTTCGATAAAAAGAAAAAGACCAAAAGCTATAATTAGCTCCTTCATGTATTTGATTTATTTTTTTGGTTTAATATTTCCAAAAAATTTAAAAAACTCACTATCAGGTGACAAGATTACAGAAGTGTCTCCACCTATTAAGGCAGTCTCGTAAGCCTGCATCGCTCTATAGAAAGCAAAAAATTCTGGATCTCTACCAAATGCATCGGCAAAAATTGCATTTCTTTCACCATCTCCTTGACCTTTCATAATTTCAGAATCTTTGTTTGCATTAGCCAGCAATACTGAAACATCTTTATCAGCTGTTGATGTAATAGTCACTGCCATCTCAGCGCCTCTCGCTCTAAATTCTTTAGCTTCTTTCTCTCTTTCAGTTTGCATTCTTCTAAAGATCGCTTCACTGTTTGCTTCAGGTAAATCTGCTCTTTTAATTCTTACATCAACAATTTTAATACCAAAATTTTTAGCCTCAACATTCACACCTTCTTGGATTAAAGACATTTGCTTACTTCTATCTTTTGATAACAATGTTTGTAATTCTTGCTGTCCTAGAACATTTCTAAGTCTTGAGTTAATAATTGTTGCTAATCTTGATCTTGCAACCCTTTCATTTCCAACTGAAATATAGAATTTTAAAGGGTCTACAATTTGAAACCTTGCAAAAGCATCAACAATCAATCTTTTTTGGTCTGATGCAATCACTTCTATTGGTGGTGTATCTAAATTTAAAATTCTGCTATCCAAAAATACTACATTTTGAATAAAAGGCATTTTAAAGTTTAGACCAGGTTCTAGTATGATTTTTTTAGGGTCACCAAATTGAAGGACAATTGCTTGATTAACTTCTTTAACTATAAATATAGAGAAGAAAGCTAATGCTGCTATTATAATAGTTATTGGTAATAAAATTTTTTTCATTAATTATTCGCTTTCTTTTTGCCTAGTTCAGGAAGTGGTAAGTAAGGAACAACTCCTGACCCTGCACCTTTTTCAATAATTACTTTGTCTATATCTGCCAAGACTTTTTCCATAGTCTCTAAATACATTCTCTCTTGAGTAACTTCTTTAGCCTTAAAATACTCATTATATATTGAAATAAATCTGCTAGCTTCACCTTCTGCTAAAGCAACAACTTTCTGCTTATAAGCTTCAGCTGCTTGCATAATTTTTGCAGCTTCTCCTCTTGCTCTCGGGATTACATCGTTTGCATAAGCTTCTGCTTCATTTTTAGATCTTTCCATATCAGCTCTTGCTGCTTGAACATCTCTAAATGCATCAATTACTTGATCAGGTGGATCTGCTTTTTGAGTTTGAACTTGTGTAACTTGAATTCCACTATTGTATTCATCCAATATTGATTGGATAATTTCTTGTGTTTCAATTTCTATCTGAGCTCTACCTTCTGTTAAAACTGGCTGAATATTACTTTTAGCAATTACCTCTCTCATTGCTGTTTCTGCTGCAGCTTTTACTGTTCCTTCTGGATCTTGAATTTGGAATAAAAATTTGCTTGCATCTTTAATTACCCAAAATACTGAAAAATCTATATTAACGATATTCTCATCACCAGTTAGCATTAAACTTTCTTGGGGCACATCAGCAACTCCTCCACCTGAAGAAAATCCGCTATCTCTTTCAGATCTAAATCCAATATCTATTCTATTAACCTTTGTAACTTTTGGTGTCTGAACTGTCTCTACCGGACGTGGAATGTGATAATGTAATCCTGGTTGAGTTGTTTTTATAAACTTACCAAATCTTAGCACAACACCTTGTTCATCGGGTCCCACTCTATAAAGTCCACTTGCTAACCATACAAATGCTAAGATAATTAAAATTAAACCAATTGGTTTTTTTCCTGACGAGCTTCCACCAGGTAAAAATTTATTTATTCTACTTTGAATGTCTCTAATAATTGCATCGATATCTGGTGGTGTGGGTCCTTTTCCTGAACCATTTCCTCCTCCTGGAGGTGTTCCCCATGGACTTCCGCCTCTTCCTTGAAAATCATCTGACATATGACAAAGTATATAATGTCTTTATAACAAAAAACAAGTAATGATCATGATATGACTGATAAAAAGCCAGAACTAAGTGACGCAATGAAAAGGAAACTTGAACCTAAAAAATTCACAAAGAACCCAATTTTAGGAACAAAATTTACAATAGCTGTTTCAAGTGCCAAAGGTGGTGTTGGAAAATCTACTTTTGCAACAAACCTTGCCTTAGCATTAAAACAAATTGGCTGCAAAGTTGGATTACTTGATGCAGATATTTATGGCCCCTCCATTCCAAAAATGTTTGATATTAATGAAAAACCAAAAAGTGATGGTCAAACTTTAACACCAATTACAAAATATGACATTCAATGTATGTCTATTGGCTTTCTTGCAGACCAACAAACACCAATGATTTGGCGTGGACCCATGGTTACTAGTGCAATTAAAACCTTTACTCAAAAAGTAGGTTGGAAAGATTTAGATTTTATAATCGTTGATATGCCCCCTGGAACTGGTGATACGCAATTAACTTTTTCTCAAGAGATTAAAATGGATGGGGCAATTATAGTTTCTACACCTCAAGAAGTTGCACTACTTGATGTAAAAAGAGGAATTAAAATGTTTGATAAACTTGGAGTTAAAATTTTAGGTCTAGTTGATAATATGAGTTACTTTAAGGGTGATGATGGTAAAAAATATAAAATATTTGGTGAAGGTGGAGTTAAGCGAACTGCTGAAGAATTTGAAAAAGAATTTTTAGGAGAAATTCCTATAAATCCTGAAGTTGGTAAATGTGGTGATGAAGGAAAGCCAATTGTTGAAGCTAACCCAGATCATGAAATTTCTAAAATATATTTAGGTTTTGCTAATAAAATTAAATCAATTTATTTAAAATAAAATTTTATTTATACATTAACAATTAATTATTAGTTTTTTATTAAAATGATATCAGTACTTGAGCCATCAATTATTTTAATCTTATTTAATTTATTAAAATTTAAATCATAGATCTTGTAATTATATTTTTTTAAAAAATTATAAAATTCTTTAGTGCTTGAGCCATATTCATAAAATGAATAAGGAGCATATTCTATAAATATTATAGGGTTTTTTTTAGTTAAAGTTTGAACGGCACTTTTTAATACATTCATCTCAAAACCGTCAACGTCTATTTTCAGAATAATTTGATCTTTAATCTTATTTTTTTTTACAAAAGAATCTAAAGAAATAGTTTTAGTAGACTTGTTAACTTTTTTTAAAATTCCTTTATGAATTTTGTGAGAATCTTTATTTGAATTAAGGCTCCAGCTAGAATAAATATTTTTAGGTCTAATTTTATTGTTAGATACAAAATATCTAGATGATTTAATCTTTTGTTTTAACTTAGGGTTAAGATTGATATTATTAATTTGTTTTTTAAAAGCGTAATCAGTGGGCTCTATAGAAAAAACTTTAAAGTTCGTAAAATTTTTACTTAGCAGGCCACTGGTTATAGACAACGATTTGTCACCAATATTTGATCCTATGTCAATTATATTAAAGAAATTGTTTTGGGATTTCTTATGACTAAATATATGCCTATTTATAGATAGGACTAAATTTTGTTGAAATGATCCGAATAGAAAAATAGATAAATCAATACCTTCTGAAATATCCAATTTCCAGTTTATTAAATTTCTATTTACAATAACATCTTTTTTAATTCCAAAAAAAAACATTACTCTAAATATTATTTTAGCAATTATAATTTTTGTATTTGTTTTCACAATTTATCTAATTTTAAAAAAAAATCTTAACATTCCAAGAAGTATTTTAAAACCATCTCTGAATTCATTCACTTTTTTAAAGCCGGCAATCCTTTTTCTCTCATAACTTGGTATGTCCAAGTATAAAGCATTCATTCTTTTTGCTTTAATTGGGATCTCAATACACAAACAAAAATCAAGACTTTCTAAATTTAGAGATTTAAATGATTGTGTTTTGCCTAAAATATAGGTGTACAAAATATCAGACAATTTTAGGGAAAATAAAATATTTCCCAGTGATGAAAAAATAAAATTTCCTATCTTTGTGATTAATGTGTCATCTTCACTACCACCATCTTTTAAATATCTTGATGAGAAAACATAGTCTCGTTCTTTACAAAGTTCTAATTTTTTACTTAAATATTTGGGATCAAAAGAACCATCTGCATTGAATATACAGAGATACTCTGTTTGAACATTATTAATTCCCTCTATCAATGCATCCCCATAACCTTTTTTATTTTGATAAATTATCTTACAGTCAAAATTTTTTATAGAATTTATGGTTTCTAAGTCTGTTTCATGCAGAATAACAATTTTTTTACATTCTAGGAACTCAACTTCCTTTAACACCGATGGTAATGAGCCAGATTCTTCTTTGGCTGGGATAATTAAAGTAAGGTTTTTCATAATTTTTTTAAATATTGAATTTAGTTTATTATCAAATTTCTAATTCTTTGCACAATGAATTAATTTTTTCATTGTCAAATTTATTATGCCAATATTGCAAATAAGACACAGTTGAGTCGAATTGTTCAGATTTTATCTGAAATCTAAATTCTTTACAAATACCAATCATTAAATTTTTTCTTTCAAAAATTTCCACATAACGATCTCCTGTCGAAGTAAAATATGACTTTAAAAGATCATTGTTAAATAGAAAAATAAATACAAATATCAAAGGAATAAATCTAATATGCCTTAAGTTAAAATAATTTAAAGAAACTGCTAAAACTATTAAGTAACAAAAGGTATAATATAAATGATAGTTTAATGATGGTCTTAAACTATTTATAAATGTAATTAAAAGAAAAATTGCTAATAAAGAAAGTAAATAAGAAACAGAAAAATTTTTGTTATAAAAATATTTTTTAAGAGTTACAACAATTAATGTTAAAAGCAAAAACAATTCCATTAAACTTTCACTATAGCTTGATAGAATCTCTAAAATAGTTGTCAAAATAAAATTGATATTAATCAAACCGTTTGCAAACATCGCTTCCATCTCAGACAAGTAGTGTATTGGATTTGTTATTCTCAAATAAATAAAATCATTTACAGGGATAATATTTAAAAAATCAAATAAAAGTATAATCAAAAACCCAAAAATAAATCCATGCAAAACCATTGATAACAATATGAATTTTTCTTTTAATAAATAAATTTTAAATTTAGATGTAATGAAAAAATAAATCCCAATAAACATAAAGCTCAAAACAAACACAAATAAATCTAAATATTTATTTTTTTCAAACCTTACAAATTCTTGAATTTTAAGTTGGAATACTAAATAACAAAAAATTATCAATATAAGTGAATAAATTAAGTAATTAATATTAATTCTGGAAAACAGATAATGATTACTAATTCTTTTTTCATTATTGATATTTGTAGCAATAAAAAAAACCAAAAAGGTTATAAAAAAAATCACTTGTATTTTTGTAAACATTGAAAGTAGTAAAAAAATTCCTGCAAAAAAGTAATTTTTTATTTCAATTTTATCTGTTTTAATTACAAAAATTATACTTAAGATAACGAACAATAAGCTTAAATTTTCTGATCTAAGTGAAAAAAAAGATAATGAAAACCAGTTTGAAATTAAAAAGATTATACACGCTACAAAAATTATTTCCCTTTTGATCTTTAAAAGTTGAATTAATTTCAAAAAAGATAAAAATAAAAACAAATTTATAAAGTAATTAATCACCCTAGAAACTTGAAAATAAAATTGAAAAGTTTCGTTCATTTTATTTGAATCTAGTATTTCATCTATGTTTGTAGAAAAATTGCTTTGGAAGATACTTATGATCTTATAAGTATAACCATGCAATAAAAATGTAGTGAATGCAGGATGATCTCTTCCTTCTTGTTCAAGGCCAGAACTAATTAATAACGAATTGTATAATATATAAAAATCATGATCCATCATTGACGACCAGTGATTAAATCTTAATTGATAAAGATTGAAAAAAAAATAGAGAATAAGAATTAAATAAAAAACATATGTTTCTCTTAAATTAAAATTTTTAAAAAACATTTTTTTTTTTAATGAAGGAATTGCTAGATAGTTTTGTCATTAAGATCAAAGGCTTCCATTAATTCATTCCATTCTCTTTTAGATAGGCCAGAGCTATCTGGGTTTACATCTTCACCTTTAATAAGTTTTTGGATTATAACTTTCCCTTTTGCTGAAACTTCTGTTCCACCCACTCTATAATCCATAAACGCATCATAAGTTATTGGAACCCATTTCTTAACAGTATCCAACATGATATCAGCATATACTCTTATTTCATATTGAGCATGACTATCAGCTCTAAGTCTTAAAAAATTCATCAAATTTAATAAATCAGTTTTCCAATACCATTGGGTATAAGTATTTAAAGTTAAGTTCATTCTTGCAAGCTCTCTGGCTAGCCCTTTTTTATTTTCATCAATGGTTGAACCGTCAAATCTCTCATTCAACATCATCTCATAATTGTCATAAGTTCTATCAGCATCATTTTTTAAAAGTTCCAAAACTTCTTTTGCTTGTTCTCCTTCAATAACATCACCTCTTCCCTGTCTGTTGCTTGAAGATTGTGCTGCTAGATTTTCTGCTGATGGTAAATAAAATTCTTTATCTAAAATAGAATACCTTGCTGAGTACTCATTAACATTTGCTGTTCTATGTCTAATCCATTGACGAGCAATAAAAATTGGGAGCTTAACGTGATATTTAATTTCACACATCTCAAATGGAGTACTATGCCAATGTCGCATTAAATATTTAATTAGACCCGCGTCTGTTGAAACCTTTTTAGTACCCTTTCCGTAAGAAACTCTTGCTGATTGAACAATTGATGTATCGTCACCCATGTAATCTACAACTCTTACAAAACCATGGTCTAGAGCAGGCATTGCTTCATAAAGAATATTTTCGAGAGCAGGTGCCGTAACTCTTTTCGTTTGATTTTGTTGAGACTGCTGGTCTTTAATTTCTTGTGCTTGTTCTTTAGTTAATTTCATGGTTTTATTGAATTTCTTTTTTTATTGAATCTCTTTCAAATGCTTTTATATTAATACTGTTGGCTTGCCAACTACGACGATAAACGAATTTCGTAATAACCATTACGGACGTGGGGGCAGTACCCACCACCTCCACCATTACAACTTATGGGGGTGAAACAGGATCGACGGGTGACTAAAGGCTATTCTTTCGTTCGGGATTGTTCCACCGTGACGGGCTAAACTTTAAATGCTAACGAAAGTTACGCTATTGCTGCATAATTAACTTAGGTTAATTATAGAAGCACGGTCTGGGGCACCGGGTAACAGAACGCCCCTTACCACTCTCCTACTTCTCTTTTTTTATAATGCTGATTAACGTTTAGATTACTTTTTGGCGGACTGGTGTCGGCATTTTCTACTTAAATTATAATTTTTTTATTTGGTCTTTAAAGTTTTTATTAATTCTGTCCTTGAATTCACTGAGGGAAATTACTCTGTCTTTCTCTTTTTTCATCATTCTATGTATCATTCTATGACAGTTTGCGCATAGCATAGCAAAATCTTTTGACGAACGAGACATCTTTTTATTTGTTTCAACTTCTTCTTTAACCTTAAACTTTGGTTCAATATGGTGTGCTTCTATAAAGTCTTTTTTCTTACTATATTCTCCATAAATTTTCTCATATTTTAAACCACAAGCCTGACAGGTATAATCGCTATTTTTTTTTAACTGTTTTATTAATTTAGGATCTGTTTTGATAATTTCATTTTCCTTGTTAATATGCCTAACAATTTTTATTTCAAAGCCTGAAGTTATTTGATCTTGATCGAAAGAAATATTGTCAAATGCACCTTCTAAAACACCACCTCTTTCAATTGCCAAATTAAACAACTTCATCATTTCTATTAAATCATTCTGTAGCTCTTCTTCGCTTGGAAGTTTTTTAACTTTATATATTTTTCCAAATGCACAACTTTTGACCCATCTTTCACTCTTTTTATTTGTTGCCTTCCTATCTAAATTTGTTTTGGAAACATTGGTAAAGTTAGCTTTATACTCTGGAAGTTTTTTTCTAAGATTTATAGCACCATCTATAAGTTTATGGTCAACGTCCTTTGGAAAATTTAATCTAATATTGTATTCACCCTGACCCAATGAAAACATTATAAACTTTTCATCTTTATCAACTGCATATACAGGGTAGTAACCACATTGTGGTGAGACCCTTCCATTTGGTTGAAGGGAAACTTTTGGGTGAAGAATAGCAATCCAAGGAGCAGTAACCCACTGCCCATCACCGGCACTAGCATTAACCTGGAAACCATTTAATTCATTTTTGAAATTTTCTTCAAAAATTTTAGGTATTTCTCTTGATATCCATCTAGCTAATTCATTTTTTGGGGGTATAGATGGTTTTTTTGGATTTGTTATTGTTCTGGATCGCTCATTTTGAAATTCTGTTGCTAACTTGTATAATGTATCTCTAATCTTCATACAACAAACCCAGAACCATGATCCCTAAAATCTTTTTCATTTAATTTTTGCAGAAATAAAATCAAAGATTTGAGGATAATAATCTTGAAAACAAGAATAATAAAGCATTACATGCCCTCTAGCTTTTTTCTTCATTTCTTTCTTTTCTTTTTCATCAACTGGCTTAAATCCTTTATGTTTTTTTTTAACATCATGGGTCTCTTCCCATCCCGCTTGCATTCTTGGCAAATCTTTACACAGTTTTCCATTTACAGAAATTTCTCTACCATTTTTTGCATTGTGACCAGCTAATTCAATCATAGTGGCACCCGGTATATCTCCTATCCATTTTAAATATTTGTAATCACTATGCCAGTCTGCATGACCGTCAACGGGACTTGAAAAACTAATTGAAGAAAGTTCTTTAAAAGTTTTCATTTCATCAATTAACATTTTTCTTATAGGTCCATTTGGTTTTCTGTCCCAACAATTAGGCATATAGGCGATAGCACTGTTAAAAGCATCAGGGTATTTTCCTTTAAGTCTAAGTGCGTTCCATGCACCACAAGAATGTCCTGATAAAAATATTTGGTTTCTAGGTGTGCCTTTACTTGCAAAATAATCTATAGCTTCCTTTGTTCTTTTTTCTCTTAAATAAGTAGGAAAATTATTTATAACACAGTCATACCATGGAGGATGATAACCTCCTCTAAGTTTCCATCCACAAGCATATCCAATTTCTTTCCCTTTAAAAGGATCATTCTTTTTGTCAATTAAACTTCCATTCATCCATAAAACAGTTTCTTTTCCTTTAATATTTTTTCCAGAAAGATTAGGTGCCATTAATTTTGCTAAGCTAGAAGCCCAGCCTGGTCCCCAGCTTTTATCCCATCCCCACCCACCATGATTGAAGATAATTATGATTTTGTTTTCTGGGTTTTCAATATCTCTACCTTTCTGAATTTTTAATTTTTTTCCATCTGACCAAACAAAAGCATCAAAATTATTTGGCTTATGGTCGTTAGCAAAAGAAGTATTAGTCCACAACAAACTCAGAACTATAATCCCTAAAAGCTTTTTCATGAACCCAGACCCTAGCACTAATATCTTTGGCGGCCTAGTGTCGGAATTTTTGGTAATTTTCTACCTTTACGTATTTCAATATCGTTGCAAAATAAAGATTATAGAAGCACGGTCCGGGGCACCGGGTAACAGAACGCCCCTAATTAATTAACAAACTTAGTTAAGTCTGGTTTAAAATATTTTGGGCCCTTCATAACTTTTCCCAATTCATTATATATAGGCTTACCATCTTCACTTAACTTACTCATATTTGAGCTTTGCACTTCCTCAAAGCATTTATCTAGATCAATACCAAAGGCATGCCCCGCACCATAAGCAACATATAATATATCCGTTAAAGCATCAGCAACTTCTAAAAGATCTTTGTTTTTCATTGCAACCTTAAGTTCCTCTAACTCTTCCTTAATTAAATCATATCTAAGGCTATTAATCTTATCGGTGCTAAAAGAAGGTTTAGTTTTAACCTCTTGACCAAAAGTTTCCATGAAAGTTTTTACTTTATTAAAATTTGACATTTAGCTCCTGTAAGTTTTTAAAATTTAATATATAAGTATAATAAATTATTAATTATATATTAATCAATGAAATTAAGAAAAGAATTTGACAGTATTGGAAGTGTTAATGTACCTGATGACAAATACTGGGGTGCATCAACACAAAGATCTAATAAATTTTTTAATATTGGAAAAATTTTAGTCAATATTTCAATAATCAAATCTATTGCAATCATCAAAAGATCGGCTGCTTTAGTTCATTATAAAGAAAAGCAAATTAATAAAAGAATAACAGATTCGATAATAAAAGCTTCTGATGAAGTTATAAAAGGAAAGTTAGATGAAAATTTTCCATTAAAAGTTTGGCAAACAGGATCTGGCACTCAAACCAATATGAATGTTAATGAGGTAATTGCTAATAGAGCAATTGAAATAATGGGTGGGAAAAAAGGTTCAAAAAAACCTGTTCATCCAAATGATCATGTAAATAAATCTCAATCAACAAATGATGTTTTTCCTACGGCGATGCATATATCTGTGGCTCAAGAGACTATATCAAAACTATTACCAAATTTAAAAATTTTAGAAAAAGAATTAGCAAAAAAATCTAGAGAATTTAAAGGTATTATCAAAATTGGCAGAACCCATTTGCAGGATGCAACACCCCTGTCTCTTGGCCAAGAATTCTCAGGATACCAAGTGCAATTAAAAAAATGTATTGAAAGAATAGAGCTTGCTCTTAAAGAGATATATTTTCTTGCACAAGGTGGGACGGCCGTTGGAACAGGAATTAATTCAAAAAAAGGGTTTGATAAAAAGATTGTTAGAGAAATAGCGAAGTTTACAAAATTACCTTTTAAGCCTGCTAATAATAAATTTGCAGAATTAGCCGCACATGACTCTATAGTAAATTTTTCAGGTACATTAAATACATGTGCAGTTTCATTGATGAAAATATCAAATGATATAAGATTTTTAGGCTCAGGACCAAGAGCAGGATATGGAGAATTAACACTTCCAGAGAATGAGCCTGGTTCATCAATTATGCCTGGGAAAGTTAACCCTACTCAATGCGAAGCTGTAACAATGGTGTGTGCCAAAGTAATGGGCAATCATACAGGGATCACAATAGCTGGCTCTCATGGTCACTTTGAATTAAATGTATTCAAACCAATGATTGCTCACAACGTGCTTCAATCAATAGATCTTATTGCGGATAGCACTAAAAACTTTGCCTACTATTGTGTTAAAGGAATCAAAGCTAATAAAAAAAGAATTAAGGAGCATTTAGATAATTCTTTAATGCTCGTAACAGCTCTAGCTCCACATATTGGATATGACAATGCTGCAAAAATTGCAAAAACTGCTCTAAAAAATGGAACCACACTTAGGCATGAGACACTTAAGACAGGACTAATTAAAGAAAAAGACTATGAGCAAATAGTAAATCCAAAAAAAATGATCTACCCCTCATAGGCCTCTAATAACTCGTTTAATAATCTCCTACTCTTATTAAAATTATTCTGATTAATATCAGTAAAATCTTCAATTATTGTCAATAATTGACTACTAACTTCTTTGTTATCTATCTTTATATTATTAAATCGGACCTGATTGGCTAAAAAATCATAATCTAAATTAATAAGAATAGTTTTAATATCTTTTCGTGATGACTTACTTGTATTAAGGAAAGAAAATAACTTTTGAGAATTTTGAATATCTATCAAGATATTGCTATTGAATGTTAGTTCATTATTTTCATAAAAAAGATTACTATTATTAAACTGTAATGAACCGATATTGTTATTGATAAACTTTGTTTTATCAAAATGTATTTTTCCACCAATAATATAAAAATTAATTTTTGCACTATCAAAAACTTCATTTTTTAAATTTGAGTTAGCGATTATAGATGTGCTCACACTTATATTTTCATTAAATAACAAGCCTGATTGGATAAGTTCAATTAAGAGAGGGTTTATATCGAATAATTTAGATATCTTATAATTATCTAAATTAATATTTAAGCTTAAATCAAATGGGTTAATTGATAGTTCACCTTTATAATTAACTTGTATATTATCTAATCTAGAATTGAGTGACTCAAAAATAATCAACTTTTTTTTAGTATTATATTTTGTATTAATTGTAGATTGTAAAAATGTAATATTATTTTTTCCATAAGTTATTTTGTTTTCTGTAGTAGTTTTATTAGAAATATCTAATTTAAGTTTTTTGGATTTAAAATAAAATTCTTTATATGTAGTAGAATTATTACTGCTATTAAAGTCAAAAGTGAAAGGTAAATTAAAAACTTCTCCTTTTAATTTAAAAAAATTTAATAGTTTTTTATCATCAAAAAATAAGATAGTTTTATTTACTTTAATAATTGAAATTATCTCTTCTAAATTATCTTTAAAAAAAATATTACTATTGTTGATAGTAACTTTTTTATTTGAAAATTTTTTGCTTGTATACTCATTCAATAATTTAATATCGCCTCTTAATAGTGAGAAATTAGCATTACTAATAACTATTTTTTTAATATTCATTTTTTCTTTATCAAAAAAGTTTGTGTGACTCAAAAATATTTGAAAATCTTTAATTTCAGCTATAGATTTTGTTTTTTCACCTTCAGCCACTAAGATTTTAGAATCTTTAATTAAAAAATGTGGCGCTGGAAGAATACGATATGAAATATCTGCAGAAGTACTTAAGTTTACTTTAAATTCATTAAGTAATTTGCTTTCTATGTTAGCCTGCAACCACGTTTTGTCATATAAAAGGGGTATCAATAGGTAAAATAAATAAATAAACAATGATGCAATAAAAGTTATTAAATACTTATTGAAGACACTAATATTAAAGTTATTATTTGTTTTATTCTGAACTTTTAATATTGTCCTTTCAATTAGGTTATTAAAATTTCTAATAATTTGTTTCATAAATACTGTTGGAATTTAATAACTTATAAAGAAATTTTAAAAATGATAAACCGTGAATATTTAGATAATCTTAATAAGGCACAAAAAGAAGCCGTTTTGCACCTTGATGGCCCATTACTTATTGTAGCTGGAGCAGGTTCTGGAAAAACTAAAGTTTTAACCTCTAGGATTGCACATATTATTAAAGAGAGAAAAGCATTTCCCAATCAAATATTGTCTGTAACATTCACCAATAAAGCTGCCAAAGAAATGCAAAGTAGAGTGAGCTCAATTCTTAATTCTGAAGCTATAGGGTTATCCTGGCTTGGAACATTTCATTCTATTTGTGCAAAGCTATTAAGAAAGCATGCTCCAGCTGCTGGTTTAACTTCTAATTTTACAATCATTGATACCGATGACCAGGTTCGATTAATCAAAAATATTTGCAAAGCAGAAAATATAGATATTAAACAGTTAGCGCCCAAATATACTCTATCTATAATTGATAGATGGAAAAATAAAGGTTTTTATCCTAACGAAGTCATTGTTAATAAAAACGACATCTATGAAAAAACTATACTCCCCCTTTATAAAATTTATCAACAAAAATTATTAGATTTAAATGCTTGTGACTTTGGTGACTTAATATTGCACGTAGTAAAAATTTTAGAAAGAAATTTGGATATAAGAGAAATTTATTCAAATAATTTTAAATATATATTGGTAGATGAATATCAGGATACAAACTACATTCAAAGTAGATGGCTCTATCTGCTATCAGAAAAACATAAAAACCTTTGTTGTGTTGGAGATGATGATCAATCTATATATAGCTGGCGTGGTGCAGAAATTAAAAACTTTTTAGAATTTGATCAAGTTTATAAAAATTCAAAAGTAATTAGATTAGAAGAAAACTATCGTTCATCTCAAAACATTTTATCAGTTGCTTCAAATCTTATTGCAAATAATCAAAATAGAGTTGGGAAAACTTTAAAAACTACAATGGAAGAGGGTGATCTAGTTAAACTAAATTGTTTTAAAAATGGAAAAGATGAAGCCATCGGAATTTCTGATGAAATAGAAAAAAAACTTAAAAAAAAATATTCATTTAACAAAATAGCAATTTTAGTTAGGGCAATATTCCAAACAAGAGAGTTTGAAGAGCGTTTTTTAAAAATTGGGCTACCTTATAGAATTTTAGGTGGCACAAAATTTTATGAAAGAGCAGAAATTAAAGACTGTGTTGCGTATCTAAGATTAATTCATCAATCAAAAGATGATTTGGCTTTTGATAGAATAGTAAACAATCCTAAAAGATCTATAGGTGAAAGTACTATTAAATTAATACATGAATTTTCTAAAGAAAACTCTGCAAGTTTAGAAATTGCCTCAAAACAATTAATTGAACAAAATTTAATCAAACCAAAAACGAAAATAGGTTTAAGTGGTTTTCTATTTTTAATTGGTAAATGGAGAAATGACATCACTATAAAAAAAATTAATCATGTTAAGCTCTTACAGTTAGTTTTAGATGAATCTGGTTATTCAGCCATGCTTAAGAATAAAAAAGATTTAGAAAGCGAAAATAGACTAGAAAACATTAAAGAACTTTTAAATGCCTTGAAAGAATTTGATAATTTAGAGGCTTTTTTAGAGCATGTAGCATTAGCGACTGCAATAGATCAAGATTGGGATGGGGAAAAAGTTAACATGATGACAATGCATGGCTCAAAAGGTCTGGAATTTGATGTGGTATTTCTGCCAGGATGGGAAGAGGGTCTTTTTCCACACCAAAAATCTATTGAAGAAAAAGGTCAAAACGGACTTGAAGAAGAAAGAAGATTAGCTTATGTCGGAATAACGAGAGCTAAGAAGAAAGCTTTAATATCATTTGCTATGAATAGATTTTATCAAGGTAATTGGATTGATAGTATGGCCTCCAGGTTTATCGATGAGTTACCAGATAAATATTTAGAAAAAAATTCATTTTTTGATGAGTCTAAAGATGATGATAATGATTTTGAATTTAATCAAGACCTTGAAATTGATGAAGGAAAAAGAAGTCCTGGTTGGGCAAGATATCAAAAAAGAATTAAATGATAAAAAATAAAATAAAAGTTTTAAGAGAGAAATTTAAAAAATTTGAAATTGATGGTTATATCATACCTAAAAATGATGAGTACTTTTCTGAGTATGCAAAAAATGATAGATTAAAAAATATTAGTAATTTTTCTGGTTCCGCAGGTATTGCTGTTATACTTAAAAAACAAAACTATTTATTTGTAGATGGAAGATACACTATTCAAGCACAACAAGAGTCTGATAGGAATTTTAATATAATTGAAATCCATAAAAGACTACCTCATACTATTATTAAGAATTATACTTTAGGCTATGATCCAAAGTTATTTACATCAAAAAATATTAAAAATTATTTTTTAAATAATAATCTTATTCCAATCAATGATAATTTAATTGATCAAATATTCAAATTTAAAGAAAAAAAAACTAAACCATTTTATTCTTTGGAAAAAAACATAACAGGTGAAACACATCAATCTAAAATTTTGAAAATAATAAATTTTCTAAAATCAAATAATACTGATTATTTATTTGTTAGTGCTCCAGAAAATATTGCTTGGCTTTTAAATATAAGGGGATATGATAATCCGAATAGCCCAATACCTAATGCTAGATTGATTATAGGTAGAAATAAAAATTTATTTTTAATTACTAAAAAAAATAATACAAAAAAAATTATCAAAGAAAAAAAAATAAATAAAAATCAAGTTATTGATATTAAGGATATTTCAAAATTAATTAACAACCTAAAAGGCAAAAATTTTATAATTGATAACAAAACTTGCTCAATTTTTCATGAAGATATAATTAAATCAAAATTTAAAATCTTAGATAAAGATGACCCAATTTACAAATTAAAGTCGATTAAAAATTCACATGAAATTAATCATATGATTGAGGCCCATAAAAAAGATGGATTGGCACTTACAAAATTTATTTATTGGATTAAAAATATAAATAAAAAAACAATAACCGAGGTAGAGGCTCAAAATAAATTAGAAAAATTTAGAAAATTTAGTAAAGATTATTTAACCCCAAGTTTTAATACTATAGCTGGCTCAGGAGCAAATGGAGCCATTGTTCATTATAGGGCAACAACCAAAGCCACTAAAAAGATTAATAAACAAGATCTTTTTTTGGTAGATTCAGGTGGGCAATACAGCTATGGAACGACAGATGTTACAAGAACTATTTGTTTTATCAGCCAGAAACAATCAATAAAAAATGCCTACACCAATGTTTTAAAAGGACATATCGCAGTTGCTCTTACCAACTTGAAAAAGGACAATACCGGAAAAAAAATTGATATTAGAGCTAGAAAATTTTTAAATAAAGAAGGTTTGGATTACGCACATGGAACGGGGCATGGTGTTGGGTTCTTTTTAAATGTACACGAAGGACCCCAGTCAATCTCTAAGCATAATTCTATTAAAATTGAAAAAGGTATGATTTTAAGCAATGAGCCCGGTTATTATAAAAAAAATCATTTCGGAATTCGAATAGAAAATTTGATTTATACAAAAAAATTAAAAAATAAATTAGTGTTTGAGAATCTTACATTGGCTCCTATAGAAAAAGATTTAGTTAATTATAAATTATTAAATAAAACTGAAAAAGATTATTTATTTAGATATCATTTAAATATTTACTCTGAATACTCTAGTGTATTAAATAAAAAACAAAGAAAATGGTTAGCTAGTCTTATTTAGCATTTCCATCCACTCTTTTTGGTTGATAATTTTTATTTTTAATTCCTTTGCAGTATTGACTTTTTTTGTAGTTGCTTTTTCTCCAGCAATTAAATAGTTAAGCTTTTTATTTACGTTACTAATTATCTTTCCAGAATTCTTTTCAATTAAAGATTTTGCTTCAGCTCTACTAACTCCATTAAGTTTGCCTGTAAGCATAAAAGTTTTATTTTTTAATAAGCCTTTATTATTTATTAAAATTACATTCTCTATTTCAAGACATTTATCTAGTTCAGATAAAACTTCTAAATTTGTTTTATTTAAAAAGAATTTTTTTATTGATTGTATTTGTGTTGCACCTATTCCATCTATATTAAATAATCTCTCTATATTCGTACCATCTGCTAATTTAAAAAAATTTATAGCTGTTTTCAAATGTCTGGCGATAAGCTTGGCATTTTCTTGTCCTATGTGTCTAATTCCTAATGAATAGACAAATCTATCTAAAGAAATTTTTTTTTTTTGTCTAATTGAAAATTTTAAATTTGTTACTGATAATTTTCCCCAACCTTCTAGTCTTTCTATTTTATCATAATTAAGATTAAAAATATCCTGTGGTAAGCTGATTAATTTTAAATTCCAAAAATTCTCTACAATTTTTTTTCCAAGTCCATCAATATTAAATGCTTCTTTTGATACAAAATGTTTAATTTTTTCTATTGCAATTTTTTCGCACTTATACCCTTCACTAACACATCTTCTGACTGCATCTTTTTTTTTAGTTATATCGTTATAATCCTTTGCAGTATTGCTTCCACAAGATGGGCAATTCAATGGGAAAATAAATTTTTTTGAATTCTTGTCTCTTTTCTTAAAGTCTACTGAAACTACGTGTGGTATTACATCTCCTGCTCTTTCAACTAAAACAGTGTCTCCAATTCTTATGTCTTTCCTGACAATCTCATCTTCATTATGAAGTGTTGCATTTGAAACTATTACACCTCCAATATTGACAGGTTTAATCTTTGCAACTGGTGTTAGTGCTCCTGTTCTACCTATTTGAATTTCAATATTTGTTATTTCGGATATTGAACTATTGGCAGAAAATTTATGTGCAATTGCCCATCTTGGTGCATTGGTTGCAAAACCTAGTCTTTTTTGTAAATTAAACTGGTTAACTTTATAAACAACACCATCAATATCAAAAGCTATTTCTTTTCTTTTTTCTTCTAAATTTTTATGATTTTCTAGTAGGTTTTTAACACCTGAAATTTTTTTATTAAATGGATTTATTTTAAAGCCCCACGTCTTTAAATTTTTTAAAAAATCTGTTTGGCTATGGATGTTCATTTCCTCAACATATCCAAAAGTATATGCAATAAACTTAAGTGGTATTTTTGATGTAATAGTAGGATCTTTTTGCCTTAATGAACCTGATGCAGCATTTCTAGGATTGGCAAATTTTTTGTTAATTGTTTTAAAATCCTCATTTTCTATAAATACTTCCCCCCTAATATCAATTTCCTTAGGGAAATTTTTTGCATTTATCTTTAGCGGAATATCATTAATGGTTTTTAAATTTTGCGTAATATCCTCTCCCTCTATACCATCTCCTCTTGAAAGACCTTTTGTAAATTGTCCATTAACATAAATTAATGAGGCAGATATTCCATCTATTTTAGGTTCTGCACTATAATCAATTATATTTATTCCTCTAAGACTTAAAAAATTGTTTATTTTTTTTTCAAAATTATTTAGATCTTCTTCATTAAAGGCATTTCCAAGTGACAACATTGGAACTTTGTGTTTTACTTTTTGAAAATTTTTTGATGGTTTAAAACCAACAGATCTTGTTGGTGAACTTTTATTTTTTAAAAATTTATATTTATTTTCAAGCTTAATTATATCTTTCTTTAATAAATCAAATACTTGATCTGCAACAATTGGTTTATTTTTATCATAATAATATTTATTATATTTCTGTGCTAAGTCTATTTTTTTTAAATATTCAATTTCTATATCTTTATCGTTCATTTTAGTCGAACAATCCTTTGAAGCTCTTTATCAGACCTATTTTTTTCTTTTTGTCTTTTTGTAACTCTTTAATGCCATCCCTATAATTTTTATTATAAACCTTATAAGTATTTTTATACCAATCTGAAGATTGGTAGTTGTAACCTAATACGTTCGCATATTTTTTAGATTCGTCTACTAAACCCAATCTATAATTGATCTCAACTAACCTGTGGAGTGCTTCTTCAGTATAAATGGTTGTATCATATTCAGTTACAACTGTTTTAAATCTATTTAAAGCTGGTATCCACATTGTCTTATTCAAATAATATCTAGCTAAATACATTTCTTTTGCTGCAAGAATCTCATTAATTAAATCAATTTTAAACTTTGCATCTGTTGCAAATTTAGTGTCTGGGTATTCATTAATTATAAGCTCAAATTGCTTCTTCGATTCCAGTATTGATTTTAAATCTTTTTTTTCGTCTACTATTTGTTCATAAAAAGTAACTCCCATTAAAAAATGAGCATATACTTGATCTTTATCGTTTGGATAAGTTGCTAAGTATCGCTCTAACTCAAAAATTGTATCACTATAATAATCTTGAATATAATAAGCGTATGCAGCCATGATTACTGACTTAGCGGCCCAAGGTGATTGCGGAAATAATAGTTCTGCCTCATTAAATTTTTTTGCAGCTAATATTACATCTCCTCTTTGCAATTCAGAATACCCTTCCTTGTAAGCATTTGACATTTGCGATTCCATGTCTACTTCAACAATTTCAGATATTTTATTTTCTTTATCTGCACAGGACAAAAAAGATAGAAACAATGTTAAAATAAGTAATATTTTAAATTTTGAAATCATTATCTTATTCTACCAGATTATGGATAAAACTCTATTTTTTAAGCTATAGACTTTAAATGACTTTTATTAATAAAAGTATTTGGCAAGTGTTTTTCTGTGATTTCTATTAATGAAAAATTTTCATCATTTTGAAAAACTTTTCTTAATAATTGATTTGTAAGCTTATGACCTCCTTGAGAGCAAATTATTTTTCCAATTATTTTGTAGCCAGCCAAATATAAATCTCCCATGCAGTCTAAAATTTTATGATTTACAAATTCTTTATCGTTACGAAGACCATTTTTATTCAATACCTTGTCATTCTTAATAACTATTGCATTATCAAGATTTCCTCCTTTGGCTAATCCCATTTCCCTTAATTTTCCCACATCCTCAAATAAGCAAAAAGTTCTAGAATTGTAAATATCTGTTAAATCAGACTCAAATACTTTAACTAAATTTCTTTGCGTTCCAATCATTTCATTTTCATATTTTAATTCAAAATCTATATCTAAACTAATTTTACTTGGCTCAATGGAAATTGTTTTATTGCCATCATTAAATTCTATTTTCTTCTCAATTTTAACTATCTTGATTGGAGCATTACTATTTTTAATTCCATTTCGAGAAATTGCTTCAACAAATAGTTTTGCTGAACCATCTAAAATTGGTACTTCCTGATTATTAATCTCAATTAACGCGTTATCAATTCCCAAGCCATATAAGGCTCCCATTAAGTGTTCTATCGTAGAAACACTAGTACCGTTTTCATTTGAGATAGTCGTACAAAATACTGCACTACTAACATTGAATATATTTGGGATTACTATATTATCTTCCTTAAGATCTATTCTTTTAAAAATTATTCCAGAATTTGGTTCTGCTGGTTTTATAGTCATTGTTACATCCAAACCACTATGAAGACCAACACCCGTAAATGTAATATTTTTATTAATGGTTTTTTGATTTAAAATAGACATTGAGATCTTATAAATAATTGAATTAAATTAAGAAAAACAAGAAATGTTACGGGAAAATACTGGTTTATCTAAAAAAATGAAAAAACTTTTCAAAAAAACCATATTTTATTTGTCTTTTTGGTACTACTACAACCTCTTGTTTATTTAGCCTTGTTATAAATTTAAATCCAGATTGGCAAATATCTTTTGAAGTTTCCTCTAAAAAATCTATATCGTTTGAGAAAGAAATTTTATCTTTGTGCTGATTGTCAAGTATTCTTGAGCCCTCCCCCATTAACACCATCTTAGACTTGACTGATGTATGTGAATTTAACTTCATATATTTATCACATAGTTCAAGTATTTCCTCAGTTCGAGCAAAGATTATTTTTTGGAGGGTCTCAATTGAAATATCTCCATCACTAGAAAGTTTAAGATTTTGATCAAAATTAAGTTTTTTTTGTTCTGAACTTTCTAAATCTATCTCTAAAATTTGTGAAATATCTTTAGTAATATGGTTGCCACCAATTGGCAAGACATGAAACGAGAGAATTTTATCATTAAAGTAAGAGATTACTGATGTTTTATTAAATCCAACATCAATAAATGACATGTTCCCACTTAAATTTATACTATCTTTGTAATTAATTGATTTTGCATAACTAGAGCAAATTATTTGATCAATTAAAATATTAGATTTTGAAAAAATATTTTTAAAGTAAAGAACTGTGTCGGTTGGTAGACAGATAAAAAGTATATCTAAAGATATAAAATCACATTTAATTTCGTGCGGCAAATAAGAATAATCAACGTCATCAATCTTATAATTATTAATAACAATATGAGTAATATTATGATTTGTATAATTTTTCAAAATTTGTTGCTTAGCTTCTTGAACTAAGAACTGAATGTTTGCTGATTTTAATTTAGATCCATCAAGTTTTTTAGATAATGAAATACCCACAGATAACATTTTAGGGCTGTCTATCATCAAATTTATATTACCGATGTATTCATTTGTGTCTTTCTCAAGAGAAGCAATCATCTTCTGAATTCTTAATTCTAAGTTTGATCGATCTGTAAAAAATTCACTCTCAACATAAAAGGCTTCATTATTGTTATTTATATTAAATGTACCAGCTCTTATTTTAGAAGAACCACAATCAAAAAAGGTTTTAAAATTTTCGTTATTCATTATTTTATAATTAAGTGATTTTTCATTCTCAGATCAATGAGGTTTTTATTTTCTAAATCATTACTATTTATAATCTTATAAGCAAGATTAAGCGATTCAGTAATATTTTCTTGGGGTAACTTAATTAAAATATCATCATTTGTTAGAATATCCCACCTATTTGAGGGGAAAAAAAATAACGTTTTAATTTTTATAAAGCTAAACTTAGATTCTACAATATTTTTTTTGAAGTTTAAGAAATCTTGAGAATAAAATTCTCCAAATATATAGGGCAATATCATATTATTTTCTTTATCTTCTATGAGTTTGCCATTTCCTCCAACTAATTGATCATTATTAGAAAGTCTTGCAACAAATTCTGTTTGTTTGATGTTTATGTTAATTGTAGAAGGATAAATTTTTTTAACTGTATATTCTTCTATAATATTATATCTGCTTATAACTTTTTGAATTTCTTGCTTCCCAACTAATAATATATTTCTATAAAATAAATTGTTTAGTTGATTAAGAATTTTCAAGTTATTTGTATTCGAGAGTCCCTCAATATTAATTTGGTTGATTGTAGAAGAGTAAGAGTTTTGATTTTGTGCAAATTTACCACTTGTTGTGCTTAATATGAATAAGAATAATAAATATATTATTATCTTATTTTTTTTATCTATTAATTGATGCATCTTTTAAAATCCATTCAATTAATTGTATAAAACTTATCCCTATATAGTTGGCTATTTCAGGTACCAATGAAAGTTTGGTCATTCCTGGTTGGGTATTAATTTCTAATAAATAAAATTTTCCTTTATAAAACTTAAAGTCTGATCTGGTAACTCCTTTACAGCCAATAAGCTGATGGGCTTTACGAGTTATAGTTATTATTTGTTTTAAATCTTTTTTACCAAGATTAACTGGGATTATATGTTTTGTTTTTGCGTTTGAATTATATTTTGCTTCATAGTCATAAAATTTTCTCTTTGGCTCCAATTCAATTGCGCCTAATGTTTTGCTGCCCATTATAGCCACTTGTATCTCTCTACCTGCAATAAATTCTTCAATCAAAATTTGATTATATATACTCAATGCTTTTAAATTTTTGATTATGTTTTTTTTAGTGCAAATATAAACGTGTACACTTGATCCTTCGTTAATTGGCTTTATGACAACTGGAAATTTTAATTTTTTTTCAATAATTTTAATAATATTTGTTTCCTTTTTTTTATAATCAAATTTAATATATTTAGGAGTTAATATTTTATTTTTAATAAAAATTTTTTTTGAAATTTCTTTATCCATTGCTATGGAAGAAGCAATCACCCCTGAATGTGTATATGGAATTTTTTGCGCTTCTAAAATTGTTTGAATATAACCGTCTTCTCCAAACTGTCCGTGTAATGCATTAAAAATTATATCTGGTTTAAATAGTTTTATATTTTTTAATAAAGTGTGATCTGGCTCACAAGTTATAATACTATATTTATTTTTTTTTAATTCGTTGGCTACTTGCTTTCCTGTATCCAAGCTTATTGAGCGTTCTTTAGATATTCCGCCACAAAGTATTAAAATTCTTCTTTTCATAGTTATTCCAGTATCTTAATTTCTTTTTCTAAAATAATTCCTGTTTTTTTTTGAACTGCATCTTGAACAAACTTTATCAGCTTATTCATATCATCAAAGCTAGCATTATTTTTGTTAACAAAGAAATTACAATGTTTATCTGAAATATAAGCATCTCCAAAACTTGTATCTAGTGGCACTGATTCCTTTATTAATTGCCAAACTTTTTTATCAGATTGATTAATTGGATTTTTAAATGTGCTACCACTTGTTTTAATTTTTGTAGGTTGGGCATTATCTTTTTTATTTTTCAATTTAAACATTTCTTTTTTAATTTTATCTTTATTTTGTTTTTCGCTTTTAAAGGAAGCGCTTAAAAATATTAAATCTTCTGGTAAATCGTTGCCCCTATATTTAAAAATAACTTTATTTGATGGTATTGTTAAAACTCTGCCTTCTTTATCAATTGCTTGTATTGAGATCAGTATATCTTTGAATTCTTTATTGAAACATCCTGCATTCATCTTTAGTCCACCACCAACACTTCCTGGTATACACGCTAGAAATTCGAAACCTCCAACATCATTTTCTAAAGCAAAATCTGATAATTTTTTGTCAAGGCAAGCACTGCCTGCAACTATTACACCATTAGGTAATATTGAAATGTTAGAAAAATTTTTTCCTAACTTAATAACCGCACCATCAAATGTATTATCACTTACAAGTGTATTTGATCCTGCTCCTAAAATATGAATTTTTTCTTTATTTCCAAATCTTTTTAAAAATAATATTAGGTCAGGTAAATTATCAGGTCTAAAGTAGATTTTAGTTTTACCACCAATATTAAACCAATTACTCTTTTTTAAATCATAATCAAAATAAATTTTACTACTTACTTCATTTGAAAATTTTTTTAATTCTTCTGAGGGCATCATATTAAGCTTGGCAGCTCCCTCATCCATGCTGAAATTGTACCCGCACCCATGCCAACAACTATCTTTTTTCCATATATAGTGTTTTTTATTAATTTTGATAATTCGTATTGGTCATTGATCATAAATAATTTAACCTTAGAATTTTTAATAATATTCTTTGCAAAGTTATTATAATTAAATCCTAATTTTATTTTTTCACCTGCTGCATAAACTGGACATAAAATTACAGTATCTGCTTTCTTAAATGATAAGCTAAATTCTTTTTTAAGATCTTTTAATCTAGATATTCTGTGTGGTTGAAATACGCATATAACTTCTTCCTTTTTATATGCGGCTCTAACCCCATTTAAAACTTCCTTAATTTCTGTTGGATGATGTGCGTAGTCATCATAAAAGCTAGTCTCTCTATATGTAAAAATTTTATTAAATCTTCTTTGAACTCCTTTAAATTCTTTCAACCCACTTTTAATAATATTATGTGAAATTCCAATTGTTAATGCTACAGCAACAGCTGCTGTTGAATTTCGAATATTATGAATTCCTAGAAGAGGGATCTTAATTTTATTAATAACTATATTTCTTTTTCCTGGTAACTTAATTTCTAGATCATATTCTGAAAACTCTTTTACTTGTTTAATATTTTTAATACGAAATTGTGATTTTGGATTTATTCCATATGTATAAAAGTTTTTTATTTTTATCTTTTTTAATAAATTGTTATTGTTTTTATCATCAATGCAAATGAATGATTTTCCAAATGATGGAACCTTATTAATAAACTTTATAAATAAATTTTTCAGATCACTCATTGAATTATAATAATCCATATGCTCGCGATCTATATTTGTAACAATAGAATAAGTTGGTGGTACATGTATGAAGCTACCATCTGACTCATCTGCTTCTAGTATACACCAATCACTTTTACCAAGTTTAGCTGAATTATTAATTGCATTAAGAACTCCACCATTTATTATTGTTGGATCTAATTTTGTTTTTGAAAAGATTGCAGCTAGTAGTGACGTGGTTGTGGTTTTTCCATGAGATCCCGTCACAACAATATTTTTAGTCAAAGACACTATATTAGCCAACATTTCTCCACGTTTATAAATTGGGAGTTTTTTTTTTCTTGCTTCAATTAACTCTGGGTTATTTTTTTTAATAGCAGATGAAATAACCAAAATAGTGGCCCTCATTATATTATTTTTATTATGTTGAATGTTGATCTTGATTTTATCTTTTTTTAACCTTTCAATATTCTTGTTAATAAGAACATCACTACCCTGGACGTTAAAACCCATCCCTTTCATTATAAGTGCTAGACCACTCATGCCAATCCCACCTATTCCAATAAAATGTATAATTTCAGTTTTTGCTAATTCTATTTTCATTAATAACAGATATGATTTTGTGATTTATATTATTCCATGTATTTTGACAGCTAAAATTTTTCATATTTATTTTTTTAACTAAGAATTCGTCTTTGTTATCTATAATATTAAATAATTTATTTGTTATAGCCTCATCATTGATTTCATTTTGATTTAAAACCCAATTACACCCAATTTTGTTATAAAAAAAGGCGTTTTCAAATTGGTGATTATCTTTTGAAGTAGGCAACGGTATTACCACACAGGGTAAATTTAAAAAGACTAATTCCGCTAATGTTGAGGCACCCGCTCTAGTAATGCATATATTTGATTTACTCATAAGATTTGAAATATCTTCTTTAAAATCAAATAATTCGCAATCAATACTCTTATCTTTGTAAAATTTTTTTAATACTTCAAAATTAACTGAATTGGTTTGTTGATAGATTTTTAAACTGTATTTTTTTGATAATTCAATCATTGAAAATTTAATCAACGTGTCAAATATCTTTGCTCCCTGGCTTCCTCCTATTATTAATAAACTAATTTTCTTATCAATAGCATCAGCTTTTTTGATATCATAAAATTTTTTTCTTAATAATGCTGGGATTATACTGATCTTACTTATATATTTATTTGGGAGATTCTTAATCTTAACTGAATAGCAAAAAATCTTTTCACATGATTTAATAAAAAATTTGTTGGATCTTCCTAAAACCATGTTTGGTTCAAATAAAAATATTTTAATATTCACAATTTTTGAAGCTAAACATAAAGGTAGAGACATATAGCCACCTGTTGAAATTAATATATCTATTTTTCTTTTTTTTAAAAAAAAAATAGATTTTATAATTAGGTAAATTATCAAAAAAAATTGAAAAGGTATTAAAAAAATATTTTTTGATATCGGGGTTATATTAAAAATTTCTAAGTTATATTTATTTTTATCTAGAAACTTCATTCCTCTGTTGTCTGTAGACATAGATACATTAAATTGATCTTTTAAATGTTCATATAATATGGTTGCAGGTACAACATGACCACCCGATCCACCTGTGCTAATTAAAATTCTTTGCGTCATTTAATCAATTTTTCTTTTTGTTAAATTTAATATCATTCCTGATAATATTGATACACCTACAATTGATGAGCCCCCATAACTTAAAAAAGGTAAAGTCATACCGGTTGTAGGAAGTAGTCTAATATTAACTCCAATATGTATCAAGGTCTGAAAAATAATTAAGCACATAGTTCCAGTTAAAACTAATTTAATTTTTTCATTTTTTTCTAAATATATTTTTTTGAAAACGGTATAGATAAAGAATAAGAACAAAATCAATAATAGTACAATTGCTACAACGCCAAATTCTTCCGATATTACAGAAATAACATAATCTGTATGAGCCTCTGGTACTCTATTTTTTAAGGTACCTTCACCAATTCCTTTCCCAAAATAGCCACCACTACTAATCGCATCTATTGCTTTATCAGATTGAAAGTTATGTGTTCCATCATTTGGGTTAAAAAATGATAAAATTCTTTTTTTTATATAAATAAATTTAGAGATAAAAAAAACCATATAAAATAAAGATAATAATGAAAAACTAAAAAAAGTTAAAATTATTGGCAAACTAATACCTGAGATAAAAACTAAGGTAGCCCAAGCTAAAAAGATAAGTAGTGTTTGGCCAATATCAGGTTGCATCATTAATAGAAGGCAAGCAGGTATAATAGCTATAAATGTTAATAAATATTTAAAGTAAATATTGAAACTTTTTTCGCTACACAAAATTGTGGAGATAAAAATAATTATAAACGGTTTAACTAGCTCTATTGGTTGAAATCTTGGGAGAAAAAAAAGATTAAGCCATCTTTTAGATCCTTTTACTTCTGTGCCTAAAACTGGCACTAAAAATAAAAAAAATAATGATATAAAAAAAAGATAAAAAGAAATCTTGAAGAGATTTTCTTCACCTATAGATGAAAAAAATATCAAAACAATCATGCCAATAAAAATATATGCTAAATGCTTGAAAAAGAAAAAATAATTATTGGTATCTAGTTTATCAGAGGCAATTAAGGAAGTTGATACTAAGGAAAAAAATAACCCCAAACTAAATAAAAATACTATTAATATAAAAAGTGTTTTATCTATATTTTTCCACCATTCATAATAAAATTTATATATTGAATTAAGATTGAACATTTATATATTTTTTAATAAGTTGATTAAAATACTCTCCACGTTTTTCAAAATTCTTAAAATTATCAAATGAAGCTGCAGATGGACTAAATAAAATTGTTTTATTAGTTTTATTTTTATCAAGTTTAATCTCTAGAGATATTTTTTTAACTAAACTTTTTAAATTAAAAAAAGATTCATATTTCATTAATTTTTTTAGTTTGCTTATAAAAAAATTTTTATTAGTTCCAAAAACATATGCTTTAATATTTTTACAATTTTTTTTTGATAATAATAACTTGTCACCTTTTTTAGCTTGACCGCCAACTATCCAGTAGACATTTGTTAGAGATTTTAACAAACTTGCTGATGAAGAAAAAGTTGTTGCCTTTGAATCATTAATAATTGTTAATTTTTTTGACTGGAAAATTATTTCTTGTCTATATTTTAGCCCCTTAAATTTTTTTAATGTTTTAACTAGAAGGTTTTTTTTAAGCTTTAATATTTTAGCAACTTCTAAAATAAATTTTAAGTTCTCTTGATTTCCTTCTGTGTTAAAATATTGATTATTTATTTTTTTTAAAAAAATATTATCTATATTTTTTTTAATTTTTATTACTTTGGGTAAAAAATTTTTAGATTCTAATTCTCTCTTAATATAAAAATTTTTTATATTTAAAATAGCAAAATCTTTCTTGGATTGATTTTTTATTAGTTTAAATTTAGCACTTACATATTTATTTATAGTTTTATGTCTTTCAAGATGGTCCGGTGATATATTTAAAATTAGTGATATATTTGATTTGAATAATTTACTGTATTCTAACTGATATGATGAGGCTTCTATTATAAAAACCGTTCTATTTGTTACTTTTTTCTCTAAAAGTATTGGATTACCGATATTGCCTACTAGTCTAACATCTACTTTCTGATCCTTTAATATATCGTATAAGATTTTAGCAGTAGTTGATTTGCCGTTAGTTCCGGTGATTGTTATCTTATTATTTTTCTTATGATGGTTATAAAAAATATCTAAGTCTGTATAAATTTTTTTTGAATTATTCTTTAAAAATTTACTTAATTTACATTTATTAATATCTATTCCTGGGCTAATTATTATGTAATCAAATTTTATTTTTGTTATTTTTTTATTATGAACTTTTATTTTGTCATCATGTGTGGTGATTTTATTATTTTTTTTTAAAAATTTTAAAGCTGATAAGCCACTTTTTCCCAGGCCGTAAATTAAAATTTTTTTCTTATAAAAAATATTTAAACTATTTAACATTATCTAAGTTTCAATGTCGCCAAACCAAGCATTGCAAGAATTATTGCAATAATCCAAAACCTAATTACAACAGTGGATTCTGGCCACCCCTTTTTTTCAAAATGATGATGAATAGGAGCCATTCTAAAAACTCTTTTTCCTGTTAGCTTATAAGATATTACCTGAACAATTACTGAAACGGCTTCTAAAACAAATAAGCCACCTGTTATTGCTAAAACTATTTCATGTTTAGTAATTATCCCAACAGCACCTAATGATCCACCAAGTGCTAAAGATCCTGTGTCACCCATGAATATTTTAGCAGGCGGCGCATTAAACCATAAGAAACCTAGACATGCTCCAATAATTGCTCCACAAAAAACAGCCACCTCCCCCATACCTTCCAGATAAGGTATATTCAAATATTCTGAAAATACTATATTTCCTGTAACATAACTGATAAATGCAAAGCATCCTGCTACCAATATAACTGGTACCGTTGCCAATCCATCAAGCCCATCAGTTAGATTGACTGCGTTTGAAGAGCCTACAATTATAAATATTGAAAACGGTATAAAGAACCAACCTAAGTTTATAACTAAATTTTTAAAGAATGGAAAATATAAATTTGTCAATTCAACGTTTTGAGATAATTGAGACAATCCAAATATACCAATTGTTGCTATTAAAATTTGCGTAATGAGTTTAAATCTAAATGAAATACCAGAGGAATTTTTAAATTTGACTTTTTTATAATCATCGTAGGCTCCAAGTAGACCAAAGCTTGCTACTATATAGAGCAAGAACCATATGTGATAATTAGATAAATCACCCCATAAAAGTATTCCAGAAAATAAACCTAATAATATTAAAACACCTCCCATTGTGGGAGTTCCAATTTTTTTTACAATATGTTCTGATGGGCCATCTACTCTTATTGGATCTAAGATTTGTCTTACAGAAAAAAATTTAATAAATGGTGTGCCAACTAATAAGACTATAATCATCGAGGTAAACATCGCTAAGCCTGTTCTAAAAGTAAGATATTTGAATACATTAAGGAAGCTGTACTGATCTACTAATTGAGAAATAAGGTTATAAAGCATTAATTTTGCCTGTTTTTATTTGATTAGTTAGACTGTTAAGACCTGTAGAGTTGGAACCTTTAATCATCAAATAATCATTATTATTTAAATTGTTTTTAATCAAATCAATTATTTCAGATTTCTTTTTTATAACAATCCCTCTTTTATTTTTATTAAGATTATTGAAAATCCACTTAACATGCTCACCAATAACATTAATATTCTTCAGAGATGTTTTGTTAATACTTTTTCCAATTTCGATATGTAATTTTTTTGAATATTTGCCTAATTCCAACATATCACCAAGCACTAAATGTTTTTTTGAATTATCAACTTTAATCATATCAAAATTTTTTAATGCTGATTTTAAAGATAAAGGATTTGAATTATAGCTTTCATCCACAAGGTATAAATTTTTTTTGAATAATTTTACTTTCATTATATCTCCTCGTCCAACTGTTATTTTATGGTCATAGAAAATATTTTTATCTAATTTATGTATATCTTTGAAAATTGATATGATTGTAATTGTTGCTAAAAGATTTTTTAGATCATTTTCAAAAAAAGAATTTGAATAAAAGTATTTTTTCGTTTTATTAATATTTATAGAGATTTTATATTTAGATTTTTCTTTTAAAATTGAATCTAAATTTGTTGTTGCACTTTTATTCTTTAAGCTAAAAGATAAGATCTTTAAATTTCTTTTTAATCCTATTTTTTTATGAAAATTATAGAATTTATCATCTTTATTTAAAACAAGATAACCATCATCTTTTATATTTTTAATAATCTCAGATTTGGCTACAGCTATTTGACTAATATTTTTAAAATTTTTGATGTGAGCATAAGAAATATTTGTAATTACACCAACATCAGGTTTGATAATTTTTGATAAGTGATCAATTTCTCCTTTCTTATCCATCCCAATCTCAAAAATACCAAACTCATCATTTTTTTTTAGATTAAATAAACTTAATGGCACACCATATTTATTATTAAATGATTTTCGAGAATATGTTGTTTGACTAATCTTATTCAAAGAGCTTCCTATTAATTCTTTAAGTGAAGTTTTTCCACAACTTCCCGTTATTGATATAATTTTACTTGATAGATTTTCTCTTAGAATGGATGACGCCTCTGTTAAAAATTTTAAAGTATCCTTTACTACTATTTTTGTCTTAGATTTTTTTTGATTATTAACTATTGCTAGTGATGCTCCCTTAACAAAAGCCTCTTTAACAAATAAATTACCATCTTTATTTTTACCCCTGAGTGCAAAGAAAACATTATTTTTTTTAATTTCTTTAGAATTAATTGATGCGCTCTCAATTGCTAGTTTTGACGAAATATTAGTTGAATTACTCAATTCTTTTAAAATATTTAGTTTAAGGTTGCTTGAAAGTGTTTTATTTTTAATTTTAATATTTTTTAATATTTCTTGTTGATCAGAAAATAATTTTTTGATCTTTTTATATTCTTGAGTTTTTTCATGTCCTTTACCAGCAACAATCAAAATATCACCAGTTTTAAGATCAAATATTGCTTTCTTGATAGCATCAGCTCTATTTGAAGTCTCATAGATTTTAGATTTATTGATGTTTTTATATATAGCTGCTCTTATTTTTTTTGGGTTTTCTTTTCTTGGATTATCATCTGTTAAATAAATTCTATCACAATATTGATTTGCAATTTTACCCATCATTGGTCTTTTTGCTTTATCTCTATTTCCACCACACCCAAAAACTATTGAAATTTTTTTATTTTTAAATTGTTCCTTTAAACTCACTAAAGATGCCTCTAGTGCATCGGGAGTGTGTGCATAATCCAGTATAACCTTTGAATTATTTTTAATAATTCCAATTTGTTCTAATCTACCACTTGCAGGTTTTAGATTATCAATTGTATTAATTATTTTTTTTAAATTTAAGCTACTTTTGGTTGCTGCTATTATTGCCATTAAAATATTTTTAATCTGAATCTTCCCTATTAATCTTGTTTTAAATTTATAGATATTTTTATTACATTTTATTTGAACTATTTGTTTTTCATTTTGATACTCATGTGAAATTATTTCTAAATTACTTTTATTATTTGAAATTGTTTCAATATTGAATTGATTTTTTAAGGCTATTTCTTTAATTCTTCTATATTGAGGAATTTCTATGTCAGTAATAATGTTTCCATTTTTTTTAAGTAATTTTTCAAATAGAGATAATTTTGATTTAAAATAATCACCAAATGTTTTGTGATAATCTAAATGATCATGTGATAAATTTGTAAATATACCTGTTTTAAATTTTAAGCCATCTAACCTATTTTGCTTAAGTCCGTGACTAGATGCCTCTAATATAACGTCATTAATTTTTTCTTTTTTAAGTTTATTTAAAATTTTACTTAGGGCAATTGGATCAATAGTTGTGTTTGAAACTTTTTGTATATAATTCTGTGTTTTAACACCCAAGGTTCCAATTGAGGCTACTTTTTTTTTATTTAATCTTAAAATTTGAAAATAAAAATCAGCGACTGAAGATTTTCCATTTGTTCCTGTTACTGCAATTATATTTTTTGGTTTGTCTTTATAGGTTGTGTAAGCAAATTCTGATAAGGATTTTCTTACGTTAGAGGATCTTATAAATAAGATGTTTTTTTTTAAACCTTCATATTTCTGGTTAGAAATAATAATTTTTGCTCCCTTTTGAATAGCGTGATTAATAAATTTATTACCATCTGTTTCGGTTCCTTTTATTGCAAAAAAAATATTATCTTTTTTACACTTAAAACTATCAAAGCAAATACCTGAAAAATAATGATTTTTATATTTTAATTCTATTCGTTTAATAAAATTTCCGATGATCATGAGTGAACTAATTTTCTATATATTTTGTGGCTAAAATAGGCCCAATTTTTTGTATGATTTTGCCTGCAACTTCAACAGAGGTCCATCCCGCTGTATTAAATGGTGTTCCTTTGTAGGATCCACTCTTGTTCTTATATTTATAAATATAGTCTTCTGATGTCTTTGGCTCGTCTAGTAATACTATCATCACATATTTAGGCTTAGATGTAGGAAATATGGATGCAAAGGTATTAACTTTTGCTTTTCTTGTATATCCTCCAGCTATAGGCTTTTCAGCTGTTCCGGTTTTTCCACCAACATCATATCCTTTAATATTTGCCAATCCTGCCGTACCCTCTTTTGTTGTTACAATTTTTCTTAATATTTCATTTATTTGTTTTGAAACACCCTCTTTAATAATTCTTTTTGGATTTTGATTATCTTCTAATTTTTTTTTAATCAAGCTTGGTTTAATTTCAAAACCACCATTTGCAATAATAGCGTAACCTTTTGCTAATTGTAGTGGTGTTGTGGTTATACCATGTCCAAATGATACAGTTGCTAATTTACATTTTCCCCATCTAAACGGAATTGGTTCACCAACTTCCTCAATATCAAAATCTATTTTGCTTAAAACACCTATTTTTTCTAAAAATAACTTTAATTTTTCAATTTCAAGTTTTTGTCCAATTCTAACAGCTCCTATATTGCCTGATCTAATTAGAATTTGCTCAACTGTAAGGTCTGGCGGAATTTTCTTATCATATTCTGAAATTATATTTTTTCCACATTTTAATCTTTTTTCTAAATTCGAAAATTCTGTATCTGTTTTAATTAAACCTTCCTCTAAACCTGCTGCTACAGTAAAGGTTTTAAAAACAGATCCTAATTCATACACACCTTTAGTGGCTCTATTAATAAAATCTATATCACTTACTGTTTCTCTTTTATTGAGATCAAAGTCTGGGTATGAAACCATTGAAATAATCTCTCCGTTATTAACATTCATTAAAATCGCTGCACTACCTTTGCTTCTAAATATTGAATGAAACTTTATTAGCTCTTCTCTAATTAAAAATTGTATGTCGGTATCTACAGTTAATTGAAGAGGTTCTTCTATTTGCTTTAATTTTTTATCAAAAGATTTTTCTAAGCCTGATATACCATTATTGTCATCATCTATTTGTCCAATAATATGACTAAAAAGATTTTTTTGAGGATATACTCTGGTTAATTTTTCTTCAGACTTAATTGATTTATCTCCAAGCATCATTATTTTTTCATAATTATCTGCTGTTATTTTTTTTTCTAAATAAAAATATTTATTTTTCTTGAGTTTTTTTGATATCTCATTGTAATTTTTATTTGGGAATATCAGCTGTAAATTAATTAGAAGTTTTTTTTTATCTATCACTTCTATAGGGTTAATCCCAACATCTATGGAACTAACCGTTTTAACTAAATAATTTCCATTTCTATCTATTATATCTGCTCTATAGTTTTTTTTTGTGATTAAAGGTTTAATTTCATTCTGGATTTTTAATGACCCTAAATGGAGAAGTTGTATTGAGTAGATTATTGAAATTACTAGAAATATAAAAAAAATAAAGGCAATTCTATTAAATTCTATATTTAAATTCGTTTTACTTTTTTTATATGAAAATTCATTTTCATACTCTTCTAAGAAAACATTATTTTTTTTATCATTCATCGATAATTTTCTCTAAGAAATCACTTATTTTTATATTATTACTTTTTTTATTAAGTTTTTTAATTTTTGTAATATCAATTTTTATTAAATCTTTTTCAAAGTATTGAGTTTGATATTGTGTTAATTTATCTGGTGAGCTTAAATAATTATACTCTAAAAGCACGTCGCCTAGCTCCAATTTTAAAGGCCTAATAGTTTCATTTACCATGAAAATTTTATCTTCTATTTCTTTTGTAGAATTTTTTACTAATGATGTGCCTAGGATTAATACAAAAATAATTGCAAATACTACTTTCTTCATAATTTCTTAGAAAAATTTTCAATTTTGATTAAATGATCAAACTTCTCTAAAATATCTGTTTCAAAATCGTAAAAGTCTTCTTTTTTAATAACATATCTCAATTTTGCAGACCTTGATGGTGGGTTTTCTTGAATTTCTTTTTCAGATGGTACAATTGGTTTTTTACTTAAAGATTTAAATAAATTAACTTTTTCCACACCCTTAGGCATGTAACGTGACACACTTTTATTTTCTGATAAACTTTTAAAGAAATATTTTACTATTTTATCTTCAAGTGAATGAAATGTAACAACTGCTATGATCCCATCTTTTTTAACAACTTTTGCAGCATTAATTAGTCCATAAATTAACTCACTAATTTCTTTATTAACAAATATTCTTAATGCTTGAAAAACTTTTGTTGCACTGTGTGTTTTTTGATTTTTTTTTCTTTTAGATGAATCAATAATTCTTACTAGCTCCTCTGTCGTTATTTCTCTAGTTGCTCTATCATCTACAATGTTGTGTGCTATTCTATTGCTATCTTTTTCATCTCCAAAATATTTAAATATTTGAGCAAGCTCTTTTTCATCTAAATTATTAATTGCTTCTTTTGCTGAAAAATCATTTATTCCCATCTTCATGTTCAGTTCTCCAACAGTCTCGAAAGAGAGACCTTTTTTAGGATCTTTTATTTGTGTATAAGAGTAACCCAAATCAAAGATTACTCCTTTTATATTTTCATTTTTGAGTTTTAAATTATTTAATTCACTAAATTTAATATTTTTAAATAAAAATCTATCTTCAAATTCGTTTTGAATTTCTTGAGCTTTTTTTAAACTCTCTAAATCTCTATCAAGTGCAATAACTCTTGTCTTTTCAAATTTGAGAATTCTCTTTGAATATCCACCTTGACCAAATGTGCAGTCAATGAATGTGCCACCATATTGAGGGGTAATAATGCTAATTATTTCAGTTAGCAATACCGGATAGTGACTTTTCACATCTGGTATTATGGTGGCTATCATTTATTTTTTTGAAGACCATTAATTTTTTTGTCTTCTTAAAAATGCAGGAATTTCTAGATCATCATCCTCAGTAGTATTTTCACTAGTCTCTGTCGATAATAATCCTTCTGTTTCTGTAGTTTCATTATCTGAACTAAATAAATCTGGAGCAGTTTCACCTTCTACACCAAAGTTTTCAAGTCCATTAGAAACATGCTCTTCTTCTATTGAGTTGCTTTCTTCAATTTCATTAGTAGCAGCACTAAGCGCTTCCTCTGAAAAAGATTTTTCATAATCACTTGATTGATTATCTTCAATAATACTCTCAACTTCTTGATTACTAACAGTTTGTTCACTCAACAATTCTGATGTCGAACTATTTGTTGCTGGTTCTGCAATAATTTCATTTTCTAACTTTAATGCGTTTGCTCCATGAGAAATGGGACTAGTCATTGTGGGTGAAAAATTAAACGATTGAGCTGAGCCTGCAGTGTTAAAGTCTGAATAACCAGGATTTCTATTCTGTATTCTATGAACCATATTAATTACAGATTTACTTTCTGGTTGCTGTCCATCTAATGCTGTTGCAACAATTGATACTCTGATTTTTCCATCAAGTTCTACAGAAGTAATAGCTCCAATAATAACTTCAGCTTCCGGATCTACTTCAGCTCTTATTTTGTTAACTACCTCATCAACTTCAAAAAGTTTAAGATCTTTACCACCAGTAATGTTTACTAATAATCCTTTGGCGCCTTTTAGCGTATAATCATCAATTAGTGGGTTGCTAATTGCCATGTCTGCTGCTTTTGCTGCTCTACCTTCTCCTTCAGCTTCACCTGTTCCCATCATTGCTTTGCCCATTGAAGCCATTACAGTTTCAACATCAGCAAAATCTAAATTAACTATACCCGGTCTAACCATTAAATCAGTTACACTTTGTACACCTTGCATTAAAACATTATTTGAAAGATTAAAGGATTCCTCAAATGTAGTTTGTTCATTTGCAATCTTAAATAGATTTTGATTTGGAATCACAATAATTGTATCTACATGTTTTCTTAATTCTTCTAAGCCTTGTTGAGCTCTTCTCATTCTTGAAGGTCCTTCATATAAAAAAGGAAGCGTCACAACACCTACTGTTAAAATATTTAATTCTTTTGCAGCTCTTGCAATAACGTGTGCCGCACCTGTTCCAGTTCCACCACCCATGCCAGCTGTAATGAATACCATGTTTGCACCTTGGAGTGTGTTCACAATTTCATTTAGAGATTCGTCTGCAGCTGCTTGACCAATGTCATGTTTAGCACCTGCTCCTAAACCTTTTGTTAAATTTAGACCAATTTGAATTCTTGCTTTAGCTTTACTTAATTTTAAATCTTGTGCATCAGTGTTCACAGCAATAAATTCCACACCTTGTAATCCATTATCAATCATTTCATTAAGTGCATTTCCGCCTGCTCCGCCAACTCCCACAACTAGTAATCTTGGTTGCAGTTCTTTTATTTCTGGTGATTTAAAGTTAATTGTCATTTTTATTTCCCCTCATTGTTATTAAAATGTTTTTCCCATTTAAGGCTTGCACGATTTAGATTTGCTTTTTTTCTAGCATTGACCTTAAATTTTTCAAATGTTGCTGGTTCCCATATTTGGAATGTTTGACCTTGACCAACAAATAACATGCTACTTTTTATTTTTGCATGTTTTAATAATTTTATTGAAAGTGAAATTCTACCTTCACTATCAAATTGTAAATTCATACTTTCAGATAATATTGATGTTGCAAAATAATCTCTTTTTTCTTCAAATGGACTTAGAGAATCGATGCTTGTTGAAAGTTTTTCAATTCTATCCTGTGAACAAGCTTCAATAGACTGATTATTAAATGATGGATAGCAAATAACACCATTGTATCCTAAATTTGAAAGATGGGACCTGAAACTAGCAGGCACTGATACTCTTCCTTTTTTGTCTATTTTGTTCTCGTAAGTAGATAAAAACATATTTTTTATAATTCATAAATTCCATAATGGGAATATATGGGACAATATGGGTATTTTAAACGTTAGTCAATATGTTCATTTTAGGTGTATTTATTAACAATTGTAGACAACTTTTATGTATCTTCATTGGTTTTAAAATCAATTCTTAGTTTTAATTATTACAATTTGAAAACGAAAAAGAAGAACAGAAATGATTCAATTATGAATCAAAAGGTGAACATCAAAATATTAAGTAAGTTCATGCTGTGGATAAGTCTGCTAGACAAACTATAAGCCGGGTTCTGTCATTAAAACTTATCATTTCTCTAGGCTTAAGATCGCTCTTAAGCTCAAGCAACTAACCCTGATGACTAGCCAAAGACGGCTTTTAGTTTTGCAACAATGTCATCTCTACTTAGTCTTGCTCCCAGTGGGGTTTTCCAGCGTTCATTGTTACCAATAGAACCGGTGCGCTCTTACCACACCTTTTCACCCTTGCCATGTTATGGCGGTATATTTTCTGTGGCACTATCCCTAGGGTTTCCCCCGCCAGGTATTACCTGGCACTGTGTCTTTGCGGAGCCCGGACTTTCCTCTTTAAAAAAATTAAAGCGATAAATCGTTCATCTAGCAAGTGTAATTTATTACTAAACTATAGAACTTCAAGAAAAATTTAATTATATCTCTTGAGAAGATTTTCGCTAATAAACAAGCATTCTCTATCAATTTTACTATTGATTAACTCCTGCCTAAATCTTCTTTGAAAAGCTTTACTCACATCTATTAAGTACCTATCTTTATTTAGACCTTTAGGAGTTTTTTTTGAATATCCAATCTTAAATAAATTATTGAAAAAAAAACTTTCCTCTATCTTGCTAATTTTAAGTTTTCTATTTTTTATTAATTCTTGTCTGTTTAACGCATGCCATAAGCCAACTTTTTTTTTAGATAAATATTCCCATGGAAATTTTTCTCCTGGATCTTTTTTTCTTTGTGGCGCTATATCTGAGTGTCCCAAAATATTCTGAGAACTAATTTTATATTTTTTTATTAAAAACTTACTTACTTTTAAAAGAGAAGAAATTTGTTTTTTAGAAAATTTTTTATAACCGAATTCATGTCCAGAGTTTGTAATTTCAATTCCAATGGAGTTTAGATTTAAAGATTTATAATTTTTCCATGAAGATTTTCCTGCGTGCCAAGCTACGTATAAATCAGGTACTAAAGTGAGTATATTTCCGTTATTTTTAATTAAGTAATGGCAGCTAACCCCAGATTGTATATCTGTAAGTCTATTTATAGCGTCGGATTCTTTTTTCATCCCTGTATAATGAAAAATGATAAATTTGATTTGCTTTGTGATTCTTTTTTTAGGGTTAAAATTTGGAGAATAGTTTAATATTGTTTTTAAAGCCATTTTTGCGTCATATTTAGAGCTAATTCTCGATTTACTTTTTAAGTATATACAATATATAATATTTTAATAATGAAAAAATTTTTAACAATATCTTTAATAAGCTTAACGCTTACATTTAATGTAAGCGCTGGAACAGATGGTGAAAATAGCTTATCTAAAAAAAACCCAAAAAATGTCAAAGATTGTTTTGAAAATATAAATAGAGCGACATTTAAATTTAACCAAGTTTTAGATGGTGCTATTATTGAGCCAATTGCAAAAGCTTACAGAGTTCTGCCATCACCAATTAGATCTGGAACGGGTAATGCACTTAACAATCTTTCTTCTCTTGTAACCGTACCAAATAATGTTCTTCAAGGAGAGCTAAAAAAAGCTGGTGTTAATACAGCAAGATTTATTGTTAATACAACTATTGGAGTTTTTGGAATATTTAATGTGGCTCAAAAAATAGGTTTTACAGAATACGAAAAAGAAGATTATGGACAAACACTTGGAACTATGGGCGTTGGTGCAGGTTGTTATATAGTGTTGCCGATCTTAGGGCCTTCAACTGTTAGAGATGCAGCTGGTTCATTTATAAATGTATTGGGTGGAGACCCTTGGTACAATGCTTCTATTAATGGTAATAATGAATATTTAAGTACATCTCAATACGCAGCAACAAAAGTTTTAACAGGAATAGATTTTAGAGCAAAGAATATAGATTCATTTGAAAATTTAGAAAAAAATTCTATGGATTTTTATGCATCCGTTAAAAGTTTATATCTTCAAGATAGAGATCAAAAAATTTCAAATAGAAATGGATCTCTTGAAATTATTTATGACACAGACTGGGAAGAAATAGAATCTCAATAAAATACCTTAGGGATATGAAAAAATTTTTAACTTTCGTAACTTTCTTAACAATTATCCTTTCAAGTGTTGGCAAGGTCCACTCAATTGAAGCGGATATTTTTGTTCAATCTACTGTTAATAGAGCATCAGAAGCTTTGAATGATAAATTCTCAAAAGAAGAAAAAATAGAAAAACTTAAAGAGATCGCAAGTGAAACTGTTGATATAAAAGGAATTGGTCTTTACACTTTGGGAACTTATAGAAAAAGTATTAGTAATGATCAAATGAAACAATATGAGACACTTTTTATGCAATACTTTTTAAAAAGCTTCGCTAGTAGATTGGCTGAGTATTCAAATCCAGAAATAGAAGTAACATCTAAAAAAAAATTAAATGAAAATTATACAATGGTATCTAGCATCTTGGTTTCAACTGAAAAAAGACCAGAGGTTAAAATTGATTGGAGAATTTATACTAAAAATTCAAAAAATCCTTTTATCAGAGATTTAATTATTGAAGGTTTAAGCCTTGCAAGAACTCAAAAAGAAGAATTCTCATCTATAATTCAAAGTAACGATGGAGATATAAATGCTCTTTTTGCAACTTTAAAAGAGTTTATTAAATAAGCATCCATAAAATAATTTTTGGTGGGCCCACCAGGACTCGAACCTGGGACCAATACATTATGAGTGTACTGCTCTAACCAACTGAGCTACAGGCCCTACTTAATTAATTAGCTTTTACTTTGTTTTTTATTTTCATTCAAGAAAAGAAAAGAACATTTGTTCATTAATTAAATAAGAAATTACAATATTTTAGATTTATATTAAATCTAAATTTTCTAATCCTATACAATATTTGCTAAATCTTGTTTTTTCAAAAGGTAGATCAATCATAAATTGCCCTAGATGACTTTTTGATGAATATTTAATCTCTGGTATTACTAGATCTTTAGAATTTTTAAAATAAGTATTATTTATTAAAGGATCAAATTTTTTAAATTTTATATTTTTATCCAATGTAATTCTTATTTTGTCAGTTTTATAATAAAACCTATCGTATTTAACAATTATTTTAGGGTAACATATTCCATATTCTTTTATGAAAATCCCAAGTTTTAAATATTTTTCAATATTTGAAATTTTTTTCGAAGATTTTAATCTTCCATAATTTAGTGACTTTTTTATTTCTATAAAAAAATTATTAACATTTATATTTTCATAATTATATGTTCTAAATCTTATTTTTGATCTTGGAACTATTCCTTCATTTGAGTCATGGTAAGTCTGAAAATTAGTATTATCAAAATATATAGAATAAATTTCTCTTGACGGAAATGCTTGAGAAATATTATTTTTCAACAACCACTCATCAAATTCAAAAGTTTTATCTATATTTAACTTAAGCTTATCTTCAAATCTAAAATTCATTTTTAATTATATTTAGAAGTTTTATCAATAAAATATGTTGTATCACAATTTAAATTGTTAACTTTTAAGGCTCCTCCATCAAATTCTTTTTTTTTATTATACAATCTAAAACAAAAATTATTATTAATAGAATTAAAATTTTCAATATTTGCTATACTTGAGTCTTTAACAGCTAAAGCATTTTCAGAATTTCTAACAAGTAAATCTATACTTTCAAATTTAGATTTTTCTCCTACAGAAATTCCATTATCTTTACAATTTAATAAATCAAGATTATTAACTACATATTGCCCAAAAGACATATCCATACAGTCATTTCCTGATTTATTTACTTTGGCTGAAAAAATTTTTATCTTAGAAAAATCCATATCTATTGCGTCACTAAAAGAATTTGTAACCTCTATTTTTTCAATGCTTCCATGTGACTTTATGAAGTTAATACTATCCTCACAAATACCGTTGGTTGATTTAATATTAAGATTTTCAAATTTCATACCATAAAATGTAATACAACCGTCTAAATGATTTTTTTTTTTATTTAGTGTTTTGTTAATATCCTCTTCAAATTTGGACTTAAACTCTATAGTCCAATCTTTAATTTTTTTGTCTGAATAAAAAAATACTCTTCCATCTGGATTAACTTGTTTAATATTAATTTTTTTTTTATTTTTATCTACTTCAATATTAATTCCGTTCTTGATAAACTTAGCAAAAAAATTAGAGTCTATTTTTTTAGTTATCCATTTTTGGTTTAATTTTTTAGGTAAATTTTTTGAATATTTTTCATAATCATTTGTCACAAATATATAATCAAAATTATCATTTTTTTGATAATTTTGAGAAAGCAAATCACCCACTTCTTTTAAAGAAAGTTTTTCCTTAATACAGTTTGATAAAGAATTATCACAAATATAGAATACATCAGGATAATTTAAATAAAATACTAACTTGGTAGACTTTGAACTATATTGATCATAGTAATTATCTAATTTATTTTTTGGAAGGTTTTTATTTATATAATTTTTTTTCTCTTGTTCGTTTAAAATAATTAGATTATCAAAAATATTTTTCATACTTAATTTAAAATCGTTTAAATGAGTTTTTTTAATACCAGATTTTTTATTTATATAAAAAAGATTTTTATTATTGATTTTTAAAAAATTTTTAATAATTAAATTTTTTTGAATTTTATAATTAAAGTTTTCTATTTTTAAATTTTGAGATGTAATATTTCCATCATAGTAGATTGGATAAAAATAATCCTCAAAATAATTATAATAAAAAGAACGATTATCTGGAACAAGAGCGTGCTCACCTCCCATTGCAATCAAAAGATCATCATAAAAGTTATGAATAATACTGTTTGAAAGTAAGTTTTTACCTTTATTTAATAAATCATTAGAATTACTAAAAGTATAATTCTTATGGATATCAAAATTTTTTTGGTTACTATAAAAATTTAAATATACTTCATTCAAATATGATAATGCTGATATTGATACATGTGCATTTCGCCAATTCCTTGAAGACCATTTCTTATTGATTACTCTGCCCAATTGTAAATTTCTTTTGCCAATATGATAGAATCTTTGATCTCCCTCAATTATTGGTCCTTCTGGAAAATTATTAAATTCAATCATCTCTTTTGAAATTTTTTCCTGAAATAAATATTCCAATTTATTATCGTTTACTAAAACATTTATTTTCTTAGTCCTCGGTGCAATAAAATTTAGCTTTTTTAAAAGATTTGTAGCTATTATTTCTCGTTCATCAAATCTAGTTTCAGGTAATAGCAATTTAAACTCTGTAATATTATTAATATTTGTATTAAGTAATTTAACATTAAGACTAGAAATAAAATTTATATCGTCTACAAATCTGTAATGATCAGGATTATCGCCATGAAAACGTATCTTGGCTTTGCCGCTACATTTAAATCCATCTTGAAATTCTAAATCTATATTTGCTCTATGGTTTTTTTTTAAATCTTTCTTAATCCAGCCATTATTTCTTACAATGGCAAATGCATTTCTTAACCATTTATCAGTTTTAATAATTTCAATCTTAATCTCACTTAATTTTTCAAAACTATTATGGTTAATATAATTTTTATTTTCAAAACATTGTAGGCTATCATTTGCATGACCAATAGATGAAATATTAAAAGTTATTAATAGTGCAAAAAATATTTTATGCATATTTTACATCAATAGATTTTATACTATCTAATGATTTAAAACTTCTTGATATTTCATCAATAATATTTTCATTCTTAGATGAAAACCTATAAAAATAAATCTTTTCTTTATTATTAAAATGAAAATGTTGAAGATATTTCTTAAATAAATCTATCTTTAGTTCTTCATTACATTCAATTTCTATTGAACAAAGATCATTATCTGAATTGTGAGAAAATGAGAAAAAATCTATTCTTTTTTTCTTTAGAATTAATGTGAAGAAGTAGAGTAACAAAATTATAAAACCAATGGTCACTCCTAATAAAAAAGCATATTTTACATTTACACCAGCTGCAATTCCCACCACAATTAAAGAAAAATATATAACAAGCTCCAAGGAATTCTTTACTGGATTCCTAAATCTTACAATTGATAGTGCACCAACCATACCAAGAGATAAAGCAATATTATTTGAAATTACTTTAGTGACAAAAAAAGTAATAATTGGAAGTAATAAACAAATCAACGTATATTGAAAATTATCAGACCAGCTTTGTTTTGCTATGCTTAGGCTAATTTTTATTATTAATCCTGAAAATATACATGAAAATATAGCTGGTAATATGACATCATTAATTTGCTCCATTTAAAAAAATTATATCATTATGAAAACGATGTCTAGCGTAGACAAAAAGATAATGAAAATGGTGGGACTGGTTGGTTACGCTCCAACTACCCCTGCAATGTCAATGCAGTACTCTACTATTGAGCTACAGTCCCATAATTAATCATCTTAGCATAAAAAGACTGGCTAAATCAAAATATATACAAAAATTTAAACTTGTTTTGTAATATTGAATATTATTTACTAATAAAGTAAATTTTTTCTAAACATCTACTTTTGACATTGAAATGATAAAAATAACTGATTTTTTTACTAAAGAACCAAGAACTTACACGGAGCTAAACGAGTCACTAAATATATCAAGTGAAGAATATCATAAAAAAATTTTAGAAAATAAGATGGATTCTCATACTCAAATTAAAGATGCCCCTCTCTTTTCAAGAAGGCTTGAAATTTTTATAAAACAATTTTTTTTTGATAGGGGAAATAAAACAATAATACTAGATTGCGGTTGTGGTCTTGGTCTTATAGGAATGGAATTAGAAAAATATAAGAATTTTGAAGTATTTTTATCAGAGCCATCAGAATCAATAAAAAAAATAATTGATACTATCTATCCAAATAAAAAATTTTTGCCCTTTCCCATTGAAAAAATTCCAAAAGAGTTCAATAATTTCTTTGATGTAATTTATTTAAGAGAAGTTTATCCTTTTACGAGATCAAATGATATCAGTCTGCACACGGAATTGATTAAAATGCTTAATGAAAAATTAAAAAAAAATGGTATTTTGATTTTTGAACAAATTAAGAATTCAGAAGATCTATTTGATAATTTAGAAAAACTTAAAATTATTTATAAAAAATTTTATTTATTACCAGTAAGATGCTTTAATTTTAGATGGTTTCATAAAATCTATTTCAATATTGACTTTCTTTCATCTCTAACAAAGTTAGCTTACAAACTATCTAATAAAAAAATTAATCATTATATAGTTGTTAAAAAATATTAGATAAGATTAAGAAGATAGTATTTTATACATTTGTAGTTTAAAATTTATCGATATTACAATCTAAAATTTTAACTTTCTAAAAAACTTTTTAGCTGCTTAGATCTGCTTGGGTGCTTCAATTTTCTAAGAGCTTTAGCTTCTATCTGTCTAATACGCTCTCTAGTTACAGAAAATTGTAAGCCTACTTCTTCAAGAGTATGATCTGTGTTCATTCCAACACCAAATCTCATTCTAAGCACTCTTTCTTCTCTTGGTGTTAAAGTAGATAAAATTTTAGTAGTTGCCTCACTTAAGTTAGACTTAATGGCTTGCTCCAAAGGTGCTAAAGCTTTTGTATCTTCAATAAAATCTCCCAAACTACTATCCTCTTCATCACCCACAGGCTTTTCAAGAGAAACTGGTTCTTTAGAAATTTTAAGAACTTTTCTAACTTTATCTAAAGGCATTCTTAACTTTTGTGCTAATTCTTCAGGAGTAGCCTCTCTACCAAATTCACTTAAAATCAATCTTTGAGTTCTTACAATCTTATTAATTGTCTCAATCATGTGAACTGGAATCCTTATTGTTCTTGCTTGGTCTGCAATAGATCGAGTGATGGCCTGTCTTATCCACCATGTAGCATATGTTGAAAATTTATATCCTCGTCTATATTCGAATTTATCTACAGCCTTCATAAGACCAATATTTCCTTCTTGAATAAGATCTAAAAATTGAAGCCCTCTATTTGTATATTTTTTAGCAATTGAAATTACTAATCTTAAGTTTGCTTCAACCATTTCTTTTTTTGCTATTCTAGATTCTTTTTCACCTTTTTGAACTCTGCTAACTAATTTTTTATAATCTGTAACAGACATGCCAAGTTTATGACTTATCTCTACTAGTCTCTCTCTTATATTTTTAAACTCATCTTTATTTTTTGAAAAAAACTGTTTCCACATAGGGTTCGTATCAAGAAATTTTTTAAGATTTGGATTTATCTCGTTTCCAATATAAAATTTGATAAATTCATTTCTTGGAATTTTTTGATCCATTGCTAATCTCAAAAGATTTCCCTCTAGTGAAACTATCTTTTTATTTTCAACATAATGTTTTTGAACTAGTTCTTCTGTTACAGATGGGGATAGTTGAAGTGATTTAATATTTTCTAAAATATCATCCACAATTTTTTGATGTCCTTTTTCCTTAGCTGTTGAAAAGCTTACTGAATTTAGAATACAATCCAATTTTTCTTTTTGATATTTGGTTAATTTTCCATACTCTTTAGTTAAAGTATTAACAGTTTTTAAAACCTTAGGTTTAATTTCAGTTTCCATTGCAGCAAGTGTGGGATTAAATTCATCATCATCACCTGTGCTCTCTTCATTTTTATCTGTCTCTCCAGAATTTCGTTGTTTAGCACTTGGACCTGTGCTTTCGTCTTCCATATAGTTGGTATCGATGTCTATAATTTCTCTAACTAAAATTTCATCCTTTTGAAGTTTTTCATCCCATTCAACAAACTGTTGTGCTGTGATAGGACTTTGCGCTAAAGCAATAAGCATCACATCTTTTCCCGCTTCTATTCTTTTCGCAATTGCTATTTCACCCTCACGAGATAAAAGCTCGACACCACCCATCTCTCTTAAATACATTCTTATTGGGTCATCACTCTTTTCAATAGTTTTGCCCTCTTCTTTTGATGAGTTTTCTTTTTTTCTTAAAACTTTAAAATCTGATTTTTTTTCTACTAGTGCAACGCTCTCATCTAGAATGTGCATAAATGCTTGCTCTAGATTTTCGTCTGAAAGATTTCTTTTACCTAAAGATTTATTCAACTCATCAAAGGTTATAAATCCCCTATGGGTTCCTCGACCCATCAGTCTAGCAAATGATTTTGTAATTATTCTTTCCACAATAGTATATTTGAGAAGACTTATATAAGCGCAATTTTAGAAAAATCCACGTATTTTTTGCGAGTTTTAATTGATGTTTTTTTGTTTTTTTAGCTCTCTTATTTCATTAAAAGTGTTTTCGCTTAAATCCTTAGAAAACCTCGATTCAAGCTCCTCAATTCTGAACTCTAAATCGTAATTTTTAAGGTCTCTAGAAACTTCCTCTAATAATTCAAACATCTTATCTTGATCATTTTGATGGCTATTCAAAATGTGCTTGATGGAAGCAAATTTAAAAATTTTTTCTGTTAATTGTGGATCAATTGGGATCTCCTGAAGAGTCAGTTTTTCCCCACTTTTTAATTTTGTTATAAGTGTTTCAAGAATTAATTTATTTTCATCACTAAATAATTCTATATTTTCAATCAAGTGAATATTTTCTTGAAATATGTTTAAATTATTCATTATTAAATAAAGCAATGAAAACTCTTTAAGCTCTACTCCACTTAGCAACTTACTTTCATTAAAGTGTTTTTGAGTAGATTGTAATGATTTAATTTTCTTAATATAAAACTGTCTTTTCCCTACATTGCTGTGTGGTGTTAATGATGAAATTTTTTCTAAAAAAAACTCAAGCACATACTTTTTAATAAAATCATCTTTTATGGTTCCAGCAATAGATCTCAATTTCTTTTCGAATATAGCCATCGATGAAGGGTTATTATCTGTTTGTTGCTTATAATGATTAAATATAAATTGATGAATTGAAATTTTTGCCTGCTTTGTAAAATCAATAAAGTTTGCCTTGCCATTTTTGTTTGCATAGCTATCTGGATCTTCCCCATCTGGTAGAAAAAGAAACGAAATTTGTTTTTCAGGTTGTAACTCTTTAATTGAGTTTTCGGCCGCTCTAAGTGCTGCCTTATATCCACTTTCATCACCATCAAAGCAAATAATTATATCTTCAAAAAATTGATTAAGAATTAAAATTTGCCTATCGGTTAGAGAGGTTCCTAAATTTGCAACAACATTTTCAATTCCATTCTTACTTAAGCCAACAACATCCATATAGCCCTCAACAAGATATACGTGATCTATTTTATTAGATAATTTTCTAGCTAAATCTAAATTATATAAGTTTGAACCTTTTTTAAAAAAAGGTGTTTCAGGTGAATTAATATATTTTGCTAAATAAGTATTTTCTTGGATGGTTCTTCCCCCTAATCCTATGGGTTGACCCGAAATATTATTAATTGGAAATATAACTCTATCTCTAAATCTTTCTAGATATATATTTTTTTTTTCATCTAGATAAAAAAGTCCACTTTCAACTAAAACTTTTTCACTAAAATCATTTTTTAATTTTTCGTAAAAGTTAGAATTTCTTTCTACAAATCCAATTTTAAAATTTTTAACTTCATTTTTACTAAGACTTCTTTTTTTTAAGTAATCTCTAGCAGTAGTTAAACTTTCATTTTTTAAAATTTCATCGTGATAAAATTGAACGTATTGATTATAAATAGAGCAATACTCTTGCCAATTTTTTTCTCTTTCCTCATCTTGTTTTGAAAATGTATAGGGTCTCATTCCAGCTAGGTTTGCTAAAGATTTAACAGCTTCACCAAATTTTAAGTTTTGAGTTTTCATGACAAAATCAAAAATATTTCCATGCTCTGCTGTTGCAAAGCAATGGTAAAATTCTTTCTCATCATTAACCGTAAAAGATGGTGTTTTCTCGGTTTTAAAAGGAGATAAACCTACAAATTCTTTTCCTCTTTTTTTTAAACTAACAGACTTAGAAACTACCGTTGAGACCTTTAAACGAGTTTTTATTTCATCTAAATACTCTTTTGGATATTTCATTATTTGTTTAATAGTTCCTTAAGTAACGGACCAGCTTTAGCAAAATCTAAATTATCAGGGTATGATTTTTTTAGTTCACCCATTACTTTACCCATGTCTTTAATAGATTCTGCACCTAGCTTATTTATTGTATCAATGCATATTTTTTTTGTATCTTCTTCATTTAGTTGTTTGGGTAAAAAGCTGGATAAAAGATCAAATTCATTTTGCTCAACTTCTAACAAATCCTTCCTGTCATTCTTTGTGTAGATTTCGATTGATTCGATTCTTTGCTTAATCATTTTTTTCAAAAGCTTCTTTACATCCTCGTCATCTGTTTCTTTTTTATCTGCTCCAGATCGATTGAGAATATCTAGGTCTTTAATTGAAGATAAAATTAACCTGTAGGTTGAGATTTCTATCTTATTTTTTGATTTTAAAGAAGTTTTGTAGTTTGTTTCTATTGTTTCTTTCAATGTCATAATAATTTTTAATGTACTTCAAAGATAAAATTCTTCAAAAGAAAAATTGTTTTTTTGTAATTTTATACTACATCTGTGTTGCGATAATTAAGGTTTTATTGTATTAACCTTTAACTCATGAGTTGTAATTGATCAAAAAAGCAAAAAAAATTAGCTCACACAAAATCTCACAGATTCACACGGGTATTTTAGTTCTTGAAGATAAAACTATCTTTAAAGGTGTTGGTATTGGATATCAGGGGGCAGCTACTGGTGAGGTGTGTTTCAATACTTCACTAACAGGATATCAGGAAATTATTTCGGACCCCTCTTATGCGGGACAAATAATCAACTTTACGTTTCCTCACATAGGGAATGTTGGGACTAATAAAGAAGATTTAGAGTCTGACAAGGTTTGGACTAAAGGTGTAATTTTTAATTCAGAAATAACAAGTCCGTCAAATTATAGATCTTTAGTTAACTTAGATTTATGGTTAAAAAAAAATAAAATTGTTGGGATCACGGGTCTAGACACTAGAGGTTTAACTAACTCTATTAGGGATAAAGGTGCACCCAAAGGAACTATTTCTTTTTCTAAGAAGGGTAATTTTAATATTAATAAATTAGTTAATACTACCACTAAATGGAGTGGATTGAATAATTTAGATTTAGCAGAACAGGTAACTACTAAAAAAAATTATATTTGGTCAGGTTTTAAAACTTGGAAAAAAGAAACTGGTTACTTAAAGAATAAAAAAAGTTCATTACATGTTGTTGCAATTGACTATGGCATTAAAAAAAATATCCTAAGATATTTCTCAGATCTAAATTGTAAAGTAACAGTGGTTTCATGCAAAATGAGTGCAAAAGACATCCTTAAATTAAAGCCAAATGGGATCTTTTTATCAAATGGCCCTGGTGACCCTGCTGCAACTGGAAAATATGCAATTGAAATCATTAAAGAATTAATCAAAAATAATTTACCTATTTTTGGTATTTGTCTTGGTCATCAAATTCTAGCCTTAGCACTTGGTGCAAAAACTAAAAAAATGAAACTAGGTCATAGAGGTGCTAATCATCCAGTTAAAAACTTAGTTAAAGACAATGTCGAAATCACAAGCCAAAACCATGGCTTTGAAATTGTAAGAGCAACATTACCAAAAAATATTGAAGTAACTCATAAATCTTTATTTGATAATTGCATTGAAGGAATTAGATTAAAAAATAAACCTGTTTTTTCTGTTCAATATCACCCTGAATCAAATCCAGGACCGCAAGATAGTGTTTACTTATTTGAAGAATTTATTAACAACATAAAAAAAAATGCCAAAAAGAAAAGATCTTAAAACTATATTAGTCGTTGGTGCTGGACCAATTATAATAGGCCAAGCCTGTGAGTTTGACTACTCAGGGACACAAGCCTGTAAAGCTCTTAAAGATGAAGGCTATAAAGTTGTTTTGATTAACTCTAATCCAGCAACTATCATGACAGACCCTGGTGTTGCGGATAAAACTTATATTGAACCCATAACTTTAGAAGTATTAGAGAAAATTGTAAAAAAAGAGAAACCAGATGCAATTTTACCAACAATGGGTGGCCAAACTGCTTTGAATTTAGCAATGGAAGCAGAGAAAAATGGAATTCTTAAAAAATACAAGATTGAGCTAATTGGTGCAAATTCTAAAGCAATCTCTAATGCAGAAGATAGAAAAAAATTCAGAAAAAACATGTTAGATATTGGTTTGGACTTACCAAAATCTAAAGTGGTAAATCATATTAGAGATGCAGCAAAAGCTTTAAAACAAATTGGATTACCAGCAATCATTAGACCTGCATTTACTTTGGGTGGTTTGGGTGGAGGAATTGCCAAAACTGAAAAAGAATATCTTAAAATAGTTAAAGATGGTTTACACGAATCCCCTGTTAGCCAAATTTTAATTGAAGAATGCCTTGAGGGTTGGAAAGAATTTGAAATGGAAGTTGTTAGAGATAAAAAAGACAACTGTATTATTATTTGTTCTATAGAAAACATAGACCCAATGGGAATTCACACTGGAGATTCAATTACAGTTGCGCCTGCCCTAACACTTACGGATAAAGAATACCAAGTTATGAGAAATGCATCAATTGCTTGTCTTAGAAAAATTGGAGTAGAAACAGGTGGGTCAAATGTTCAATTTGCAATCAATCCCAAAGATGGCAGAATGGTTATCATTGAAATGAACCCAAGAGTGTCACGTTCATCTGCCCTTGCCTCTAAAGCAACAGGGTTTCCAATTGCAAAAGTTGCAGCAAAACTAGCTGTTGGCTACACACTTGATGAATTAAAAAATGAAATTACCAAAACAACACCTGCTTCTTTTGAACCTAGTATTGATTATGTGGTAACGAAAATACCAAGGTTTACCTTTGAAAAATTCTCTACTTCTGAGGCAATTCTTGGAACTTCAATGAAATCAGTTGGTGAAGCAATGGCAATTGGTAGAAACTTTAAAGAATCTCTTCAAAAAGCATTGGTTTCTCTTGAAATTGGTTTTTCAGGCTTAGATCGAATTTTTCCACTTAGCAAAAAAGAAATAGAAAAAGAATTGAAAAAAAATATTCCAAATAGAATATTATTAGCTGCTGAAGCGTTTAGAAAAAAAATAAACATTAAAAGAATTCACCAACTTTGCAAAATTGATCCTTGGTTCTTAGAGCAAATAAAAGAAATTGTTGACGAAGAAAATAAAATACAAAAAAGAGGTCTTCCTAAAGATTATAATGAATTTAATAGAATTAAATCAATAGGTTTTTCTGATAAAAAACTATCTGAAATCACTAAAATTCCTGAAGACCTTGTTAGAAAAAAAAGAACTGCTTTAAAAGTATTACCAGTTTACAAAAAAGTAGACACCTGTGCTGCTGAATTTAAATCTTTCACACCTTATATGTACTCAACATATCAAAGAAATTATGCTTTGAATTCAGAGTGTGAAGCAGAACCTTCTTCAAGAAAAAAAATCATAATTTTAGGTGGTGGACCAAACCGTATAGGCCAAGGTATTGAGTTTGATTACTGTTGTTGCCAAGCAAGTTATGCTCTTAAAGATAGTGGTTTTGAAACTATAATGATTAACTGTAATCCTGAAACAGTTTCAACAGACTACGACACAAGTGATAGGCTTTATTTTGAACCTCTTAAAGAAGAGTATGTTTATAATATTATTAAAAAAGAACAGCAAAAAGGAAACCTTGTAGGGATCATTGCTCAGTTTGGTGGACAAACTCCTATAAGACTTGCAAAGTTTTTACATGATAACAAACTTCCAATTCTTGGAACGCAGTACACCTCAATAGATCTTGCTGAAGATAGAGATAGATTTAGAAAATTACTTGATAGATTAAAATTAAAACAAGCTGAAAGTGGTATTGCTAAAACTTACAAGCAAGCCATTCAAATTGCTGAAAAAATTGGTCTGCCATTAATGGTGAGACCTTCTTATGTGTTAGGCGGAAGAGCGATGGAAATTGTTCATGAGAAAAGCCAATTAAAAAACTTTGTAGAAGAGGCATTTAAAGCTGCAGAAGATAATCCAATATTAATAGATAAGTTTATTAGTCACGCTATGGAAGTAGATGTTGATGCAATATCTGATGGCAAAGAAGTATTTGTTGCAGGTATCATGCAACATATTGAAGAAGCGGGTATTCACTCAGGGGATTCCGCATGTTCCTTACCTCCTATATCTATTAAACCAAAGCTGATAACTGAAATAGAAGCTCAAACAAAAAAATTAGCTTTAGCATTAAATGTTAAAGGTTTTATGAACATTCAATTTGCTATTAAAAATGATGAAATTTATGTAATTGAAGTAAATCCAAGAGCAAGTAGAACGGTTCCTTTTGTATCTAAAGCTAAAGGTCTTCCTCTTGCTAAAATTGCATCACGTGTAATGACCGGTGAAAAATTATCTAAATTTAATTTAAAGGGTAAAAATAAAAATTTATTTGCAGTTAAAGAGGCTGTATTTCCTTTCAATAAATTCCCAAATAGTGACTTATTGTTAGGGCCTGAGATGAAATCAACAGGTGAAGTTATGGGATTTGATAAAGACTTTGGTATGGCTTATGCAAAAAGCCAAATTGCTGCTTCAAACTCATTACCAATAAAAGGTTTAGCATTTATCTCTCTCAAAGATGGTCATAAAGATGAAGGTGTAGATTTAGCAAAACAATTAATAAAATTAAATTTTACTTTATGTGCTACGGGTGGAACTGCCGACTACATTCGTAAACATGGAATAAAGTGCAAAACAATAAACAAGGTTAGTGGAGGATCACCTCACATTGTTGATGTACTAA